>NZ_SSXE01000450.1 GCF_021699195.1 Nonomuraea sp. MG754425 | reverse complement strand
CCGTGGGGGCCGCCGTGGGGGCCGCCGTGTGGACCGCCGGGCGCCGCGCCCGCGAAGGCCGGCGGCTGGTCCCCGTGGAAGGACGGCGGCTGCTGGTCCGCGAACGACGGCGGCTGGTTGCCGGAGAAGGACGGCATGCCGGCCAGGTTCGCGGCCTGGGTGCCGAGCATGTTCTCCGGGATCAGCACCATCGCGGTGAGCCCGCCGGAGCTGTGCGGGCGGAGCTGCACCCGGATGCCGTGCCGGTGCGCCAGCCTGGCGACCACGAACAGGCCCATCCGCCGGGAGACGGAGACGTCCACGCTGGGCGCGTCCGTCAGCCGTTCGTTGGCCTGGATGAGCTCCTCCTGCGTCATGCCGATGCCGGAGTCGGTGATGGACAACATCACGCCGCCGCCGTCGATCCGGCTGCCGGACACCGTCACCCGCGTCTCGCGCGGGGAGAACGACAACGCGTTCTCGACCAGCTCGGCCAGCAGGTGGATGACGTCGTTGACGGCCTGCCCGGCCACCGACACCCCGTCGGGCACCTGGAGCACCACACGCTCGTAGCTCTCGACCTCCGACAGCGACGCCCTGGCCACGTCGACCAGCTTGACCGGCTGGCTCCACCGGCGGGGCGGGTCCTGGCCGGCCAGCACCAGCAGGTTCTCGCTGTTGCGGCGCATACGGGTGGCCAGGTGATCCAGCTTGAACAGGTTCCCGAGCCGCTGCTCGTCCTGCTCACCCTGCTCCAGACCATCGATCAAAGTGATCTGCCGCTCCACCAGAGTCTGACTACGCCGCGACAGGTTCACGAACATCGCGTTCACGTTCGACCGCAACCGCGCTTCCTCACCCGCCAACCGC
>NZ_SSXE01000449.1 GCF_021699195.1 Nonomuraea sp. MG754425 | reverse complement strand
GTCCTGGCTTTGGGCCTGGCCCCGGTTCTGGCTTCGGCCCCAGTCCTGGCCATGGCCCCCGCCCCAGCCCCAGCCCCGGTCCCGCTTCTGGTCTTGGACCAGGGCCTGGTCCTGAGCTTGGGCCCGGGGTGCCGGCCGCTCCGGGGCCCGGTGCTGGGGTGCCTGCTGCTCCGGGAGCGCGGGGCGGTGGTTGGGCGCCTCCGGACAGCCGGCCCTCCGACGCGCCCGCCTCGTGGCGGGGGAACCCGCCGGGCTGGGTCAGCCCCTCCGGCGGCGACTACGCCCAGCGCCAGGGGCCGCCGCCAGGGTCGGCCGCCGCCCCTGGGGGCGCTCCGCCTGCGGCTCCCGGCGGACACGCGGGTCGTGACGGACACGGGGGCCCCGGTGGACCGGCGGGCCTCGGTGGGTCCGCGGGTTCGGATGGGCACTTGGGCTCGGGTGGGTCCGCGGGCCTCGGTAGGTCTGCGGGTTCGGGTGGGCACGCGGGCGGACCACCCGCGTCACCACCGTCCCACCAGCAGTCCGGTCCACCATCCCATCGGCAGCCTGCTCCGCCGCCCCAACATCGGCCCGCTCCGCCGCCGCGCCAGGCACCGCCGCCCCACCAGATGGGTGCCGCACCGCATGGGCGACAGACTCCGCAGGAGGGCCAGGCACCGCAGGAGAGACACACGCGGCGGGAGGAACAGGCACCGCAGGAGGGGCAGGCGCCCCCGATCGGCCGGCCACAACCACCGGGCCGCTTACCCTCGACCGGCCACCCGCTCCCGCAGGGCCGGTCGCCCGAGAGCGGCCGGCCGTTTGCGCGGGAGCGGTCGTCCGAGAGCGGTCCGCCGTTCGCACAGGACG
>NZ_SSXE01000448.1 GCF_021699195.1 Nonomuraea sp. MG754425 | reverse complement strand
GCGGTGGCGCTGGTGCTGTCGAGGCCGGATCGGACGATCACGTCGATCGCGCGGGATCTGGGGGTCAGCCGCGAGACGCTGCGGGTGTGGGTACGCGCCGCGCAGGCTCGGGGTGAGGGCGGGCCACGAGCGGCCGGCGGGGTCGGGACCGGCAAGGACACACCGGCCGGGCCCGTACCCTCGGACGACGTGCTGGAAGAGGAGAACAAGCAGCTCAAGGCGCGGATCCGGGAGCTGGAGCAAGAGCGAGACATTCTGCGTAAGGCGGCCAAGCTTTTCGCGAACGAGACGAACTGGTGAACCGCTTCCGGTTTGTTGAGGATCACAAGGCGTTCTACGGAGCGAAGCGGTTGTGTCGGGTGCTGCAGGTGTCGCGCTCGGGCTTCTACCGGTGGCTGAAGGGCTCCGCGGCGCGGCTGGCCCGCCGCCAGGCCGACGCGCAGTTGGCCGAGCGAGTACGGCGGATCCATGCCGAGCATGACGGCACCTACGGCTCGCCCCGGGTGACGGTCGAGTTGCGCGCGGCCGGGATCGTGGTCAACCACAAGCGGGTGGAACGGGTGATGCGCGAGCACGGCATCGCCGGGCTGCATCTGCGCAAGAAGGTCCGCACCACCATCCCGGAACCGGACGCGGCACCGGTGCCTGACCTGCTCCAGCGCGACTTCACTGCCGAGCGGCCGAACACCCGCTACGTCGGCGACATCACCTATCTGCCCGTCAGTGGTGGCCGGTTCCTCTATTTGGCCACCGTCGTGGATCTGTATTCGCGTCGGCTGGTCGGCTGGTCGATCGCCGATCACATGCGCACCGAACTCGTCGTCGACGCGCTGCAGGCAGCGGCGCACACCCGGGGCGG
>NZ_SSXE01000447.1 GCF_021699195.1 Nonomuraea sp. MG754425 | reverse complement strand
GTGTGGGGGGACGGCTGGTGGGAGGCGTCCCTCGTCGCGGCGTCCGGCCTCGTCGTGGTTTCCGGTGCCGTCGTGGTGTCCGGTGTCTTCGTGGTGTCCGGGTCGAAGTAGTGGGCCGGGAGGGTGAAGCCCTCCGGGTTGGTGGCGTTGGGGTCGAAGGGCGGGGGCAGGCTCGGATCGTCGGGCTCGGCCTCCAACTCGCCCGTCGCGGCCGGCCACGGCGGCACGGCGTGCGGGTCGGAGACGGGGGCGGGCCACGTCGGCATGCCCGCCGCGGCGGCGGTGAACGCGGGGGGCGGCTCCCACGGGGGCGCGCCGGGGACCACCGGGTTCACCGGCCACCGGTTCGTGTTCCGGCCGGACTCGTCCTCGGGCTGCTCCCAGGCACGGACGTCGTGGACGCGGCCCGGGCGGGTCTGGTCGTCGTCCGCCGGCCAGCCCGCCCCTGGGTCGCCGGACGGCGGCTGGTCGAACACGGGTGCGCCGAACGGCGGCAGGCCGGTCGGGAGCGCGTTGAACGGCGCCTCGTCAGCCGGGGACACCCCGAACGGATGCGGAGCGCCGAAGACGTGCTCGGGGGGCGTGGCGAAGGCGTGATCCGCGGCCCGGCCGGGGGGCTGGTCGGCCGCCGGACCGAACAGGGGACCGGTGGGTGGTTCGTGGTCGCCTTGCGGGCCGTAGGGGTGGCCGGTGGGTGGTTCGTGGCCGCCTGGCAGGCCGTGGTGCTGGTCGGTGGACGGTTCCTGGTCGCCCCCCGGGGACAGGGGCGGTGAGGTGAACGGCGGCCGGGCGCCCGGTGCCGAGCCGAAGTGGGCCGGGTCGGAGAGGGTGGCGGGTGGCTCCCAGCCGGGGTGCTCCC
>NZ_SSXE01000446.1 GCF_021699195.1 Nonomuraea sp. MG754425 | reverse complement strand
GTCAGGGACCTCGCCGCGAGGCTCGACGCGCCCGCCGAGCCCTACGTCCGGCAGCGGCTGGCCAGGGCGTCCGAGTACGCGCTGGTCGTCATCGACGCCGTCACCGACCGTCTCCTCGAAGGCGGCGACAACCTGCGCGGCTGGTCGGTCTCCGGCCTGCGCGAGTGGCGGGAGGCCGCCGGCTACGCCACGCGCGACCCCGCCCGATGGACCCAGCCGCCGGTGGCCGGCGGGCGCGCCCCGCTCGCCGAACGCCTCGCCGAACGGCCCGGCACGCCGCCCGTCGAGGAGGAGACCCTCGGCGACCTGCTCTGGTACGCCGACCTCGCCGACGCGCTCGCCCAGCTCAACGGCCATGACATGGCCTGGCTCGACTACGGCCCCCGCTACCCCTACATCGACTGCGACCCCGCCCCGGACGATCCCGACCAGTTGCTTCCCGCCCTCGACTCCATCCCGTCAGCCCTGGCCGGGGCGGCGCAGATCGTCTCGTTCGGCGTCCGGCCGCCCCGTGACCGCCGCTCCTGGGACGACCTCACCGACCGGCTCGCCGACCTGGGCGCCGCCCAGGGGCTCACCAGCGCCTTCCCGCTCCCCGAGCCGCTGATCGCGCTGGACGGCTCCACCCTGCCCGGCACCCGGCTGCGCGTCGAGTTCGCCCGCCAGGCCCGCACGCTCACCCAGTGGGCGACGTACATGGGCAACTGCATCGCCTCGCTCCCCTACGTCGAAGCGGCCGAGCAGGGCAGGTCCGCGCTGGCGGCGCTGCGCGACGAGAGCGGCCGGCTCGTCGTCAACATCGAACTGGAGCTGCACGCGCGCGGCTGGCGGATCGCCGAGCTCCGCGCCAGGTTCAACGCCGCCC
>NZ_SSXE01000445.1 GCF_021699195.1 Nonomuraea sp. MG754425 | reverse complement strand
GGGCGAGGTGTTCGGCGGCGGTGACGGCGGCTTCGGTTTCGACGCCGGTGGTGAGTCCGTGGCGGACGGCGGTGGTGACGGCGTCGGTGACGGTGGGGTGGGCGTGGCCGAGCATGACGGAGGCGTTGCCCATGGTGCAGTCGAGGTGGCGGTGGCCTTCGACGTCCCACAGGTAGGGGCCTTCGGCGCGGGCGAAGTAGAGGGGGTGGGGGGTTTGGTAGCGGGTGTTGGAGTGCACGCCGCCGGGGACGTGGTGGGTGGCTCGGTGGAAGAGGGCCTGCGAGGTGGTCAACGGGTGCTCCTTGTCTCCAGGGACAGGCGTCTGGTCTCGGCCAGCAGGGCGGGTACGCAGGCGTTGGCGTTCTCGCGGGTGAAGCGGGCGGCGGGGCCGGCGATGGAGATGCCGCCGACGGCGTGGCCTGAGCGGTCGAGGATGGCGGCGGCGCGGCAGCGCAGGCCGATGGCGTAGCTTTCCTCGTCGACGGCGAAGCCTTGTTCGCGGGCGGTGGCGAGTTCGGCGTGGGTGTCGGTGAGGGCTTGTTCGGCGTGTTCGCCGACGGCGGTGCGCAGGATGTCGAGTTGCCGGGGGGTGGGCAGCATGGCCAGGACGGCTTTGCCCATGGCGGAGGTGTGGGGGTGCAGGACGTCGCCGACGCGGGCGACGGCGCGCAGGGAGTGGGCGGGTTCTTTGCGGGCCACGAGCACGATCTCGTTGCCGACGAGGAGTCCGGCGGTGGCGCTTTCGCCGGTCTGTTCGGCGAGGGTTTCGACGGAGGCTTTGAGGCGGTCGGCGGCGTGGACCTGGTCGAGGGTGCGGACGGCCAGGTGGAGCAGGCGGGGGCCGGCGGCGTAGCCGGAGCCGTGGAG
>NZ_SSXE01000444.1 GCF_021699195.1 Nonomuraea sp. MG754425 | reverse complement strand
GGCTTGGGGGGTGAGGTCGTGGGGGCCGGTGTGGCCGGAAAGGCCGCAGGTCAGGTCGTAGTCGGCGAGCAGGGTGCGGATGACGTGGCGGACTCCGTCCTCGCCGGCGAGGGCGAGCGCGTAGATGTAGGGGCGGCCGAGCAGGACGGCGTCCGCTCCGAGGGCGAGTGCCTTGACCATGTCGCTGCCGCTGCGGATGCCGCCGTCGAACAGGACCGTGGCCTGGCCGTCGACGGCCCGGATGATGTCGGGCAGGGCGTCGAGGGCGGCGATGGCGCCGTCGACCTGGCGGCCGCCGTGGTTGGAGACGCCGATGCCGTCCATGCCGGCGTCTGTCGCCCGGCGGGCGTCGTCGGGGTGCAGGATGCCTTTGAGGACGATGGGGCCGGGCCAGGTGTCGCGCAGGAAGGTCAGGTCGTCCCAGGTGAGGGCGGGGTCGGCGGAGATCTCGGACCAGTGGGTGACGGCCTTGCGCAGGTCGATGTCGTGGGCTCCGGTGGCGCCGATGCGGTGTTGGAAGACCTCGTCGCTGAGGTAGTTGGCGAGTCCTTCGCCTCTGAGGAAGGGGAGGTAGCCGTGTTGGAGGTCGCGGGGACGCCAGCCCATGAGGACGTTGTCGAGGGTCACGACGAGTGCCTGGTAGCCGGCCTGGTGGGCGCGGTGGAGCAGGCTCGCGGCGAGGGCGCGGTCGCCGGGCCAGTAGAGCTGGAACCAGGCGGGGGCGCCGGCGAGTTCCGCGGCGATCCGTTCCAGGGGGTGGGAGGCGACGGTACTGACGATCATGGGGGTGTCGGTGCTGCGTGCTGCCCTGGCGACGGCGAGTTCGCCGTCGGTGTGGCTGCTGCGGTGGGTGCCGATGGGGGCGAGCAGGAGGGGG
>NZ_SSXE01000443.1 GCF_021699195.1 Nonomuraea sp. MG754425 | reverse complement strand
CGTCACCCCCGACGAACGCCTCACCTACGGTGTCCGCCCCGAGTACATGACCCTGTCCACCACCGAACGCCCCGGCGCCCTGCACGGCGTCATCTCCGTCATGGAGAACCTCGGCACGCACACCCTCGTCACGCTCGAGACCTCCGGGGCCCTCATCCAGATCGTCGTGCCCGAGGGCGAGGAGCCGCCGCTCGGCGCCCCCGCCTGGGCGACCCCGCGCCGCGCGCTGCTCTACCGCGACGACACGCTGCTCCAGGGCCGGTAGCCGGCCGCACGACATACTGGTCACCATGGTCACCAGGAACTGGATCCTGCACCTCGACCTCGACCAGTTCATCGCGGCCGTCGAACTCCTGCGCCATCCCGAGCTGCGCGGCAGGCCCGTCGTCGTCGGCGGCTCGGGCGACCCCACCCGGCCCCGCACGGTCGTCGCCACCGCCACCTACGAGGCCCGCGAGCACGGGGTGCACTCCGGCCTGCCGCTGCGCACCGCGCTCAGACGCTGCCCCGACGCGGTCTTCCTGCCCAGCGACCCGCCCGCCTACGCGGCCGCCTCCGCACGCGTGATGGCCGTGCTGCGCGAGTTCCCCGTCCTGGTCGAGGTCTGGGGCTGGGACGAGGCGTTCCTCGGCGTCGCCACCGACGACCCGGAGGCCCTCGCCGCCGAGCTGCGGCAGGCCGTGCTCGCCCGCACCCACCTGGAGTGCTCCGTCGGCATCGGCGACAACAAGCAGCAGGCCAAACTCGCCTCCGGCCTGGCCAAACCCGCCGGAATCCGCCGCCTGGCCACCGAGAACTGGGCCGAGACCATGAACGAGCGCCCCACCGACGCGCTCTGGGGCATCGGCGCCCGGATCTCCAAGAGACTCGCCGGCCTCGGCCTGCACACCGTCGCC
>NZ_SSXE01000442.1 GCF_021699195.1 Nonomuraea sp. MG754425 | reverse complement strand
GGTGCCGGTCACGCGGGTGCCCGACTGGGTCCAGTTCGCGCCCCATCCGGTCGGGGTGTACTTCTGGCCGGTGGTCGGGTAGTCGAAGGCCAGCGACCAGGAGGTGAGCGGGTCCCCGGTGTTCTTCAGCGTGATGCTCGCGGTGAATCCGCCCTGACCAGGGCTGCTCGTCCACGAGTTGGCTGTGTAGGTCACGTCGCAGGCGACGGCGGCGTTGGCGGCCGGGCTCTGTCCGACGATGAGCCCTAAGGCCGCGACACTCGCGGCGGTCATGGTCACGGCCCATCTGCGAAGGCCGCGGTGGAGTCTCACGAGCGATCATCTCCAGTACTAGATGGCTGGGAGCGCTCCCATCGTGTGCCGGGGTCCGAGTCCGTGTACAGCGCGCCCCCTTCGAGAAGGCGTCCGCCGCCCCGCATGCTCGTTGAATGCCCTGGAACGTGGATGAAACTTTCATCCCGGGCAGCCAGGTGAGAGGAAACGCGGGGGTTACCGGCACGCCATTCCGTTGACATACGCCGGAGTGCACCCACAATCCATTTTGGGAGCGCTCCCACACCCCTACTCCCATGGAGACCCCGTGAAGTACAGACCTCCGATCCCTTTGACCCGCTTGTCGAGACGACTCGCCGTGGCCACGACTCTTGTCCTCGCGGCGGGCCTGACCTCGGCCGTCACGGCCGCCCCCGCCCAGGCGGCCGTGGCGTGCGACGTGACGTACGCGGCCAACCAGTGGACGAGCGGCCCGGGCCAGGGCGGGTTCACCGCGAATGTCACGCTGAAGAACACCGGTGACCCCATCACGTCGTGGTCGCTGGCCTTCGACTACCCGACCACCGGCCAGAAGTACACCCCGACCGGATGGGGCGCGAACTGGACCCAGTCGGGCACCCGCGTGACCGGCACC
>NZ_SSXE01000441.1 GCF_021699195.1 Nonomuraea sp. MG754425 | reverse complement strand
CCGGTTACATTCCGAACCCGGAAGTTAAGCTTCTCTGCGCCGATGGTACTGCACTCGGGAGGGTGTGGGAGAGTAGGTCACCGCCGGACAATCTTTAGGGAAGGGCTCTGACGCCTTGAGTGTCAGGGCCCTTTCTGCGTTTCCGGGCCGGAATCGAAGGGCCGTGGTCCCCTGCTCCAGGGGCGGTCGTCCGGCAGAAGTAAGGAAGCTCGCCTGTTCGCAGGCGAGATCATGATGAGCGGACTCGGCGATTTCGCGGATGCGTGCTGACATGCCGAGCAGTCCTGATGAGCGGACGTTTGTGATCGAATGAATATTCGGTTGCGTCCGGCTCGTGGACGTTCAGCGACTTGCTAGGCTGGAGAGAACGGGCCACCCCACAGGTGGCCTTCGTCGCGTAAGGCCCGAGGGCGGGCGGCGACCCAGCCACGGTGGACCGTCGTTGTGAGTCCGCTGGGTGAGCCAACGAAATGGACCAGAAGTGAACAGAGATAACGGATCGGACGGCGGACAGCGCGAGCGCGGCGACCACGGTGACAGGCGCTCTGACGGAGGCGGCAGGAGCGGCGGGTACGGCTCTCGCGGACGAGACTCCGGTGGCGACCGTCCGTTCCGGTCCGATGACAGGTCGAGCTCCTACAACCGCGGTGACCGCGGGCCGCGGCGCGAGGACGATCGAGGCGAGGGACGCCGGCCGTTCCGCGACCGGGACGATCGGGGCCCGCGCCGTGAAGGCGGGTACCAGGGTCCGCGTCGTGAAGGCGACGACCGTGGGTCCCAGGGCGGCGACCGTCGTCCCTTCCGGGACAGGGACGATCGGGGTCCGCGTCGTGAGGGTGGCTACGGCGACCGCGGTCCCCGTACCGGCGGTGGCTCCGGCGACCGGCGCGAGGGTGGTTACGGTGGCC
>NZ_SSXE01000045.1 GCF_021699195.1 Nonomuraea sp. MG754425 | reverse complement strand
GGATGGGGGTGGCGGGCAGGGTGGCGCTGGGGTTGTCGGCCTTGATGGCGGCGTCGTCCCACTTGGTGATCTTGCTGTTGAAGATCCCGGCGATCGTCTTGGGCGAGAGCTGGAGGCCCTCGACGCCCGGCAGGTTGTAGACGACGGCGACGGGGCCGGTCACCATCGGGATGTTGATGGCGTTGCCCGTCTTGCAGCGGTCGTTGGCCTGGGTGGGCTCGTCGTCCTTGAGCGCCGAGTCGGAGCCGGCGAAGGAAACGGTGCCCTGGATGAACGCCTGGACGCCCGCGCCCGAGCCGCTGGGCTGGTAGTTCAGAGTGACACCGGGGTTGGTGGCCGTGAAGTTCTTCGTCCACTCGGTGATCGCGTTGGCCTGGGCCGAGGAGCCGGCGGCGTTGATCGTGCCACTCACACCGGCGTTGTCGTTGCCCGCGGCGGGCGCGCTGGCGCTGGCCGAGCTGGTGGTGCCACTGCCACCAGCGTTGTTGTCAGTGCCGCACGCAGCGAGCGAGAGCGCGCCGACGACGGCGACGGCGGCGAGCCGGCCTGCATACTTCACGGTTGGGTTCCTCCCACTTGGTCCTTAGTCGCTCTGAAACGTAGGCCCGGAAAGTGACTCGGTCCCCGAGAGCAGATGAACGGACAGTGAACGCTGCCGGTCGGCGTGCTACATGAGCGGTCAAGCGGGCTGGGCTGGGGATCTGACGCTGAGTCGCCGCTCCGCCACCGCCCCCGGCTGACTCTCGCTTGGTGCGGTGTTCATCCGGGACGCCGGTGTCGCGGGACTGAGGGGAACGGGTGGGGCGGGGTCGTGACCGTGTTCATCGCAGGTTCAGCGGCCGGGTGGCGGTGCGGGTCATGGGCGCGGGTTGGCGACAATGGAGGCATGTCTTACCGCGTATGCCTGGTGTGCATGGGGAACATCTGCCGCTCGCCGATGGCCGAGGTCGTCCTGCGGCGGACGCTGGCCGATCGCGGGCTTGCCGACCGCGTCACCGTCGAGAGTGCCGGCACCGGTGGCTGGCACGCCGGGGACCCGATGGACGAGCGGGCGCTGGAGATGCTCGCGCAGCACGGCTACGACGGTTCGGCACATCGGGCCAGGCAGTTCACCAAAGACTGGTTCGACCGCCACGACCTCGTGCTCGCCATGGACCGCGACAACCTGGCCAACCTCCGGCGGCTGGCCCCCGACTGGGCGGAGGTGCGGCTGTTCCGCTCGTTCGACCCGGCGGCGCCCGAGGGGGCCGAGGTGCCGGATCCGTACTACGGGGGCCGCGAGGGGTTCGAAGAGGTGCTGGAGCTGGTGGAGACCGCGTCGGAGGGCGTGGCCGAGCACATCGCCGGCGAACTGTCCGGGTGAGGGTCACCGAGGAGCTGGGCGCGTCGCACGGGTGGCGGCTGCGGCGGGGCGTGCTGGACGACGGGCGCGAGGTGTTCGCCAAGTTCGGGGCGGCCTCGGAGGTGTTCGCCTCGGAGGCGGCCGGGCTGCGCTGGCTGGCGGAGGCCGCCGGGGTGCCCGCGGTGCCCGAGGTGATCGAGGTGGGGCCCGACCGGCTCGTGCTCTCCTGGGTCGTCCAGGAGCGGCCCGGCCCGGAGGCGGCCGAGCGGTTCGGGCGGTCGCTGGCCCGGCTGCACCGCGCGGGGGCGCCGGGCTTCGGCGCGCCGTGGCCCGGGTTCATCGCCGAGCTGCCGATGGACAACTCGCCGGCTCCTGACTGGCCGACGTTCTACGGTGAACGCCGGGTGCTGCCGTTCCTGCGGGCGGCCCGGCTGCCTGCCCCCGACGTCGCGCTGGTGGAGCGGGCCGTGGGGCGTTTCGCCGAGGTCGCGGGGCCGGCCGAGCCGCCCGCGCGCATCCACGGCGATCTGTGGAGCGGGAACGTGCTCTGGTCCGGCGGGGACGCGGTGCTGATCGATCCGGCGGCCCACGGCGGGCACCGGGAGACGGACCTGGCGATGCTGGAGCTGTTCGGGCTGCCGTACCTGGATCGGGTGCTGGGGGCCTATCGGGAGGAGTGGCCGCCGGCGGCGGGGTGGCGGGAGCGGGTGCCGCTGCACCAGCTCCATCCGCTGCTCGTGCACGTGGTGCTGTACGGGGGCGGTTACCGCGACAGCCTGATGGGCGCGGTGCGGCGGGTGCTGGCGCTGTAGTCGCGGGCGGGGTCAGTCGTCCTTGCGCCTGCGGTAGGCGCGTTGCCGGCAGGCGCGGGAGCAGTAGACGCGTGGCCGGCCCGACGCGGCGGGCTCCAGCTCGTTGCCGCACTCCTGACAGGTCTCGGCGCGGCTGCTTTCGTCACGGGTTTCGTCACGGTATTTGTCGCGCTCGCGGATGAGGGTCTCGACGCCGTCGAGGAGGCGGCGCAGGCCGAACTCGAAGGAGTCCTCCGGGTGGTCCCATCCGCCGCTCTCCCACAGGCGGGTGATCGTCGGGTAGCGGCCGAGGCGCTCGTACAGGGAGTCGCGCGAGCCCCACCACTCCTCCTCGGACACGCCGCTGCGGCGCTCCTCGCGCCGCGTCTCGACCAGGAGCAGGGCCTCGGCGTCCACGAAGCGGCCGAGCAGCCCGATGACCGCGATCACCTCGGACGGCCTGAGCGCGGTGCCCTCCAGCGTGGCGAGCATGTGGTCGTAGTGGGCGACGGCGTGCGGCCCCGGGACGTGACGGGTGCCGCGTACCTCGGCCAGCCAGGGGTGCCGCCGGCGGATCTCCCATGCCTGCCGGGCGATCGCCGCCAACCGGGCGCGCCAGCCCTCCCGCTGCGGCAGGTCTGTCGGGTGCTCGCTCATGGCCTCGTCGCGCATGAGATCGACGAGCTGGTCGCGGCCGGGCACGTGACGGTAGAGGGACATGGTCGTGAAGCCGAGCCGGTCGGCGACCTTGCGCATGGACAGGCCCTCCAGCCCGTCGGCGTCGGCCAGTTCGACCGCGGCGCGGACGATCCGGCCCACGCTCAGGCCGGGGCGCGGCTGCGGCTCCTCCTCCCGCCACAACAGTTCGACGGGATCGTGGCTCATTGGCATCCTCCAAGTTTATGGTGTACTACTGCGTGTACGGCATAAACAGAGTGGAGGTTCGCGATGTTCCACGTTTCCCCCGAAGGCGACGACTCCTGGCCCGGCTCGGCCGAGCGCCCGTTCCGCACCCTCGAACGTGCCCGGTCGGCGGCTCGCGAGACGCACGGCGGGACCGTCGTGCTGCGGGGCGGCACCCACGTGCTGACCCGGACGTTCGAGCTCACCGAGGCCGACTCCGGGACGGTCTACCAGGCGTACGGCCATGGCACCGCCTCGGCCGAGGAGGTCGTGCTGAGCGGTGGCCGGTCGATCTCGGGCTGGCGGGAGCGCGACGGCGTCTGGCTGGCCGAGGTCGGCGACCTGGAGACCCGCCAGCTCTACGTGGACGGCCGCCGGGCCGCCCGCGCCTCCGTCCCCGGGCTGCCCGGGGCGGCCAGCGCGACCCCGGAGGGATACGTCACGGACAGCCCCGAGCCGCGCGGCTGGCGCGACGCCGAGTTCGTCCACCGGGGCGTCTACCCCTGGACGGAGGCGCGGCTGCCGATGGCCGGCGCGGCGGCCGACGGCGACCGGACGGTGATCACCATGGCGCAGCCGGGGTTCGGCTGGGCGACCGAGCTGTACAACTCCACCTGGGACGGCGCCACCTCCCGGGGGCCCGGCCTGCCCACGGCGATCGAGAACGAGCCGAGCTTCCTGCGCGAGCCCGGCACCTTCGTGCTCGACCGGTCCCGGCCCGGCGGCCACGTGCTGCGCTACCTGCCGCTGCCGGGGGAGGACCCGGCGGTCACGAGCGTGGTCGCGCCGGTCCTGGAGACGCTCGTCCGCGTCACGGGGGCGCGGGAGGTGGCGTTCCTGGGCCTGGTGTTCGCCGACGCCACCTGGTCGCGGCCCGGCCGTCCCGAGGGGTTCGTGCACTACCACGGCAGCGGCTACTACGAGGGCGGCGGCGTCGAGACGGCCGTGCTGGGCGAGGGCGCCTCCGTGACGTATCCGACGGATTCCGTCACGATTCCCGCCTGCGTGCGGTTCGAGGACGCGTCCGGCGTGAAGATCGAGGGCTGCCGGTTCACCCGCTTCGGGGCCTCCGGGCTGGGCGTCTCCGGCGGCGACGGGCTCACCGTGCGGGGGTGCGAGTTCGACACGTTGTCGGCCGGGGGCATCGTGGTGTCCGGCAGCCGGGCGACCCTCGTCGAGGACAATCGGGTGCGGCGCGTCGGGCTGGAGTTCAGCGGCTCGCCGGGCATCGCCGTGACCGACACGCAGGGGTGCGTGGTCGCGCACAACGAGGTCACCGAGGTGCCGCACTGCGGCATCGTGGCCGGGCCGGGCGAGGGCACCCGGATCCTGCGCAACCTGACCGTGGACACCATGCGGGTGCTGGCCGACGGGGGCGGGGTGTACCTGAGCGGGCCGCAGAGCGGTGGGGCCGAGGTGCGTGGCAACGTGATCATGGACACCCGCACGCCGTACAACTTCGGGCTCTATCTCGACTACGGGGCCAACGGCGTGACGGTCGAGGAGAACGTCGTCATGCGCGCCGACAACACCTCTGTCCTGCACGTGGGTCCGCCGCTGGAGGACGTCGTCTTCCGGGGCAACTTCTGGGACGCCGACCCCCTCGGCCACGACGACCCGCCCGGCGGGGTCACCTACGAGGGGAACGTGACCCTCGCCGACGAGCGCGAGCTGAACGCCGCCACCGAGTCCATCCGGTCGCGGGCCGGGTTGCTGAGCCGTCGGGGCTAGCTCCTGATCGAGGTGCCGGTGAGGCGGTTGATCACCTCGTCGTGCAGGGTGCCGTTCGTGCAGACGAGGCTGCCGCCCTCCAGGCCCTTCACCCCGGAGACGTCGGTCCAGACACCGCCGGCCTCCTCGACGATCACGGTGAGCGCGGCCATGTCCCACGGGGACAGCTCCGGCTCGGCCGACAGGTCCACCGAGCCCTCGGCGACCATCATGTGCGACCAGAAGTCGCCGTACGCCCGCGTGCGCCAGCAGGCGCGGCTGAGGTCGAGGAAGTTGTCGAGCTTGCCGGCCTTCTCCCAGCCACCGAAGCTCGAGTACGAGAACGAGGCGTCCTCCAGGGCGGACACCGAGGACACCTGCATGCGGCTGGCCTTGGTCAGGCTCTTGCCCGTCCACGCCCCGCCCTCGGTCGCGGCCCACCACCGCCGGCCGAGGGCGGGGGCCGACACCAGGCCGACGACGACCTTGCCGTACTCCATGAGCGCGATCAGCGTGGCCCAGACGGGGACGCCGCGCACGTAGTTCTTGGTGCCGTCGATGGGGTCGATGATCCAGGACCGGGCGCCCCACCCGGTCTTGCCGAACTCCTCGCCCACCACCGCGTCGCGTGGCCGGGCACGGCGCAGCGTGCCCCGGATGGCCTCCTCAACCGTACGGTCGGCGTCGCTGACCGGCGTCAGGTCGGGTTTGGTCTCGACCTTCAGGTCGACCGCCTTGAACCGTCGCATGGTCAGATCGTCGGCGGCGTCGGCCATGACATGCGCGAGACGAAGATCATCGGTATAACCCTGCACGATCGCCCACGCTACCGTGTCGGGTATACAGAACATCAGCCACCAGCGCCCCTTTTCTGGTAACTCATGGTCCAGTTACTGGCGAGTAGCATGTCCAGCATGTCGCTAGATGTCGGTGGACTCCTGCTGGATACAGTCCCGTTTGCCCGGACTCTGGGCATCGTTTTCGACGCGGTCGGGGACGGGCGTGCGGTGTGTCACGTGCCCGATCGTCCGGATCTGCGCAACCACGTGTCCGGGCCGCACGCCGGGGTGCTCTTCACGCTCGCGGAGTCCGCGTCGGGGGCCGCCGTGCTGTCGGCCCTGGGTGACCAGCTCAGCCGGGCGGTGCCGCTGCCCACGACGGCCACCATCGAGTACCGGAAGGTGGCGCTGGGGGAGGTGCGGGCCGAGGCCCGGATGCTGGCCGACCGTGAGGAGATCGTGGCCAGGCTGGACGCGGGGGAGCGGCCCGTGTTCGACGTGGCGGTCTCGCTCACTGACGCCGGCGGTGTCGTGGTCTCGTCCCTGACCGTCACCTGGACCCTCCGCCCGAACCGGCCGACGGACACCTGACCGGGGCGGCCTTCGGTCGCCTGGGTTTCGTGGAGTCGGTGGACACCCGGGTTCGGGTGTCTTGCCCGACTTCCGGAAGGCGGTGGTCGCGGGCCGGCTGGTGAGCATGCCAAGGCCAACGCGGTGGTCCTCGGTGCGTGGCCGGTGCCGGTTCGGGGTGCGTCAGTCGGGGACGGTTTCGCGGCGGGTCGTGGACGAGTCCTCCGGCGTTCCGTCGCGGCTGGACAGCAGGCGGCGCAGCGACTCCAGCCGGGCCGGATCGGCGTTGCCGGCCGCGACCCAGGCATCGAGCGCGCAGCCGTCGGCCAGGTGCGTGCAGCCCTTCGGGCAGTCGACCGTGCCCTGCACCAGGTCGGGGAAGGCCGCCAGCACCGTCTCCACCGACACGTGCGCCAACCCGAAGCTGCGTACGCCGGGCGTGTCGATGATCCAGCCGCCTTCCGGCAGCTCCAGCGCCACGGCCGAGGTGGAGGTGTGGCGGCCCCGGCCGGTGACCGCGTTGACCTGGGAGACGGCGCGGTTGGCATCGGGGACCAGGGCGTTGACCAGCGTCGACTTGCCGACGCCCGAATGGCCCACCAGGACGCTGATGCGGCCGGCGAGGTGGTCGCGCAACTCGTCCAGCGAACCGCCCTTGTGGACCACCACGTGCGACACGCCCAGCGGTTCGTACAGGGCCACCAGCTCATTCGGCGGCGCGAGGTCGGACTTGGTGAGGCAGAGCAGGGTGTCGATCTCGGCGTCGAAGGCCGCGACCAGGATCCGGTCGATCATGCGTGGACGCGGCGGCGGGTCAGCCAGGGCGGTCACGATGACGAGCTGGTCGGCGTTGGCCACGACCGGCCGCTCGATGCCGTCGGTGTCCTCGGTGTCGTCGGCCGAACGGCGCAACATCGACGTACGGGGCTCCACGCGGACGACCCTCGCCAGCGTGTCGGGACGGCCCGAGACATCGCCGACCAGCGCCACCCTGTCGCCCACGACGATGCCCTTACGACCCAGCTCGCGGGCCTTCATGGCGACCACGAGCCGGCGCTGGGGCGGCTTGCGCTTCTGGGCCGAGCCCTTCGGACGTTCGGGCTCGACCAGCGTGGTGTAGCGGCCCCGGTCCACGGCGACCACGAAGCCTTCCACCGCATTCTCGTGCGCAGGACGAATCCGGGTCCGAGGGCGGGAACCCTTGCCCGGCCTGACCCGTACGTCGTCCTCGTCGTACTCCCGCTTCCTCAGCGGTCCGCTCCCATACGCTCGCTTCCCCTCTGTGCCTGTGCCGGCGGTGACATGACCGCGCGCCGCCGGTGATCTCGATGTTGTCGGACGAGGCGGCGGAGGCCGCCTCTCCATGGTGCCTCAGCCACCGGTCGGCAGCCGTGACGGTACCGGCCGGCACGGCTCGCGCCGCCCGCGATCTCCCACCGCCGTGCCACGCCGATGGCGAGATCGGCGGTGCGCTTGCGGACGACGGGGGTGCCGCCGCCGGAACGGGTGGTGGTGTCGGTGCGGGTGGTGCGCCGCCGGAGCCGTCGGAATCGGTCGAACCCTGATCGGCGGAACGGGTCGTGAGCGGGCCGGCACCGGTGCGCGTGGCTGCGACCCACGCCGGGCCGGTACGCGCGGGTCGCGCCCGTGGCGTGCGTGCTGACGGTTCGGAGGTCGCCGATGCGCGTGCCGACAGTTCGGGTGCCGGTGGTGTACGTGGAGATGTAGCCGGTGTCGGTCGGGTACCCGCCGCCCCGGTCCGGACGGGCGGCGGCGTCGTGCCGGTGGATCTTCTCGTCGCCATGCGGGCAGCACGTCGTCACGGCGAGCCGCCCTCCTTCGAGGTGCCCGACGAGCCCCGGGCGAAACCAGCACCCCGGAAGACGGCCGCCTTCGGCCCTGCTCAGCACGGTCATCACGCGTCCAGCATCGCCGTCCACATCTGGACGAACTCCGGCAGTGTCTTGGCCGTCGTCGCGATGTTCTCCACCTCGACCCCCGGCACCGCCAGGCCGAGCACCGCTCCGGCCGTGGCCATGCGGTGGTCGTCGTAGCTGTGGAATGTGCCGCCGTGCAACGGGCGGGGACGGATGATCAGGCCGTCGTCGGTCTCCTCGGCGTCGCCGCCGAGGCGGTTGATCTCGGTGGCGAGCGCGGCGAGGCGGTCGGTCTCGTGGCCGCGCAGGTGGGAGACGCCCCGGATGCGGCTCGGCGTCGAGGCCAGCGCCGCCAGCGCGGCGATCGTGGGGGTCAGCTCGCCCACCTCGTGGAGGTCGGCGTCGAGGCCGTCGACCCGGCCCGTGCCCGTGACCACCAGGTCGGTGGCGCTCGCGGGAGACCGGGTGACCGTGGCGCCCATCGTGGTGAGAAGGTCGCGCAGCGCGTCGCCGGCCTGCGTGGTGTGGACCGGCCAGGCGGGGATCGTGACCGAGCCGCCCGTCACCAGCGCCGCCGCCAGGAACGGGGCCGCGTTGGACAGGTCGGGCTCCACCGTCATGTCTCTGGCCGCGATCGGGCCGGGCTCCACCCGCCACACGTCGCGCTCACCGGTGTCGACCCGGACGCCCACCGCCCTGAGCATCTCGACGGTCATCTCGATGTGCGGCTGCGAGGGCACCGGCGGGCCCACGTGCCGGATCGTGATGCCCTTCGCGAAGCGCGCGGCCGTCAGCAGCAGGCCCGAGACGAACTGCGACGAGCCCGAGGCGTCGAGCGTGACCTCACCGCCCGCCATCGGCCCGCTGATCGTGAACGGCAGGGCGTCGTTGTCGATCCGCGC
Organism: Nonomuraea sp. MG754425; assembly: GCF_021699195.1. Lineage (GTDB taxonomy): Bacteria > Actinomycetota > Actinomycetes > Streptosporangiales > Streptosporangiaceae > Nonomuraea. The sequence goes on along the minus strand of NZ_SSXE01000045.1, from coordinate 45,376 downwards.
CCCGAGCGAGCGCAGGGCGTCGAGGATCGGCCCCATCGGGCGCTTGCGGGCGTGCGGGTCGCCGTCGAACGAGACCGGCCCGTCGGCCAGCGCGGCCATCGGGGGCACGAACCGCATGACCGTGCCCGCCAGGCCCACGTCGACGTGCGCGCCGCCACGGACCGGGCCCGGTGTCACCTGCCAGTCGACCCCCGCGGAGGTCTCCCGCGTGGACTCCAGCCTCGCTCCCAGGGCCCGCAGCGCAGACACCATGAGATCGGCGTCGCGGCTGCGCAGCGCCTGGCGCACGACTCCCGGACCGTCGGCGAGCGCGGCGAGCAGGAGCGCGCGGTTGGTCACCGACTTGGAGCCGGGCAGCGGGACGGTGGCGGTGACCGGGGTGGTCGCCGTCGGTGCGGGCCAGTGCGGAGCGGGCATGGTCAAAGAGTACTGGCCGTGACGCGGCTGAGGTCACAGCCTGTGGACAACGACTGGCACGCTGTCGCTCCCTGTGGACAACCACCACCGACAGCGCCCCCACGGCACAGCCATGCACGCACGGGGAGCCCACACCCGCACGCGACCGGACACAGCCGGCCGGCCAGGCAAGGCACGCGGCCGGCCAGGCAAGGCACGCGGCCGGACGTAAGGACACGCGAGCGGACCACGGCCGGACATGCGGCCGCAAGCACGACATGGCAGTGCACGACATGGCAGTGTGGGGCCATGTGCGGTAGATACGCCTCGGCGCGCAAGAAACACGAGTTGCTCGAGGAGTTCGAGGTCGAGCAGGACGCCGAGCCCGACGAGGAACTCGGCGCCGACTACAACGTCGCGCCCACCAAGAACGTCTACGCCGTGCTGAGCCGCGTGCCCAAGGAGGCCGAGCGGGCGGTGCGGCAGCTCAGGGTGGTGAAGTGGGGCCTGGTGCCGCCGTGGGCCAAGGACCCGTCGATCGGCTCCCGGCTGATCAACGCCAGGGCCGAGACGCTGGCCGAGAAGCCGTCGTTCCGCCAGGCGTTCGCCAAGCGCCGCTGCCTGCTGCCGGCCGACGGCTACTTCGAGTGGATGCCCGTCGAGGGCGAGAAGAAGAAACAGCCGTACTTCATCCATCCCGCCGACGGCGGGGTGCTGGCCATGGCGGGCCTGTACGAGTTCTGGAAGGACCCGTCGCGCGACGACGACGACCCGCTCAAGTGGCTGGTGACCTGCACCGTCATCACCACGAACGCCGAGGACCACCTCGGGCGCATCCACGACAGGATGCCCATGATGATCGAGCGGGAGCGCTGGGCCGACTGGCTCGACCCCAAGCTCACCGACACCGCCGAGGCGGGCCGGCTGCTGGTGCCCGCCGAGTCGGGACGGCTGACGGCGTACGCGGTCTCCACGGAGGTCAACAACGTCCGGAACAATGGCCCGGACCTCATCAAACCTCTCCCAGAAGAGGAGGAAACCGCCCTTTTCTGAGGTGTAAGGAGCGCTTGCAGCGGGCATCCGGTGAGGAAAGCGATGCATCCGTTTACTCGGTGTCACCGCCAATATGCCCCTAATGCGCCGGGCGGGACATCCGGGGAGTCCTGGCCGCGGATTGCCCTCATTCACCGGAGGTGCGGATTCGTGGACGACACGACCGCTCGTGAGCGGCTCGAAGAAATGCTCGTGGAACTAGATCGTTCGATCGGCGTCCTCCAGGGCGACCCCGTCGCCGTACGCGAGCACTCCGCGGCGGACGGCGGCTCCGACCTGACCGACGCCGACCATGCCAGGGCCATGCTGACCGTGGCCACCACGCAGCGCCAGGCGATCACCGCGGCGATCAGGCGGATCGAGGAAGGCGTGTACGGCAGGTGCGCCGACTGCGACAAGCCGGTGCCGGACGGCCGCCTGGAGGCCCGCCCGGAGGCCGCGCGCTGCGTGCAGTGCCAGGGCAAGCAGGAGCGCCGCCGCTGAGGTGACGGGCGCGGGCTCCAGGAGCCTGCGAGCAGCCGCGGAGCGCACGCCGCCGGACACGAGGAACGGCGGCGCGACGGCCCCGGCGGGTCACCCCTCCTGCGGACGGCGGGCGCTGGCCACCAGATGGATGCCCACGGTGTCGTCGTCGTTGGGCTGTGCCTCGAGCTCGGTGCGCACCAGGTAGTTGAGGGCCCGCGCGTCGGAGCTCAGCACGTGGTCGACCGTGGACGGCGACAGCACGGTACGCGGACGCATCCACTCCACCTCCAGCCCGGCCCCGATCAGCAGCTCGCGCAACTGGCCGCTGCTGAAGCAGCGCGTGATGCTGCCGTCGGGCCAGGGCACCAGCATGACCTCGCCGGTCTGGCGCAGGTGCTGCCACTGCTCCTGCTCGGCCAGGATCGCCATGCCGAGCACCAGCGAGTCGACGCACACGAGCGCCCGGCCGCCGGGGCGCAGCACCCTGGCCACGTCGTTCATCGCCGACTCGGCCATCAGTTCGATCGACAGCACCCGCTCCTCGGCGAGCACCGCGTCGACGCTGGCGTCGGGCAGGAACGCCAGATCGTCGGAGCGCACGTGCCGGACGCGGTCGGCGTCGCGCAGCCGGGACTGCCCGTCGACGGCGTTCCGGCGGAAGTCGAGCACCTCGATCACCCGGTGCCCCAGCCTGGCGGCCTGGCCGGACCACCTCCCACGGCCGCCGGAGAGATCGAGGATCACGGAGGGATCACCTGGAAGCCATCGGTTGAGTTGTTCGGCGGCGACGGCGCGGTAGAAGGTCCAGTACGGCCCGAGCGTCCCCGAGCCGTTCAGTTCCTCGGCCGGAATGGGCAGCACACGCGACTCCTGGGTTCCGGGAAATGGGCTACCAGCCGGTACGTATGACGTTCCCCGCACCGGGTCCTTCCTACCTTCTATCTTGCGGGAACAGACAAGGGCGCGGGCGTGTTGCGACGAGCATGCTCACATTGGTAGAACCCCAGCCCGCTGACCGGTCGGTCGCGGGCCAGCGGGTATCCTCCCCTGAGTACGGTGTACCGCCACAGCCGGCCACCGGTGATCTTAGGGGGGTGGGTCCGGTGCCCGCGACAGGCGCGGAGACGCTGGAGCAGCGAAGCGAGCGATTCGAGCGCGACGTGATGCCGTATCTCGAGCAGCTCTACTCCGCCGCGCTCCGGATGACCCGAAATCCCGCGGACGCGGAGGACCTGCTGCAGGAGACCTTCGCCAAGGCGTTCGCGTCCTTCCATCAGTTCCAGCAGGGCACCAACCTCAAGGCGTGGCTCTACCGGATCCTGACCAACACCTTCATCAACAGTTATCGCAAGAAACAGCGCGAGCCGAAGCAGTCGGGCACCGAGGAGATCGAGGACTGGCAGCTCGCGCGGGCTGAGTCGCACACCTCGAGCGGCCTGAAGTCGGCCGAGGTGGAGGCGCTGGAGCACCTGCCCGACGGTGACATCAAGCAGGCGCTGGCGGCCCTGCCGGAGGAGTTCAGGATCGCCGTCTACCTGGCGGACGTCGAGGGCTTTCCTTACAAGGAGATCGCCGACATCATGGGCACTCCGATCGGCACCGTGATGTCGAGGCTGCACAGAGGACGCAGGCAGCTCAGGAGCCTCCTTGAGGACTATGCTCGCGAGCGTGGCCTGGTCCCGGCGGAGGGATCGAAATGAGCTGTGGCAACGCGCACGACAGCGACTGTCGCGACATTCTGGACAAGGTTTACCGCTATCTTGACGGCGAGCTGACCGAGACGGACGTCGCGGAGATCCGCGTACACCTCGACGAGTGCAGCCCGTGCCTGAAGGAATACGACCTGGACAAGGCGATCAAGGCGCTCGTGCACAAGCACTGCGGCTGCGACCCGGTTCCGGCGGACCTGCGTTCGAAGGTGCTGGCCCGTATCGCAGAGGTGAGAGCCGAGCTGGCCGACTGACGGCGGTTGAGCCGACTAGGATCACCCTCATGCGCGTTTTGGTCACCGGGGGTGCCGGGTTCATCGGTTCGAATCTCGTCGATCGTCTGCTGGCCGACGGGCACGAGGTGCACGTCGTCGACGACCTGTCCTCCGGTTCGCGCGACAACCTCGCCGACGCCGCCCGCGCCGACCGGTTCCGGCTGCACGAGCTGGACATCCGCGACCCGGCGCTGATCGGGCTGATGACGGAGCTCCAGCCGGAGGTCGTCTGTCACCTGGCCGCGCAGATCAGCGTGCGCAACAGCGTGACCGACCCGGCGCACGACGCCAGGCTCAACGTCGAGGGCACCGCGGCCGTGCTCAACGCGGCCCACCACGGGCGCACCCGCAAGGTGGTCTTCACCTCGTCGGTCGCCGTCTACGGGCGGCCCGCGACGATCCCCGTGCCCGGCGACGCCGCCACGGACCCGCGCTCGCCGTACGCCGCCTCCAAGCTCAGCGGCGAGATCTACCTCGCCACCTTCCGCGCGCTCTACGGCATCGAGTACACCACGCTGGTGCTCTCCAACGTCTACGGCCCCCGCCAGTCGCCCGACGGCGAGGCGGGCGTGGTGGCCATCTTCACCGACGCGCTGCTCAACGGCACGCCCACGGTCGTGCACGGCGACGGCACCCAGACCCGCGACTACATCTACGTCGGCGACGTGGTCGACGGCCTGGTGCGGGCGTGCGGGCCCGACGGCAACGGCCGCCGCTACAACCTCGGCACCGGTCTCCAGACCACCGACCGGCGCCTGCACTCGCTGATCGCCGACGCGGCGGGCGCGCAGGACAAGCCGGGCTTCGCGCCGCCGCGCGTGGGCGACCTGCCGGCGATGGCGGTCGACCCGGTGCCCGCCCACGAGGGGCTCGGCTGGCAGCCGCGTACCGACCTGTCGACCGGGGTCAAGAAGACCGTCGAATGGGCCGCCGGTCGTCGCGTGAAGTAGTGGCTTGATTACGCTTTGCTTGCGATTTCCGACTCCGCCCGTACGGCCACGTCGTGTTCTGTAGCGTGAACCCCACAAGTCGACGTGGAGGCGTGTGGATGTCCAAGGTTACGGTCGCCCGGCTGCTCACGGCCATCGCACTGGTCGCTCCTGTGGTCATGCTGATCGGCGGAGCGGTTACTCCTGGGGTGTCCTGGACCTGAACGCCGTAGGGGGCCGCAATGCGTGATCTGCCGTGGCCCGCAAGGGTCTATCTGGTCGCCGTGATCGGTGCGGCGGCCGCTCTCGTCGTACGCGGCGTGATCGTCACCGGCGCGCCCGTGGCCACGGGGGACCTCGACATCCTCCTGGTGCTCGCCCTGCTGTTCCTGGTGTGCGAGTCGATGCCGACCCTGCTCAACGTGGAGCAGTTCGCGGTGTCGGTGAGCTTCTCCGCCTCGCTGGCCGCCGTCGTGCTGCTCGGCCCGGAGGGCGCGGCGCTGGTGGGCCTCATCGCCGTGCTGAGCGTGCGGCCGGGGCTGCCGCTGATCAAACGGCTGTTCAACGGCGCGCAGTTCGCCATCTGCGGCTTCGTGGCCGGCCGCGTGTACGAGGCGCTCGACGGCCGGGTGGGCGTGCCCGAGGTCAACGCGTTCGACGACCTGATCGGCCCCTATGTCGCCGCCACCGCCGTCTTCGTACCGCTCAACATCGTGCTCACGCTCACCATGGTCGGGCTGGCCACCCAGGTGCGAGCCACCGAGGTGCCCATGCGGGGCATGGGGCAGTTCCTGATGTCGTATCTGGGGTACGGCACGTTCGGGCTGCTCGTGGCGGGCCTGTGGGCCACGGTGGCGTCGATCTCGGCGGTGCTGGTGCTGCTGCCGCTGTTCGTGGCGCGCTGGGCGTTCGGGCAGTACCACGCGCAGCAGCGCTCCTACGACGCCACGATCGCCGCGCTGTGCCAGGCGGTCGAGACGAAGGACTACTACACCAGAGGCCACTGCACCCGGGTCTCGCACGCCTCCTCCATGATCGCCCAGGAGGTCGGCATGGGGCTGGAACGCGTGCGCGCCATCCGCTACGCCGGCATGCTGCACGACGTCGGCAAGCTGGGGGTGCCCACCAAGGTGCTGCAGAAGGACGGGCCGCTCACCGAGGAGGAGTTCGCCGCGATCCAGCTCCACCCGATGCGCGGGCTGGAGATCGTGCGCGGGATCGGCTTCCTCGACGAGGCGTACGCCGGGATCATGCACCACCACGAGAAACACGACGGCACCGGCTACCCGATGGGGCTGGCGGGCGACGAGATCCCCGAGTTCGCGAAGGTGATCGCGGTGGCCGACGCGTTCGACTCGATGACCTCCGACCGTTCCTACCGTGGCGCCAGGCCCGTCCCCGAGGCCGTCGAGGAGCTGCGCAAGAGCGCGGGCACGCACTTCGACCCGGTGATGGTGGCGGCCTTCATCCGCGCCCTCGACCGGGAGCCGTGGCAGCCGCCGCGCCGGGTGGACGCGCCGCCGCCCGACGCCTCCGAGGCCACGATCAAGGACCACGACGACCCGACCATGCCCATCCAGGTCGTGACCGGCTCATGATCACCACAGAGCGCGTCAGGCGCTCCTCCGAGCGATCGCTGAACACGGTCCTGCGCCGGCTCGACTCCGGCCAGCTTCTGCTCATCTGCGCGGCCGGGCTGGTGGCGGTGGCGGGCGTGGCCCACACGGCGGCCGTCGGGCTCGACCGGCCGGAGATCGCGGTCGGGTTCGGGGCGCTGATCGCGGTCGGCGAGCTGGCCAGGCTGACCATGCCGGGCAACAGGGAGGTCGCGCCGATCGGCGCCGCCGCCGCGCTGGGTTACACGCTGCTGCTCGACCTCAGCCAGACCCCGCTGGAGCACTCGGCGCTGCAGGTGGTGGCCGTGATCGCGGCGGGCATGACCGCCGGAGCGCTCCCGCACCTGGCGGTGGGGCGTCCGCCGCGCCTCGACGCGATGGCCAGGCGGCTGCTCACCGGCGCGCTGCTGGCCTTCGCGTTCCGGCCGCTGGCGACCCCGCTCTTCGACCTGACGAAGCCGCCGACCCGCACGTGGTGGCCGGCGCTCATCGTGATGGTCACGCTCATCGCGATCACGCTGCTGATCGACGTGCTGATCGCCGCGCTGCTCCGTGCCGAGCAGGTGCGCACCGCGTTCCGGGTGGCGGTGCGCGACGAGATCAACATGGCCTTCCCGCTGGGCGCCGCCGTGGCCGCCTCCGGCGTGCTGCTCGCGCTGGCCACGCACAGCATGGACCTGGTGGCGCTGCTGGTGTTCGCCGCGCCGCTGCTGGTCACCCAGGTGGCCTTCCGCAAGTACGCCGGCATCAGGGCGACCTACCTGCAGACCGTCCGCGCCCTGTCGCGGGTCACGGAGGTGGGCGGTTACGTCGAGCCGGGGCACTCGCGCCGGGTGAGCCGCCTGTCCGTGGCCATCGGCCGGGAGCTGGGCATGGCCGAGCCCGAGCTGCTGGAGCTGGAGTACGCCGCGCTCATGCACGACATCGGCCAGCTCTCGCTGCGCGACCCGATCCCGGGCGGCGCGACCGTGCTGGCCGAGCCGGAGCAGGCCCGGCGCATCGCCGAGCTGGGCGCGGAGGTGATCAGGCAGACGGGGGTGCTCGACCGGGTGGCCGAGGTCGTCAGCCGCCAGTGCGACCCGATCACCGACGACCCGCCGCTGGCCAGCCGCATCATCAGGGTGGCCAACGCCTACGACGACCTGGTGGGGCCCTCGACCGACCGCGATCGCGGCGGGGCGGCGCTGGAGCGGATCCGGCTGTCGTCCGGGAGCGCGTACGATCCTCATGCGGTGGAGGCGCTCGGCCGGGTGATCGACCGCGGGCGCGGCTGAGCGACCCGCCGCCACCTGCCGAGCCGAACGTGAGCAGCCGTCATGATGGACGGCGGTCGAGTCCGAGCCCTACAGTCGGCGGCCCGACTCCAGGGTTTCAGGGCGCTCACTTTTGTGGGGTTCCTACAGTTCGTGCCAGCAAGGTCGGTGGTTTCGGGGGAAAGGGGTCAGGGCGGTCCCGGCCATAGGGTGGTCGGCGTGCTTACTGAGACGCTCGGACCCGTGCTGATCGCCAACCGAGGTGAGATCGCGCGGCGGATCATCCGCACGGTCAAGCGGATGGGCCTGCGCGCCATCGCGGTCCACTCCGAGGCCGACGCCGACCTGCCGTTCGTTCGCGAGGCCGACGAGGCCGTGCTGATCGGCCCCGCCAACCCGGCGCAGAGCTACCTCGACACCGCCAAGGTGCTGGAGGCGGCACGCGCCACCGGCGCGAAGGCGATCCACCCCGGCTACGGCTTCCTGTCGGAGAACTCCGCGTTCGCCCGTGCCGTCATCGAGGCAGGGATGGTGTGGATCGGTCCCACCCCCGAGGCCATCGACAAGATGGGCGACAAGATCAACGCCAGGAACCTCATGGAGGCCGCGGGCGTGCCGGTCGCCGCGGGCACCCGCGAGCCGGTCACCGATCTGTCGCTGGCGCTGAGGGCGGCCGAGTCCATCGGCTACCCGGTCATGGTCAAGACCGCGGGCGGTGGCGGCGGCATCGGGATGAGCGTGGCCCACGACGACGAGGGGCTGGCCAAGGCGTACGAGCAGGCGGCGCGGGCCGCCGCCCGGTTCTCCGGCGGCGACGCGCTCGAAGGCCCCGCCGTGCTGCTGGAGCGCTACATCGAGCGGGCCCGCCACGTCGAGGTGCAGATCCTCGGCCTGCCCGGCGGCAAGGTCGTGGCGCTGGGCGAGCGCGACTGCTCGGTGCAGCGCCGCCACCAGAAGGTCGTCGAGGAGTCCCCCTCGCCCGGCATCAGCCCCGAACTGCGCGAGCGCATGCTGGCCGCGTCCGTACGGGCCGGCGAGGCCGTCGGCTACCTGGGGGCGGGCACCGTCGAGTGCCTGGTCGACGCCGACAAGCAGGACTTCGTGTTCCTGGAGATGAACACCCGGCTCCAGGTGGAGCACCCCGTCACCGAACTGGTCACCGGGCTCGACCTGGTCGAGCTGCAGTTGCGCGTGGCCGCGGGGGAGAGCCCCGAGGTGTCGGCCGAACCCAGGGGGCACGCGATCGAGTTCCGGGTCTACGCTGAGGACCCGAAGAGGTTCTTCCCGGGCCCCGGCAAGATCACGACGTGGGACGAGCCCACCGGCGACGGCGTGCGCGTCGACTCCGGCTACGAGTCGGGCAACACCGTCACCCCGTTCTACGACCCGCTGATGGCCAAGCTCTGCGTGTACGGCTCCGACCGGACCGACGCGCTGGAGAAGGGCCGTAAGGCGGTGGCCGAGTTCGCGGTCGAGGGGCCCAAGAACAACCTGCCGTTCTGTGCGGAGCTGCTGGAGAACGCGGAGTTCGTCACCGGCGACTACGACACGGGCCTGGTCGCGCGGATGCGCGCCTAGACCGCATGAGATTGTTGAATCAGTGAAAGAGGGGAGTCCCGGTGGCTGAGGTACGCGCTGAGATGGTGGCGAACGTGTGGAAGGTCGTCGTCAGCGAGGGTGACACCGTCTCCGATGGCGACACGCTGGTCATCCTCGAGTCCATGAAGATGGAGATCCCGGTGCTCGCCGAGGACGACGGCGTGGTGGCGCGGCTCAAGGTGGCCGAGGGCGACGTCATCCAGGAAGGCGACGTGATCGCCGTCATCGAGTAGGTCGTCAGCGCCGGGTGCGGGCGAGGAACCTGGCACGATCGACCACGACGCGCTCGATCGTGCCCTTGCCCACCACCGTGTGATCGTCGTGGGCCTCGAACGCGAAGACCAGCCGGCGGCCGTCCACCTCGGTCAGCTCGACCCCGACCCGCACCTGCGTGCCGAGCGGGCTGGCGGCCAGGTGTTCGAGCTCGACCCGGGTGCCGACGGACGTCTCGCCGGGGGCGAGGTGCCGTTCGACGGCCCGTACGGTGGTCGCCTCGGCCACGGCGAGCAGGCGCGGCGTCGCGAGTACGGGCACGTCTCCGCTGCCGATCCGCTTGGCGGTGTCCTCCATCTCGACCACGATGAGCATTTGGGCGCGCAGACCTGGGACGAGCGTCATGGAACGAGCCTCTCACACGGCCGCTGACTTCCCGGAAACGCGGACAAGTGTGGTTCGAAGGCCCCAGGATAGGCTTTGTACGGCTTAAGGCATTTGAGTGGCATGTGGGTCAGGCGAGTCGTACACTCTCTGAGTTCCGTGACCACTGTGTTACCTCACCGCGACAAAACTTCGCTTTGTTGGAGATCCGCGGGGTGGGAGAGGTACGGACGTAGGGGGTAGCGGGGGAATCATGGTGGCCCAAGGGACGACGCTGGCGGGGCGGTATCGGCTGGATACCCGCATCGGCGCCGGTGGCATGGGCGAGGTGTGGCGAGGCGAGGACATCGTGCTCGCCCGCACCGTCGCCGTCAAAGTGCTGCTCCCCGGCCGTATGGAGGACCCCGGGTTCGTCGCTCGCTTCCAGGGGGAGGCGCGGGCGATGGCCACGATCAACCACTCCGGCGTGGTCGACGTCTACGACTACGGCGTCAGCGGCGACACCGTCTACCTGGTGATGAAGTTCGTCGACGGCGAACCGCTCGACCGGCTGCTCGGCCGGCTGGGCCGGATCCCGCCGCAGGCGGCCATGGAGCTGATCGCGCAGGCCGCGTCGGCGCTGCAGGCCGTCCACGACCAGGGCATCGTGCACCGCGACGTCAAGCCGGGCAACCTGCTCGTGCAGCGCGACGGCACGCTCGTGCTCACCGACTTCGGCATCGCCCGTTCCGACGTCGCCAACCGGCTCACCGACGCCGGCATGGTGCTCGGCACCGCCGCCTACTGCGCCCCCGAGCAGGCCGAGGGCGCCCCCGTGACGCCCGCCGTGGACATCTACGCGCTCGGCGTGGTCGCGTACGAGTGCCTGGTCGGCCAGCGGCCGTTCGACGGCGAGAGCGCGGTCACGATCGCGCTCAAGCACATCCGCGAGGCTCCGCCGCCCCTGCCCCAGGACATCCCGCCGCCGGTGCGCACGCTGGTGGAGATCGCCCTGTCGAAGGACCCGGCCAGGCGCTACCCGAGCGCCCGCGCGATGAGCGAGGCCGCCAAGGCGATCGCCAGCGGGCAGACGCCGGCCGTCCCCGACCTGGCCACCGGCGCCACCATGCAGCAGTCCCCGCAGCAGCCCGCGGGCCAGCAGTACCCGCAGCAGCCGCCGACAGGTCAGTACTCTCAGCAACCGCCGACCGGCCAGTACCCGCCGCCGGGCCAGCAGTACCCGCAGCAGCCCTACCAGGGGCAGACCGGCCAGCACGCCGCCAACCCGTACGAGACGGGCGCCAGGCTGGCCCACGAGGACACCACGGTGTCCGAGCGCCGCGGGAGCCGGCGCGCGGCCAAGGCGCCGCGCAGGACCGGGCTGATCGCGGGCATCGCCGCGGCGGTCGTGCTCGGCGCGGGCGCCACCGCGGTCGCGCTGACGGGCATGACCACCGGCGACCCCATGCCGACGATCACGCAGACCAACGTCGACAACTCCACGACCACCAAGCCGCCCAGGCCCACCACGGCCACGCAGGAGCCGGAGCCCGACCCCGAGCCCTCGGCGACACGCGAGGCCAGCAGGCCGGCCACCACCCCGCCGCGGGTCATCAGGACGCCCGACGCGACCAAGGAGCCGACGAAGACTCCGTCCGGCACGCCGTCGTCCAGCCCGTCGCCGTCGAAGTCGCCCAGCCCGACCCCGTCGGGCAACAAGGTGCTGATGCCCGACGTGATCGGCAAGCGCTACCTGGAGGCGGTGGGGATGGTCGAGGCCGCGGATCTGCTGTCCACCGCCGACGACCGGACCACCACCACCGACGGCATGCGCTGCGGCCGGATCAAGGCGACCAGCCCGGGGCCCGGCAAGGCGGTCGACAAGGGCACCACGGTCACGCTGGTCGTCATCGACAGCGTCTGCCCCGAGGACGCCTCGCCGACGCCCACACCGACCCCCACCCCCACGCCGAAGCCGTAGCCGTCGCTCAGACCCCCGTCGTGTTGCGGGGGTAGGCGATCTGCGGGTCGGTGGCGATGTTCACCATGTACGGCACGCCGGACTCGAACGCCCTGCGCAGCGCGGGCCCGATCTCCGACGGCTTGGTGACCAGCTCGCCGCCCCCGCCGAGCGCGGTCACGACCTGGTCGTAGCGGCACTGCGGCTGCAGCTCGGCGGCGACGTCGTAGCCGTACAACATCTGCATGGGGTGCTTCTCCAGGCCCCACATGCCGTTGTTGCCGCAGATCATCACGACGGGCAGGTTGTGCCGCACGAGGGTGTCGACGTCCATCAGCGAGAAGCCGGCGGCGCCGTCGCCGAGCAGCAGCACCACCTGCGAGGACGGCCTGGCCAGGCGGGCGGCGGCGGAGTAGCCCAGGCCGGTGCCGAGGCAGCCGTACGGGCCGGGGTCGAGCCAGTTGCCCGGCTGCTTCGGCTCGACGTACTTGCCCGCGTAGGAGACGAAGTCGCCCCCGTCGCCGATCACCACGGCGTCGTCGTCGAGGACCTTGTTCAGCTCGCCGTAGACGCGCATCGGGTGGATCGGGTCGGAGTCGGAGGAGAGCAGTTCGGCGTCGCCGGCGATGGCCGCGCCGGCCGCCTCGGCCAACTTCGCGACCCACGGCGCGTACGCGGACGGCTTGACCCCCGCCTCGCCGCACGCCGTGCCGAGGCTCCAGAACACCACCGACAGGTCGCCCGCGGCGGAGGCGGCCGGCTGCATGTGGGTGGCGAGTTGCGAGGGCGCGTCGCCGATGTGCACCACCTTGGCCAGCGGCGCGCCGTCCTTGCCGCCGAACCAGCCGTAGCCGAGCCGGAAGTCGAGCGGCGTGCCCACCACGATCACCAGGTCGGCCTGGCCGAAGGCGAGGCCGCGGGCCCGGGTGACGAGCAGTTCGTGCCCGGAGGGCAGGATGCCGCGGCCCTGGCCGTTGGGGATGACCGGCAGCCGCCACATCTCGGCGAAGTCGCGGGCGGCCTCCTCGGCGCGGTCCATCCACACGTCGGAGCCGTACACCAGCACGGGACGCTCGGCCTCGGCCAGCAGCCGCGCGATGCCCGCCAGGTCGTCGGGGTCGGGCTCCAGCGGCGACGGCGACTGCGTGCGCACCTCGTGGGTCGGCGACGGGGAGAACAGGTGGTCCATGTAGAAGTCGAGGAAGACCGGGCCGCGGTGGGGCGCGACCGCGGTGCGGAAGGCCGCCTCGACGTCCTGGCCGACGGAGTCGGCGCCGCTCGCGGTGAACGACAGTTTGGTGATCGGTTCGAGCAGCGGCGGGTGGTCCATCTCCTGCAGGGCGCCGCTGCCCCAGCGCGACTGGGGCGCCCGCCCGCCCAGGACGACCACGGGAGAGCCGTTGAAGTGGGCGGTCGCGACGCCGCTGACGCCGTTGGTGATGCCGGGCCCGGCGGTCAGCACGGCCAGGCCCGGTTTCCTGGTCAACCTGGCGGTCGCCTCCGCGGCGAAGACCGCGCTCTGCTCGTGGCGGACGTCGAGGATGCGCATCCCCTCGTGCACCGCACCGTCGTAGAGGGGGAAGACGTGCCCTCCCGACAGGGTGAACATGGTCTCGACGCCATAGGCCTTGGACACGGCGACGGCGGCGTCACCGGCGTGCTTCGCAGACTCCATGCCGGGAACTTACCAACCAGTCACACACGTAAACAGACCTTCATCGGCAGCACAGGGTCACGATGCCGTCGGGGGCGCTCGCGGTGATCCTTCTTGACGCGCCGGGGCTCTGCCTGAGGTCGATGCTGGTGTTCGCGCCCTCGGCCGTCACGTCGTACGGGCTCGGCGGCACCGCCACCATCACGTCGCCCTTCGTCCGCACCACCGCCCTGACGTCGGACGGCTTCTTGTGGAAGGTCAGCCGCACGTCCCCGGAACCGACCTCCACGTCGGCCCGCTCGCCGCCCAGGTCGTCGCCGTCGAAGCTGCCGGTGCCGATCCTGGCGTACAGGTCGCCGGCGACGGCCCGGACGCGGACGTTGCCGGACACGGAGGTCAGCCGCAGGTCGCCGAACAACTCCTCCACGAAGAGCGGGCCGCCGGACGTGCCGGCCTCCACCGCGGTCTCCGGCGGCACGGCCACGATGTAGTCGGCCTCGCAGACCGGCCCGGTCGGCTGGTCGGAGCCCGGGCACGTCGCGTCGAGACGCAGCGTGGCGGAGGCGGCGCCCCAGTCCTCGGTGACCGTGGGCCGGTGGCGCGACCAGCGCAGCACCCTCTGGACGTGCACCTTGCCCGCCGGCCCGGACACGATCCACAGGCTCACATGGCCCCGGCCCACCGCGATCCGCACCTTCTGTCCCTCGAACGGGATGGACCGCATGGTGTGCTCCGTCGGAGTGCTGGCCCTGGCGAAGCTGTGCCACAGCCCCAGCGTGGACAGCGTCAGCGCGACGACGGTCACCACGGACCCGGCCAGCAGCCACAGGCCCCTCACGGGAGGCTCCTGATCTTCAGGAACTGCAGCACGGCCAGCACCCGCCGGTGGTCGCCCTCGGCGGGCGGCAGGTCGAGCTTGGCGAAGATGTTGCCGATGTGCTTGCCCACGGCGCCCTCGCTGAGCACCAGGGCCTGCCCGATGCCGGCGTTCGAGCGGCCCTCGGCCATCAGGTTGAGCACCTCGTGCTCCCGGGGCGTGAGCCGTTCCAGCGGGTCGCTGTTGCCGCGCAGCAGGAGCTGGGCGACGACCTCCGGGTCGAGCGCCGTGCCGCCGGCGGCCACCCGGCGCAGCGCGTCGATGAAGTCGGTGACGTCCGCCACCCGGTCCTTGAGCAGGTAGCCGACGCCGCCGGCCGCGGCGGAGGCCAGGAGCTGGGCGGCGTAGCGCTCCTCGACGTACTGCGAGAGCACCAGCACGGCCAGGCCCGGCTGCTGGCGGCGCAGCACGAGCGCGGCCCGCAGCCCCTCGTCGGTGTGCGTGGGCGGCATCCTGACGTCCGTGACGACCAGTTCGGGCCGGTGCTTCTCGGCCGCCCGCAGCAGCCCCTCAGCCTCGTCCACGGCCGCCACCACCTGCATGCCCGCGGCGGCCAGGATCCTGATCAGACCCTCCCGCAGCAGTACGGAATCCTCGGCGAGCACTACTCGCACGGCAGTTCCACCTCGATCGTCGTGGGCCCGCCCAGCGGGCTGGACAGCCGCAGCCGCCCGTCCACGGAGTCGATCCGCTGGGCCAGGCCGCGCAGCCCGGTCCCGCCGTCCAGCCGGGCCCCGCCGCACCCGTCGTCGTGGACGAGCACGTGCAGCCGGTCGCGCTCGCGCCGCACGCTCACCTCGGCCTTGGTGGCCGCCGCGTGCTTGGCGATGTTGGTCAGTGCTTCGGACACGATGAAGAACGCCACCGCCTCGATGGTCGGAGTGGTACGCCGCTCGATGTCGACGCGGAGTTTCACGGGGAAGGGGGCCCTGGCCGTCACACCCGACAGCGCCGCGTCCAGCCCCTGGTCGTTGAGCACGGCGGGATGCAGGCCGCGGACGAAGTCACGCAGTTCCTTGAGCGCCTGCTTGGCCTCCTCGTGCGCCTGCTCGATGGCCTCGCGGGCGGGCGCGGGCAGGTCGGTCAGGGTGGCCCTGGCCAGGCCCAGGTTCATGGCCAGGGAGACCAGCCGCTGCTGGGCCCCGTCGTGCAGGTCGCGCTCGATCCGGCGGCGCTCGGCGTCGGCGGCGTCGATCAC
The DNA here is from genome assembly GCF_021699195.1 of Nonomuraea sp. MG754425. Classification (GTDB taxonomy): domain Bacteria; phylum Actinomycetota; class Actinomycetes; order Streptosporangiales; family Streptosporangiaceae; genus Nonomuraea. The sequence goes on along the minus strand of NZ_SSXE01000045.1, from coordinate 29,816 downwards.
GCCGGCGCGGCTCTCGGTCAGCGTCTCGATGCGCTGCCCCAGCTCCGTACGGCTGGGCCCGAGCAGCGTACGGGCGACCGACAGGTCCAGCGCCGCCATGCCGCGGGCCAGGAGCGGCGCGAGCAGCAGCAGCGCCAGCCCGATCAGCATGAAGAGCACCTGGATCCGGTTGTCCCTGAGGTCGAACGCGAACTCGAGCGGCGGCTCCTGCAGTTTCGGCGGCAGGAACGCCAGCAGCCCCACCACCGCCCCGCCCCACGCGAGGGCCACCAGGAGTGCCCCGGCCAGGCCCACCAGCGGCGACAGCAGGTGGTAGCCGATCGGCCGCCAGGTCTGCGAGTCACGCCAGCCGCCCGTGGCGGGCGCGGGCGGGATGCGGACGCCGAGGAAGGCGTGCAACCGCGAGCGCTGCACCCTGGTGAACCACGGCACGGCCCGCAGCAGCAGCGGCGGCCACGCGGCGAGCAGCAGCGTCAGCCCGCCGAGCAGCACGGCGACCGGAAGACCGATCATCACGTGGGCCGTGTCGAGCCACGCCCGCGCCGACCACGGACGGGGGACTTTCATCCCTCAACGGTATGTAGTGGTGGCTGAGCCGCGAAATGGGCCTGGTGTGCCGGTGGATGGTGGGGCTAACCCCACCTTTCATGACCGACCGGGGCCAGTACTCAGACGTCGTGCCGGTGCCGGAAGGCGGTGGGGTCGAAGCAGCCGCCCAGCGCGGCGGCCAGCCCCTCGCGGGCCGCCGCGGCGAACTCGGGCCGGCTGCGCAGGCCGCCCATCCCCTCGGGCAGCGCCCCCGCCAGCGGCCGGGCCGCGAGCATCTCCAGGTCGGCCACGCTGCCGCGCTCGGCCGGCCCCGGCGCGGCCGGCCAGCGCCCGATGACGACGCCGGCCAGGTCGAGCCCATGGTTACCCAGCGACTCCAGGGTGAGCGCGGTGTGGTTGACGGTGTCGCCGCCGGCCCGCACCACGACGAGGACCTGCGCGCGCAGGGCGTGGGCGAGGTCGGCGACGGTGGCGCCGTCCTCGTCGTAGCGGTCGAGCAGCCCGCCGGTCCCCTCCACGACCACCAGCCGGTTGCTCCCGGCCAGCTCCCGCACCAGCTCGGTGGCCCCGGACAGCGACACGGGCGGCGTCCCCGAGGCGCGGGCCGCGGCGGCGGGCGGCAGCGCGCAGGGGAAGCGGCCCAGCTCGAACGTGGTGGTGACGCCGGACAGCCGGATGACCTCGTCCACGTCGCCGGGCTCGCCGGCCGCCAGCCCGGTCTGGGCGGGCTTGACCACCGCGGCGGTGGCGCCGCGGCCCAGCGCGAGCGCGGTCAGCGCCGCCGTCACGACCGTCTTGCCCACCCCCGAGCCGGTGCCCGTGACGACGAGGACGCTCATGGGCGGCGCAGGCGGGTGACGAACTTGTAGCGGTCACCGCGGTAGAGCGACTGGGCCCACTCGACGGGGTTGCCGTCGGCGTCGAAGGCGTGCCGGGTGAGCAGCAACATCGGCAGGCCGACGTCCACCCCCAGGGCCTTGGCGTCGTACGGGGTGGCGAGGACGGTCTCGATGATCTCCTCGGCGTCGGTCAGCCGGACGTTGTAGGCGTTGTGCAGCGTCTCGTACAGGGACGCGTGCACCTCCAGCTCGCGCCGCAGCCGCGGGAACCGGCGCGCGGACAGGTGGGTGGTGTCGATCGAGACCGGCTCGCCGTTGGCCAGCCTGAGCCGGTGGATGCGCAGCACGCGCCCGCCGGGGTTGATGGCCAGCCGGCGCGCCAGCGCCTCGTCGGCGGTGAGGTAGCCGATCTCCAGTATCTTGGTGTCCGGTTCCAGCCCGGCCGTGCGCAGATCCCCGATGTACGAGGTGAGCTGCAGCACCTGCGCCACCTTCGGCTGCGCCACGAACGTGCCCTTGCCCTGGATGCGCAGCAGCCGCCCCTCGACCACGAGCTCGGTCAGCGCCTGCCTGACCGTGGTGCGCGAGGTCTCGTACCGGACGGCCAGCGTGCGTTCAGGTGGCAGGGCGGTTCCGGGTGACAGGGTCTTGGTGAGCTCGAGCAGGGCCCGTTTCACGTCGTAGTACTTCGGAACCCGGGGGCTGTCGTCTGTCACGCTCTCACCTTCACTTCTGCCACGGCGGTGAGGGCGTGTCTGATCACCGCGAGATCATCGGAACTCACTTCGGCCCGAGCGGTCAACCGCGGGCGAGGGCGGCCGGCCGGCACCGGGCGCGTACGGGTGTGGGTACGCGCGGGTCCGGGCAGCTCAGGTTGATTGTGAAGGATATCCACAGCAGCGCGCGCGATCGCAACCGAGGCCGGTTCGCGCGCCGTGTCGCGGGAGGGCCACCTGCCCGTGTGGATCACCTCCGGCCCGCGCGGTCGCGCCGCGTCCTGGAACGCGACAGCTCCGGCAATGTGACGGTTCTCACATTATGAGATTGACCTTGGTCCGAATGGTGTTATGCCCCTGCGGGGGCGAAGTCAGCCTGCGCGTCCCGTATCGGGTCGAGCCTGCCCGCTCTCCGGGAGTCGGTTTGGTTGTTGCGGGGGAAAGCACGCATGATGCACTCGTGCCGACTCTCAGCGACCTCGTAGCCCGTCACACAGCCCTCGACGAGGCGGATCTCGACTGGCTGCACTCGCTGGTCTCCGACTGGCAGCTCCTGGCCGACCTGTCCTTCGCCGATCTCATCCTGTGGGCGCCGCTGCTGGGGGAGAGCGGCTGGATCGCGATCGCCCAGATGCGCCCGACCACCGGCCCGACCGTCTACCACGACGACATCGTCGGCAGCGTGGCCGCCAAGGGCGAGCGCGGCCTCATCGACACGGCCTGGAACGAGCGCCGCATCTGCCGTGAAGGCGACCCCGACTGGTCCACCGGCGTGCCCGTGCGCGAGGAGACGATCCCGGTGCGCCGGGCGGTCGAGGGCGGCGAGGGCCGCTTCCTTGGGGTCATCCAGCGCTCCACCAACCTCTCCTCGGCCCGTACGCCGTCCCGCCTGGAGCTGACCTACCTCCAGAGCGCCTCCGACCTGGCGCAGATGGTCGCGGAGGGGCGCTTCCCGTTCTCCGGCGAGGAGCCGATCCTGGTGCGCTCGCCGCGCGTCGGCGACGGCCTGCTCCGGCTCGATCGCGCCGGGCGCGTCACGTACGCCTCCCCGAACGCGCTGTCGGCCTACCGCCGGCTCGGCCTGCACGCCGACCTCGTCGGGGCCGAGTTGGGCCGGGTCACCGCCACCCTGTGCTACTCCGACGAGCCGATCAACGAAGACCTCATGATCGTGGCCAGCGGACGCGCGGCCAAGGAGACCGAGGTCGAGTCGGGCGGCACGATCGTGCAGCTCAGAGCCATCCCGCTGATCGTCGGCGGCGGGCGCATCGGCGCGCTGGTGCTCATCAGGGACGTCACCGAGCTGCGACGGCGCGAGCGCGAGCTGATGACCAAGGACGCCACCATCCGCGAGATCCATCACCGGGTCAAGAACAACCTGCAGACCGTGGCGGCCCTGCTGCGGCTGCAGGCCAGGCGGTTGCAGGTGCCCGAGGGCCGGGAGGCGCTGGAGGAGGCCGTGCGCCGGGTGGGGTCGATCGCGATCGTCCACGAGACGTTGTCCCACGCCCCAGAGGAGTTCGTGGACTTCGACGAGATCGCCGACCGGGTGATCGCGATGGCGGGCGAGGTGTCCTCACCCGAGGTGGCGGTCACGCCGCGGCGGGTGGGGGAGTTCGGGGTGCTGCCCTCGCTCATCGCCACACCGCTGGCCATGGCGATGACCGAGCTGTTGCAGAACGCGTTGCAGCACGGGCGGCCCAAGCGGCTGGAGGTGGTGGTCGAGCCCGTGCAGGAGCGGCTGAACGTCACCGTCTGGGACGACGGCCTGGGCCTGCCGGCCGGCTTCGACCTCGACAGCTCCACCAGCCTGGGGCTGCAGATCGTGCGGACGCTGGTCGAGGGGGAACTGTCCGGGCGGCTCACCATTGAGCCGCGCCTGGAGGGCGGCACGGAGGTCGTCCTGTCGATCCCGCTCCCGTCCGGCTGAACGACGGCGCCGCCGCGGTGGCGGGCTCGCGGGCGTCCGGTCCGGGTCCGGGGGAGGTGGTCAGGCGTGCTTGGGCACGCGGACCGGGGTCAGGGGCGCTCGATCGCGCGCTGGGGTGCGGGCGCGCCGATCAGGCGTGCCGGGTCAGGCGTGCTGAATCGGTTGGTGTGCCGGTCGGACCGGTCAGGCGGTGGCGGGGGCGCGGGTCCGGGCGGCGCGGCGCTTGACCGCGCGGCGCTCGTCCTCGCTCATGCCGCCCCAGACGCCGGCGTCCTGGCCGGACTCCAGGGCCCACTTCAGGCAGGACTCGACGGCCGAGCAGGAACGACAGACCTGCTTGGCCTCCTCGATCTGCATGAGGGCGGGGCCGGTGTTGCCGATCGGGAAGAACAGCTCGGGGTCCACGTCACGGCAGGCAGCTCGGTGGCGCCAGTCCATGCGTCCACTCCTTAGTAGATGGAGCCTCTGGTCGGCTCCGTGCGGCTACTTTGTGAAGAGTTTCACTAACTCACGCGAACAATTACCCGGACCCTGTAGAGGGCCGGGGTGCCCGCTGATGACCGGACGTGGACCCTGGGGTTGTCAAAGGTCCTACGTTCGGACATCCATGAGCCTTTCAGCCACGGAGAGTGCACGCAAGGGGGTTGGTGGGAAGTTTTGGTGGTAATGGCTGTCGGATGCGTCACACAATGACCGAATGTAACCAGCTAGACCAGAACTTGTAACGCGTTCGGTGTAGACCGGAATGTTACGGTTTCACGTTCGCCCAGGTAGTCGCCGTCCAGTTGAAAGGCCACGGGCCGGGCCGCGGTGAGCGTGACCTCGGCCTCGTCATGCAACTGGACCAGGTGCCGGCCGGACGGAAGGGCCTCACTCTCCGTGAGAATGTGCCTGATCACCCGCGCGAGCGTCATCGGCCCCATCCGGCCCATCCCCAGGACGTCGAGCCCGGTCTCGAAACTGGCCCACGGGGTCGGCCGGACCGGTTTGCTGCCCACGTACGTCCACGGTGAGGTGTTGGAGACGATCGCCATGAACACCCCCTCGGCGGGCGGCAGCCCCGGGCCGGTCACGGTCATCGCGGGATGCCGCTTGTCCGTGGCCAGATAGTGCCTCAGGGCCGTGTTCACATACCTGGTCGGGGTAGCTTTACGGCCGGTGCCCCTGAGGCCCTCCACGGCCCGTACAACCTCTGCGTCGTATCCCATTCCCGAGCAGAAGGTGAAATAGCGGCTCTGACCCTCCCAAAGGGCCTCACCCAGGCCGACGACCCTGCGCCGGTTCTCCCTGAGCGCCTCCAGCACCTGCCCCGTGGACTCGACCGGGTCGTTGGGCAGGCCCAGCGCGCGGGCGAAGACGTTCGCGCTGCCGCCGGGGATGACGATCAGCCCGGGGCGTCCGGCGCTGGGGTCGTCGCCGAGCGGTTCCTCGCCGCCGTTGACCGGGTTCAGCAGGCCGTTGACGGTCTCGTTGATCGTGCCGTCGCCGCCCAGCACCGCCACGACGTCGTAGCCCTTGGCCCGCGCGGTGGCCGCCAGCGCCGCGGCGTGCCCGCGGTAGCGGGTCTCCTCCACGGCGAGGTCGACCGCCGCGCCCAGCGCGCGGATGAGGACGTCGCGCGTACGGGCGTTCGTGGTCGTTGCCTTGGGGTTGACCAGCAGCATTGCGCGCATATCGCCAGCGTAGCCGGTGGCCTTGTCCGACTTATCGGCCGAACGTCCTATTTCCCGCCCCGTCCGGCCCGAGAGGTAGGGTACGGATCGTGAACGGTCGCCCGCTTACCCTGCTCACCGCTGCCGCGGTCGTCGCCCTCGAAGGGCTGATCGCGCTCGGGCTCGGTGTCTTCGTCATCGTGCAGACCCTGATCGGGGCGCCGGCCGACATCACCGCCGCGCTCGCCGAGGCGGCGTTCGGGCTGCTCATCGGGGCTGGCCTGCTCTGGGTGGCGTGGGGCGGGCTGTACATGAGGGAGCGGTGGGGGCGCTCGCCCGCCGTGCTGGCCCAGATCTTCATGCTGCCCGTCGGCGGCACGCTCGTCACGTCCGGCCAGCCGCAGCTCGGCATCCCGCTGATCGCCGTGGCCCTGGCGGGGCTGGTCACGCTGCTGTCACCCCCCACCACCCAGGCGCTCTACGGCGACGGCTGATACGCCTCGGTCCTCCGGGTGGCCGCGAACCGGCCACCGCGGAACGGGGCGTCGTCAGTCGTCCGCGGTCAGGCCCTCGCGGAGCTGCGCCAGCGTGCGGGCGAGCAGACGCGAGACGTGCATCTGCGAGATCCCCAGCTCGGTCGCGATCTGCGACTGCGTCATGTTGCCGAAGAAACGCAGCAGCAGGATGCGCTTCTCGCGCGGCGGCAGCCGTTCGAGCAGCGGTTTGAGCGACTCGCGGTACTCGACGCCCTCCAGCGACTCGTCGACGATGCCGAGCGAGTCGGACACCGCGGGGGCGTCGTCGTCGCCGGAGTCGGGCGCGTCGAGCGACACGGTGGAGTAGGCGTTGGCCGACTCGAGCCCCTCGAGCACCTCCTCCTCGGTCATCTTGAGGTAGGCGGCCAGCTCCGCCACGGTCGGCGCGCGGCCCTCACGCTGGGACAGGTCGCTGATCGCCTTGGTCAGCGAGAGCTTCAGCTCCTGCAACCGGCGCGGGACGCGGACCGCCCAGCCCTTGTCGCGGAAGTGCCGCTTGATCTCGCCGACGATGGTGGGCGTGGCATAGGTGGAGAACTCGACGCCCCGGTTGAGGTCGAACCGGTCGATGGACTTGATCAGACCGATGGTGGCTACCTGGGTGAGGTCGTCGAGCCACTCGCCCCTGTTGCGGAAGCGGCGAGCCAGATATTCGACCAGAGGAAGGTGAAGCTCGACCAGCTCATCCCTGATGCGCTGGCGGCGCGGCTCCTCGGGGCCCAGCTCGGCCAGCTCGGCGAAGAGCATGCGGGCGCGCACCCTGTCGGGCACGGCGTGTTCGCTGGTGGCCATGGCTCCAGTCCTTTCCGTCACGCCGGCCTCGCCGCGCCTCGGCGCTTACGCAGGACGATCGCCATGCGATCACGGGAGTCTGTCACCGCGTCGACGTCGTCGGCCAGGGCGGTCAGCACCATCCAGGCGAAGTCGTCGCGCTTGGGCGCCGAACTTCCGACGGTCGCCACCTCGACCCTGACCTGCATCTCCTGCCCGGTGAGCTCGAACTCCGCGGTCAGGTCGGTGCCGGGCACGGCCTCGCTCAGGAGCATGGCGCACGCCTCGTCGACCGCGATCCGCAGATCTTCGATCTCGTCCAGGGTGAAGTCAAGCCGGGCCGCCAGGCCGGCGGTAGCCGTACGCAGCACAGACAGGTAAGCGCTCGCGGCGGGGAGCCTGATGCTCACCACGTCGCGGATGCCGGCCACGCCGTCCGCGCGCGTCTCGGTTTCCTCGGTCACGTTCCTCCTCGCGAATCCGACGCTGACTGCAACTTACCGCCCCTGAGAGGTGCTTGGACGATTCAGACTCGCCATCAACGGAAAAGGCTCTGCGCGGTCTGGGACCGCACAGAGCCTTATGTGCCGTTTTAGGCGGCCTTGGTCTCCCAGAAGATCTTGGAGATTTCGTCGATCTTGCCCAGCAGGTCCTCAGCCTTGGCAACATCCACGGTGCCCTTGGCGCCCGCGGCGCCCGCAAGCTTGGTGGCGTCCCAGAAAAGCTGGTGGAGCTGAGGGTACTGCTCAAGGTGCGGCGGCTTGAAGTAGTCGGTCCAGAGCACCCAGAGGTGGTGCTTGACCAGCTCGGCCCGCTCCTCCTTGATCTTGATCGCGCGGGCGCGGAAGACGGCGTCCTCGTTGGCCGCGTACTTCTCCATGATCGCCTTGACCGACTCGGCCTCGATGCGGGCCTGAGCGGGGTCATAGACGCCACAGGGCAGGTCGCAGTGTGCGGAAGCGACATGCTTGGGTCGTAGGAGTCGTGCGAGCATCAGAAAATCCTTCCTGGATGCTGAATCAGCTTGGTCCACAACCGACCTTACTCGGGTCCCAACGCCTGCGGAGTAGGGGGTCATCGACGATGAGAGTGCGTGTCGAAGGGGATTCGATGCGGCCGGCGCTGGTGCCGGGAGACTGGCTTCTCGTCCGCCGCGGAGCCGTCGTGCACCCGGGAGACCTCGTGGTGGCCAGGCTGCCGGGCGACCCCGACCGGCTCATCGTCAAGCGGGCGCAGTGGCACGGGGCCGACGGCTGGTGGCTGGAGAGCGACAACCAGCGGGCCAGCGGGCGGCGCGATAGCTGGGACTTCGGGCCGGTGCGGGACATCGTCGGGCGGGTGGTGCTGCGGTACTGGCCGCTCGTGCGCCGGGCCGGCCGCTGACCTCGCGCCCCCGGGTCAGGAGTCGTTCCGCCGGCGGGCGCGGAAGGCGGCCACGTTGGCGCGGCTGGCGCAACGGGCCGAGCAGTAGCGGCGCGAGCGGTTGGAGGAGGTGTCGAGGAAGGCCAGCGCGCAGCGCGGGTCCTGGCACCGTCCGAGGCGGTCCACGCCCAGTTCGGCGACGACCGCGGCCAGGCCCATGACGGCGGTCGCGGCGGGGTCCTCGGCCAGGTGGAGGTGCCAGGGGCGGCCCTCGTGGTCGGAGAGCTGGGGGCGTACCGGATAGCGCACCAGGAGGGCGTTCAGCAGGGCGACGACGGCGTGCTCGTCGCCGGCCGCGTCGAACACGGCGGCCAGCTCGTCGCGCAGACGCCGCAACTCGGGCGGCGGGCCGGGATCGTTGGCCAGCCGGACCGCCCACTCGGCGTAAGAGGTCAGGTCCATCCCGGTCCATTACAGCAGAAGGCGGGGCGGCCGGGTCGAGCCGAGCTCCGGCGCGCCCCGCTTCGGGGTCACCCCTCGGGGTGCAGCACGCGGTGCAGGAACGTGCGGGTGCGCTCCTGCTGCGGGTCGCCGATGACCTGCGCGGGGACGCCGTCCTCGACGACCACGCCGCCGTCCATGAACACCACCCGGTCGGCCACCTCCCGGGCGAAGCCCATCTCGTGGGTGACCACGAGCATGGTCATGCCCTCCTCGGCCAGCTTGCGCATGACCGAGAGCACGTCGCCGACCAGCTCGGGGTCGAGGGCCGAGGTGGGCTCGTCGAAGAGCATCAGGCTGGGGCTCATCGCCAGGGCCCTGGCGATCGCGACCCGCTGCTGCTGGCCGCCCGAGAGCTGGCCGGGCAGGGCATCGCACTTGGCGCCGACGCCGACCTTCTCCAGGTTGTCCCTGGCGACGACCTCGGCCTCCTTCCTGCTCCGCTTCAGCACCCGCTGCTGGGCGATCATGACGTTCTGCAGCGCGGTCATGTGGGGGAACAGGTTGAACTGCTGGAAGACCATGCCGATGCGGCGGCGTACGGCGTCGATGTCCACGTCGGGGTCGGTGACCTCGACACCCTCCACGAACACCTTGCCGACCGTCGGGGTCTCCAGCAGGTTCACGCAGCGCAGCAGCGTGGACTTGCCCGAGCCCGACGGGCCGATGACGCAGACCACCTGGCCCGGTTCGACGGTCATGTCGATGCCCTTGAGCACCTGGTTCCCGCCGAAGTACTTGTGCAGGTCGCGCAGTTCGATGGCGTGGGCCGTCATCGCTTACCCCCCTTACGTCCCTCCAGCCGGGACGCGAGGTACCCCAGCGGGATGGTGACGATCAGGTACGTCACCCCGGCGACCATGATGGGCGTGGCGTTGGCGTACTGGGAGGCCAGGTCGTTGCCGAACTTGGCCAGCTCGACGTACTCGCTGGACACGCCGAGGAACAGCACCAGGGACGAGTCCTTCAGCAGGGCCACGAACTGGTTCGTGGTCGGCGGGATGACCATCCTGATGGCCTGCGGGATCACCACGGTGATCTGGGCCCGGGTGGCCGACATGCCGAGCGACCTGGCCGCCTCGGTCTGCCCCCTGGGCACGGCCTGCAGGCCCGCCCTGAAGACCTCCGCCTGATAGGCCGCGCCGACCAGGCCGAGCCCGAGGATGCCCTGCCCGTACGTGCCGCCGGGCACCTGGAACCCCGGCAGCGCCAGCGGCAGGAACGTGATCATCAGGAAGATCAGCAGTGCGGGCAACCCGCGGAAGATCTCGATGTAGATGATCGCGATCCACCGGTACGGCTTGATCTGCGAGAGCCGCATCAGCGCCAGCAACAGGCCGAACACGAACGACAGGATGAACCCGCCGACCGTGTAGACGATCGTGTTGCGCAGCGCGACGGTGAACAGGTCGGGCAGCGCCTGCTCCGCCACGTCGAGCTTGGCGAAGTTCTGGGCGAGGCTCTGCCAGTCCGCGTACCGGACGACGGCGACGAGCGCGGCGGCCAGTACGACGTACTGAACCGTCCGGCTGATCCGCTGTCTCTTCCGAGGGCTGAGCCTGACGCGACCAGGCTCAACCGTCTTCGGCTGGTCGGCCATGGGTCAGCCCAGCTCGCCGGGCTTCTTGCCGAACCACTTCACGTAGATCTTCTCGTAGGTGCCGTCCTGCTTGGCCTTGGCGATCTCTTCGTTGATCGTCTTCAGCAACGTGGGGTCGGCGCCCTTCTTGAGGCCGATGCCGTACTGCTCGCCGGTGTCGAGGCTGGTGACCAGCTCGAACTTCTCGGCGACCTCGGGCTTCTTCAGCCAGGTGAGCACGACGGGCAGGTCCTGGACGATCACGTCGGCCTGGCCGGCCTGCAGCGCGAGCAGTTCCTTGGGGGAGTCGGCGTACTCCGTCGGGTTGAAGCCGTTCTTCTTGACGTAGTCGAGGCCGGTGGTGCTGGCCTGCGCGCCCAGCTTCAGCCCCTTGGCCTTGACGTCCTCGAGCGAGGTGGCGCCGGTGCCCTTCTTGGCCAGCAGGGCCTGCGTGGCGTCGAAGTAGGGGTCGGAGAAGTCGATGTTCTGCTTGCGCTCGTCGGTGATCGTCATGCCCGCGGCGGCGACGTCGCACTTGCCCGCGGCCATGGCGGCGCCACTCTTGATCACGGCGAAGTCGATGTCCACGATGTTCTGGGTCAGGCCCAGCTTCTTCGCGGCGAGATCGACGATGTCCACGTCGAACCCGACGACGTTGCCGCTCGCGTCCTTGAACTGGAACGGCTCGTACGGGACGTTCGTGCAGACCGTGAGCTTGCCGGGCTGCACCACCTTGACCCCGCCGTCGGAGGAGGCTCCGGCGGCGGTGGTCGAGCCCGTGTCCGAGCCGGTGTCGCTGCCGCACGCGGTCAGCGCGAGGGCAGCGGCCAAGGCGAGCGCGCCGGTGGTGTAGCCACGGCGGCCCAGTGGTCTGAGGGCCATGTACGGCCTCCTCGGTTGAAAAGCAATGAAACTTGCGTTTTGGTGCAGTTTAGATGGGGTTTCGTGGGGAGTTGTCATCCGCCGTTTAACGATGCGTCAACAGAACGGCGTCATCGGCGACACCGAACACCATCTCACCCTGTGGCAGTATGGGGCGACGGGTGACCCCCGAACCCCCTCACCAGACGACCGGCGAGGGGATCCTGGCAGCTACCGAAGCCAGCCCGCTCGCGCTCGTACCGCCGAAGGTTACTTCCGCTTCCAATGACTACAGGGGTCGCTGTGGCTGTCACGCCCGCTTCTGCTTCCGTCGAGAACCTCGATGCCGATCCGGCCTTCGCCCTGCACCGGGGAGGCAAGATCGAGATTCGCTCCACCGTGCCCGTCCGCGACGCGGACGACCTGGCCCTGGCCTACACGCCCGGCGTCGCCCGGGTCTGCACCGCCATCGCCGACCGGCCCGCGCTGGCCGACGACTACACCTGGGTCTCCAACGTGGTCGCCGTCGTCTCCGACGGCACCGCCGTGCTGGGCCTCGGCGACATCGGCCCCTCGGCCGCCATGCCCGTCATGGAGGGCAAGGCGCTGCTGTTCAAGGAGTTCGCCGGGGTCGACGCCGTGCCCCTCTGCCTCGACTGCACCGACGTCGACGCGCTCGTCGAGACCGTGGCCCGGCTCGCGCCCTCGTTCGGCGGCATCAACCTCGAGGACATCAGCGCCCCGCGCTGCTTCGAGATCGAGGACCGGCTGCGCGACCTGCTCGACATCCCCGTCTTCCACGACGACCAGCACGGCACCGCCATCGTCGTGCTGGCCGCCCTGCGCAACGCCGCCCGGCTGACCGGCCGGCCGCTGGGCGACCTGCGGGCCGTGGTGGCCGGCGCGGGCGCCTCCGGCGTCGCCGTCACGCGCATCCTGCTGGAGGCGGGCATCGGCGACATCGCGGTCTCCGACTCCAAGGGCATGATCTACGAGGGCCGCGAGGGCCTCAACCCGGTCAAGGAGGCGCTGGCCCGCGACACCAACCGGGCGGGGCGCACCGGCTCCACGGAGGAGGCCCTGGAGGGCGCCGACGTGTTCGTGGGGTTGTCCGGCTCGACGGTGCCGGAGGCGGCGATCGCCTCCATGGCGCCCGACGCCATCGTGTTCGCCCTGTCCAACCCGACCCCCGAGGTGCATCCCGACGTGGCGGGCCGGCACGTCCGGGTCGTGGCCACCGGGCGCTCCGACTTCCCCAACCAGATCAACAACGTGCTGGCCTTCCCCGGCGTCTTCCGCGGCGCCCTCGACGTGCGGGCCACCACGATCACCGAGAACATGAAGGTGGCCGCGGCCGACGCGCTGGCGGGCGTCGTCGGTGACGATCTCTCGGCGACGTACGTCATCCCGAGCCCGTTCGACGAGCGTGTCGCGCCCGCCGTGACGGCCGCCGTGGCGGCCCAGGCCCGCGAGGACGGGGTCGCGCGCCGCTGAGGTCCGCCCGATTCGGAGCTTCGTGCCGGGTCCGCGTGCGCGCGGGCCCGGCGGTGCGCGGCGGCGCTAGTCGGCGAGACGGCGCCGGTGGGCGCGCTGGCGGCAGGTCGGACTGCAGTAGCGGGGCGGTCGCCCGGTGGTCCGCACCGTCAGGGTCGCGCCGCACTCCCCGCAGTGCCGTTGAGCCGGGGTTTCGTGACGTGGCAGCGCAGACACGTCACGAAACGGCCCGGCTTTCGTGACGGTCCTGGTGCGCAGCCCGTCCAGCAGCAGCCGGACCAACTGGGCGCCCCGGGCCTGGTCCCGGTGTGCCGAACGCAGCGCGACACCGCCGACGGTGAGCGCCGACAGATCGTCCGCGCGGACGTCGGCGCGGATCGCGCCGGCCCGTTTCGCGTCGCGCAGCAGGCCCTCCATGGCCTCGTGGAAGCGCTGTGCCGCGGCGGACAGCACGGCACGCGGCCAGCTCCGGTCGGCGGTGAGCGCGTCGCACACGTTCCGGCGGTCCACCGACTTCTCGATCACTTCGAGCAGGAAGCCGAACAGCGCGTCACCGGGAGCGGCGCGGGCTCGCCAGCGGCCGGCGGCACCCACCAGAGCCTCGAGCTGCTCGGCGAGTACGGCCTCGACCAGGACGTCCTTGCTCGGGAAGTGCCGGTAGACGGTTCCTGCGCCGACCCCGGCGCGCTGGGCGATGCGGCCGAGTGACGCCTCCAGCCCTTCCTCGGCGAACACCCGCATGGCCGTGCGCAGCACGAGTTCCCGGTTGCGGCGGGCGTCGGCGCGCCCGGCGGGCGCTTCGGCCGGAGCTGCTGTCATGTCACGAAAGCCTTGTCTGCGAGGGTGAAGCGGGTGGAGCATTCCGGACCGCATCAGTATCCCCCATCTCTCCGGAGGGCATCATGACCAGCACACCGCCGACGGACACCGGCGCTCCCATCCTCGTCACCGGCGCCACCGGCAAGCAGGGCGGCGCCACCGCGCGGCGGCTGCTCGCCGGCGGCCGGCAGGTGAGAGCGCTGGTGCGCGACCTGAACGCGCCGGCCGCCGTCGAGCTGGCCGCCGCGGGCGCGCGGCTCGTGCGCGGCGACTTCGACGATCCGGCGAGCCTGCCGCCCGCGCTCGACGGCGTCGCCGCCGTGTTCGGCGTTCCGCCGGTGACCTTCGGCCCGGACGGGCCGCGGGCGGATCTCGAGGCGGCCCGCGGCCGGGCGCTGATCGACGCCGCGGCCGCGGCGGGGGTCGAGCAGGTCGTGTTCAGCACCGTCGCATCGACGTCGTCGGGATCGGCGTCGTCAGGGTCGGAGGGCAAGACGCTGATCGAGGAGTACCTGCGCGACCATGTCGCGCTTCCCACCGTGCTGCGCCCGGTCCGGTTCATGACGAACTATCTCGGCCTCGGACTCGGCCGCGGCATCGACGGCCTCTCCAACGGCGTGCACCGGCACCTCTTCCCGCCGGACGAACCCATGCAGGTCATCGCGCTGGAGGACATCGCCGAGTTCGCCGCGCTCGCCTTCGCCGACCCCGCCCGGTTCGCCGGACGCACCCTGGACCTGGCCGGCGACGAGCCGACCCCGGTCGCGGCCGCCGCCGCGATCACCGAGGCCACCGGCATCCCCATCCGGTACGAGCAGTTCACCGACGAGGAGGCCGCCCGGCTCGGCCCGCAGATCGCCGAGACCAGGAAGCGCTGGCAGGCCGGTCACCGCTGGCGCGCCGACATCGAGGCGCTGCGCGTCATCCACCCCGGGCTGCGGACTCTCGCCGACTGGCTCGCCGAGTCGGGCGCCGCCGCCATCAGCGCCCTCCTGGAACCCGCCCGCCGGCCGAGCTGAGCCGCGTGGGCCTTTTGCGGGGAGATGTCGTCGCCGAGCGGGGCGGAACGGCCCGAGACTTGGGACGGAGTTGAGGTTAGCTTTGGGAACTGCCATAAATCCTTTACGCAAGGTGCTATAACTGTAGCTCTCTGTAATGATGTGGGCGCCGACTCCTGTGACGAGGAGAGCGATGGAACGCGAGCCTAATCGACTCCTACAGCAGCTCATCGCCGAGGCGGGGTTTTCCCACAAGGGATTGGCCAGGCGCCTCAACGATCTGGGAGCCGCACGTGGCACACCGGGACTCAAGTACGACCACAGCTCCGTCCTGCGCTGGATCGGAGGTCAACGGCCGCGCGACCCGGTGCCGTGCCTGCTCACGGAGATCTTCGCGCTACGGCTAGGCAGGCCGGTCTCGTCGGAAGACCTCGGCATGCCGGCCGTCATCACCCCCCTCGATCTCGGACAGGAGTTCACGCACACCTGGCAGGAGGGGGTCGCGACTGTGACGGCGCTGTGGCGGGCCGACGTAGAACGACGGAGGTTCCTGATCGATTCGACGTTCGCGATAGGAGCAGGTTCTGTTGGAGCCGTACGCTGGCTGACGTCTCCCGCTGAGGGACGTACGAACGGCGGCGGGGCGCGGCGTGTGGGCCGCGCCGACATCGCCGCCATCCACGAGGTCACCCGCTCGTTCGGTGAGCTCGACAACCGGTTCGGCAGCGGACGTGTCCGCTCGTCCGTGGTCAAGTATCTCGACACCGCCGTCTCCCCCCTGCTGAAGGACGGTTCGTACGGCGAGTCCACCGGCAGGCAACTGGCTGCCGCGGCGGCCGAGCTGACCCGGCTGGCCGGCTGGATGGCCTACGACATGGAGCAGCACGGCCTCGCCCAGCGTTACCTGATCCAGGCCCTGCGCCTGGCCAGGGGCGCCGGCGACCAGACGCTGGGCGGCGAGATCCTCGCCGGCATGGCGCACCAGGCCATCTACATGGGTCAGCCGGCCCACGCCCTCGACCTGGCCAGGGCGTCCCAGATGGCGGCCCACAAGGCGGAGGTGAAGACGCTGCTGGCCTCCGCGCACGTGCTGGAGGCCCACGCGCACGCGGGGCTGGGCGACGCCCGGTCCTGCGGCCAGTCACTGCACGAGGCCGAGAGTGCCTTCGATGTCCGCAAGCCCGACGACGAGCCCAAGTGGCTCAGCTACTTCGACGAGGCTTACCTGTCCGCAAAGTTCGCCCACTGCTTCCGCGATCTCGGGGAGGGGGAGCGGGTCGTGCGCCAGGCACGCCGCTCGCTCGACATGGACTCGCGGTACGTGCGGGGGCGCATGTTCAACCTGTCACTGCTGGCCGCCGGGCTCTTGCAGTGCGGGGAACTGGAGGAGGCGTGTTCGGCCGCGGCCGACGCGCTGAACCTGGCCGCCGAGCTCCAGTCGGTGCGCTCCCGGTCGTACGTGGCCGATCTGCGTCGCCGGCTGGAGCCGTTCAAGAATGAGCGGCCGGTGGCCGCGCTGCGCGAGCGCACGCGCGAGCTCACCGCCGTCTGATCCGCTGCGTCGGGCCCGGGTCGACCGGGCCCGACGTGGTCACTTCAGCAGTTCGCCGTTGGGGCCGACGATCTTCTTCGTCTCGGCGAGGTTCGCCTTGTTGTAGACGTCGGCGGTCTCGCCGTCGAAGATGGCCGAGCTGATGTGGTCGATCCGGCCGTTGCCGTCGTTGTCGGCGAACACGCTCGTCACGCCGTTGACGTAGCCGGTGCGCTTGTTGTTGTCGTACTTCATGATCCAGGGGCCGCCGTCGGAACCGCCGGTCATGGAGCACTTGAGGATCTGGTGGGTCTCCACCTTGAAGGTGTTGACCTGCACGCTCTTCGTGCCGGTCTTGCCGGCGCACCACTTGGCGGTGACGCCGGTGAACTGGCGGTTGCCGTCGGGGTGCGGGGCGCTCGGGTAGCCGAAGACCGTCACCTGCTGGCCGAGCGGCTGGTTCCAGGCGAAGCCCTGACCGCCGACGACGTCGCCGAGGCGGCCGAGGTCCTTGGCCAGGCCGATGATGAAGTGGTCACGGAAGTAGCGGACGGTCGTGCCGGCCTTCACCCACTGCTTGGTGTAGTAGCGGGTCTCGAACCACGCGGTCTCGGTGCCGTTGGCGTCCTTGGTGGCGGTGAGCTTGCCGAGGTACTTGCCGTCGCCCTTCTCGGAGACGAGCTTGCGGTACTCCTCCATGCTGATCGGCGTGGGGCCGGCCTGCTCGTACTGCTCGCCGTTGACGGAGCTCGCCGTGCCCTTCGGGGCCTTGGCGTAGTCGGCCTCGGTGACCTCGACCTTGGTGAGGATCTTCTGGCCGGGGTAGTTGTGCGCGACCTTCTCGGGGTTGACGTCGAAGTTCTTCGACCAGTACGGCCCGGCGGGCCCGTACTTGTCGAAGCCGGCGTCGAACTCCTCCTTCTTGATCTCCTCGTGCTTGATCCACTTGTCCCCGCCCCAGGCGTGGAACTCGCTCTTGACGACCTCCTTCGAGCCCGTCAGCGCGAAGCCGTTGTGGACCGCGACGAAGGCGTAGTCGCCGTCGTAGTCGTCATAGGTGTCGAGGTCGTAGGCGGTGAAGGCGTAGGCGCCCACGTAGACGCCCCAGGGCGCCCGGCCCTGGTGGTAGCCGGGGACGAAGATCCACTTGCGGTAGACGTCGTCCTTGCCGTTCTCGAACACGCAGTGGCCGGCCGTGGCGACCAGGTTGCGGTTCCTGGACTGGATGGAGGTGGCCGAGCACCAGCGGTAGTGGCCCGCCCTGTCCAGGAAGAAGACCTTGCCGATGGTCTTCGGCAGGTTCACGTTCTTGCTGGCGGTGGGCTTGGGGTTGGTGGTCGGGCCGGTCATGCCGGGCTTGCCGTCGGGGGCGCCCTTGCTGCCCGAGCTGACGATCTTGGGCACGTCCTTGGCGTCGAGGTTGTACTGCGTGGCCTTCCTGAGGGCGGCTCCGTTGGAGTCCAGCCAGAAGGCGGCGGCACCGTACGCGTCGGCGGGCTTGGGCAGCAGGTCTTCGGATGCCCAGTGCGGGGCGGCGGCATTGGCGGGCGCGGCGAGTACGGCGGCGCTCAGGCCGGCGGCGGCAAGGGGGATGAGCAGGCGCTTCACGGAAGGCTCCACAGTTGTCAAAAAGGGTGTAAAAACCCTATCGACCCGTCAGTCACTCTTGTAAGGGAAATGCTCAGATTTCTCGTAGAAAGGCCGAAGGGCCCGGCTGGCAGCCGAGCCCTTCGGGTGAAGCAGGTGAACGATGACAAGTCGTCGTTCGGTCCAACAGCAAGAACTACGGGATGAGCTTGCCGGACCACGAGGCCGAAGCGGCCTTGTAGATCGCGGCGGTCTCACCGTCGAAGTACGGCGAGGTGATCGTGTCGTAGCGCTTGTTGTTGTCGGTGTCAGCGATGAGGCTGGTGACACCGTTGACGTAGCCGAGACGCTTGCTGTTGCTGTACTTGTACAGGAACGGCGCACCGTCGTAACCGGCGGTCACGGTGCACTTCAGCGAGACCTGCTCCTCGACCTTCTTGGACGGGATGCGCAGGACGTTCTTCGCCGTCTTGCCGTAGCACCACTTGGGCGTCACACCGGTGAACGGCTTGTTGCCGTCCAGGTGCGGGCCGAAGGGGTAACCGAAGGTGCGGACGTACTTGCCGGTCGGCTGGTTCCAGGCGAAGCCCTGACCACCGACGTTGTCACCAAGGCGACCGACGCTCTTGACCGAGTGCTCGAGGACGTAGTAGTCCTCGACCCAGTACTTGACGTTCTCAGTGGTCCTGATCCACTTCTGAACGTAGAACTGCTGCTTGAACCAAGCAGACTCGGCACCGTTGGCGACCTCGGCGCGGATCTTGCCGAGGAACTTGCCGTCGCCCTTGTCCGCCTTGAGCTTCTCGTACTCCTCCTTGGAGATCGCGATCTCGTCGGAGAGGCTCTTGTACTGCGAGCCGTTCTCGTAGCCCGTCTTAGCCGCAGCGGCGTAGACCGACTCGGTGACCTCGACCGCCGTGAGCTGGACACCCGTGGTGGGGCCCTTGCCCAGCTTGTAGGCGGCGATGTTGGCGTCGGTCACGTCCTTCGGCTTGGCGACGGACTCGACGGTGGGGTCAGCGGACGCCGACTTGTAAGGGCCGGACTCGCCGTACTTCTCGTAGCCGGCCGCGAACTCCTTGTCGGTGATCGGGGTCTGCTTGACGTAGCCGTCGCCGCCCTTGGCAACGTGAGCCTTGTACTCGCTCGGGGTGACCTTCGTGGACTTGTTCACGACGCCGCCGATGCCGTCGTAGACGGTCACGAACGCGTAGTCGCGGTCGAAGTCCTCGTAGACGTCGAAGTCGTAGTGGGTGAAGGCCTGCTTACCCACGTAGATGCCCCAAGGAGCGCGGCCCTGGTAGTAACCCGGCACGAAGACCCAGCGCGAAACGACCTCGGCGTTGGCGGCGATGTCGTAGACGCAGTGACCGGCCGTGGCGACCAGGTTGCGGTACTGCGACTGGATCGAGGTGCCCGAGCACCAGTACAGCGAACCGTCACGGTACTCGAAGAAAACCTTGCCGATGGTCTTCGGCAGGTTCACGTTCTGAACCTTGGCGGTGGTCTTCTTCTCCTCGCCGATGGGGGCGGTGGAGCCCGGCTTGGTGTCCGCGCTGTAGCCACCACCGGAGGAGATCTTCTGAACCTCGAGGGCGTCGGGGTTGAACGCCGTGGCCTTCTTCAGCGCCGCGTTGTCAGACTTGGTCCAGAAGTTGATGACCTCGGCGGCCTGCGCCGAAGTCTTGGCCAGGTCTTCCTTGGCGAGCGTGTCGTCGGCGTTGGCGGTGCTGGCCAGACCAGCGGCCAGCAGACCGGTGGCCAGAATGGCGCCACCGGCGGGGAGGAGGATGCGCTTCAAGGTAACTCCTTGCGCTGTCGTGGAACGCTTCTTGCGTCCCATGCGTCAGTAAAGGGATAGCCAGGAACATACAGTGTTGATCTTGGGGTCGGGTAGCCGCTTTGAGAGGAAAAGATGCGACAAGCCGGTCGTGATCGTTCTGTGATGTTTAGGCGGCTGATGCGCAGGAGTCGAGGAAAGCGGGCCTCTTCACCGTTTGCCCTGATCAACATAAGGAAGTTGTCAGTGTGGCTCGCGGGGCCGAGGCTCCCCCCTGGTTCGGGTCGATGGAGCTGTGTGACGCAGATCACATCGGGTTGATGGCACCGTCCGGACGTCTCGTGCGTCCAAACGCCTTCACATTCCGGTGGAATGCCGAAGGGCCCGGCAGGATGCCGGGCCCTTCGCTGGTAGCGGTAGCACGAACGGTCTAGGACCGGTCGCTGTCCGTCACCTTAGACGATCTTGCCGGACCACGAAGCCGCGGCGGCCTTGTAGACGGTGTTGGTCTCGCCGTCGAAGTACGGCGACGAGATGTAGTCCACGCGGCCGTTGCCGTCCTGGTCGTTGAAGGTGCTCACGACACCGTTCACGTAGCCGAGACGCTTGCTGTTGCTGTACTTGTACAGCCACGGGCCACCGTCGGCACCCTCGGTCATGGCGCACTTGAGGGCGACGTGCTCCTCGATCTTCTTGGCAGCCGAGCCCACCAGCTTCTTCGTGGTCGTGCCGTAGCACCACTTCGGAGTAACGCCGGTGAAGTTCTTGTTGCCGTCGGGGTGAGGAGCTGCCGGGTAGCCGAACACGCGCACGGCCTTGCCGGTCGGCTGGTTCCACGCGAAGCCCTGGCCACCGACGTTGTCGCCGAGACGACCGGCGTCCTTGGCGGCGATGTCGACGACGTAGTAGTCCTCGACCCAGTACTTGACGTTGGCAGTGCTCTTGATCCACTTCTGGACGAAGAACTGCTGCTTGAACCAAGCGATCTCGTTCTTGTTGGCGTCGAGCTGGGCGCGGATCTTGCCCAGGAACTTGCCGTCGCCCTTGTCCGCCTTGAGCTTCTCGTACTCCTCCTTGGAGATCGCGATCTCCTTGGAGAGGCTCTTGTACTGCGAGCCGTTCTCGTAGCCCGTCTTAGCCGCGGCGTTGAAGACCGACTCGGTGACCTCGACCGGCGTGAGCTGGACACCCGCGGTGGGGCCCTTGCCCAGCTTGTAGTCGGCCACGTTGGAGCCGGTCACGTCGGCCGGCTTGGCGACGGACTCGACGGTGGGGTCAGCAGCCGCCGACTTGAAGGGGCCCGACTCGCCGTACTTCTCGAAGCCGGCGTCGAACTCGTCCTTCGTGATCTTCGTTTCCTTGACGTAGCCCAGGCCGCCCTTGGCGATGTGCGACCTGTACTCGCTCGGCGTGACCTTGGCGGTCTTGCCGGAAACGTTGACGCCGTTGTACACGGTCACGAACGCGTAGTCGCGGTCGTAGTCCTCGTAGACGTCGAAGTCGTAGTGGGTGAAGGCCTGCTTACCCACGTAGACGCCCCAGGGGGCACGACCCTGGTAGTAACCGGGGACGAAGACCCACTTGGACATGACGTCCGCGTTGGCGCCAGTGTCGTACACGCAGTGGCCGGCCGTGGAGACCAGGTTGCGGTACTTCGACTGGATGGAGGTGCCGGAGCACCACTTCTTCTCGCCCTTGGCGTTGACGAAGAAGACCTTGCCGATGGTCTTCGGCATGTTGACGTTCTGGACCTTGGCGGTCGTCTTCTTCTCTTCGCCGATCGGAGCGGTCGAACCCGGCTTGGTGTCCGAGGTCGAGCCGCCCTTGCTCTGCAGCTTGGCGACGTCAGCCTTGTCCCAGACGTTCGACTCGGTAGCGGCCTTGAGGGCGGCACCGTTGTTCTCCGCCCAGAACTGAGCGATGGCCTTGGCGTTGGCCGCGCTGGTCGCCATGTTGTCCTTGGCGATGTCGGTGTCGGCCGAAGCCGTACCGGCGAGACCGGCGGCCAGCATGCCGGTGGCCAGGATGGCGCCACCGGCGGGGATGAGGATGCGCTTCAAGGGAACTGCTCCTTGCTCTGTCGTGGGTCGCAACTGCGTCCCATGCGTCAGTAAAGGGATAGCAAGGAACATAGCGTGGTGATCTCCGCAGGTGGAACCCGCTTTGGCGGATCCGGCGGGAACCCCAACCGCCGTGACCTTTCCGTTATCTGTCAGAGATCTTCGCGCCCTGTGATCGCCGCATCTCGTTTTCGCAGGGTATGGAGGGGTTGTTACTGCTGGGACGAAAGTGCCGTTAGACCCTTGCCACATACGGTAGTCGGCAAAACGTGACTCAGATCACAGGAACCAGATCGGAACCTGCCCCGTCTAAGTTGGCCGGTTTCTCACAGGTGATCTTCAGGTTCGGGTCGGGAGCGGCCGGAGACCCGTCCCCGGCGGGGTTTCGGCGACATGAGAACGGCCCGCCGATACGAGGTCGGCGGGCCGGGGGTGCGGTGCGGGGATCGGCGTTCAGTGCCCTCTCGGCCGGGCGGTGCCGCCCAGGAGGGCCTGGAGACCGGCCAGCACCGCTGAGTCCTTGACGGGTGCGCGCGGCGGTGGGAGGCCGGGCGAGCCGGTGTGGTGGGTGCGGATGAGGTCGAGGGGAGCCGGGGCGGCGCGGCGGTCGCCGGAGCCGTCTCGGGCGGTGTCGTCGCGGGTGTCGTCGTCGGTGGTGCGGAGGGCGAGGGTGAGGCGGTGCCAGGTGCCGTCCGCCAGCCAGCGGCGGTGGCGTTTGTAGAGGGTGACCTAGCAGCCGTATCGATCGGGGAGATGGCGCCAGCGGACGCCGGTGCGGGCCTGGTGGAGCAGACCGTCGATCACGGTGCGGTCGTCTGTCGTCCGGTCGGCGTGGACGCCGTCCTGGGGGAGCAGGGAAGCCACCCGTTCCCACTCGGCGTCCGTCAGATCATCACGACGCATGCGCCCATCGTGACAAGGTCAACACTGTCTGTCAGTTGAACCAAGAAAGATCTCCATGACGGGCTCGCGACCCCGGAAACGACGAAGCGAGGGCCTCGTGTGCCGAGACCCTCGCCAATCCCCTGATGGAGCCAGGGGGTTACTTGTACAGCTCGCCGTTCGGGCCCACGATCTTGCCGGACCACACGTTCTTGGCCGCGTTGTACACAGCGGCGGTCTCACCGTCGAAGTACGGCGAGGTGATGTGGTCGATCCGGTCGTTGGCGTCCTGGTCGGCGAAGGTGCTGGTGACACCGTTCACGTAGCCGAGGCGCTTGCCGTTGTTGTAGTTCAGCAGCCACGGGCCGCCGTCGTAGCCCGGGGTCACGGCGCACTTGAGGCCGATGTGCTCCTCGATCTTGAGCCAGGGGGCTCCGACCGCCTTGGGCGTGGTCTTGCCGTAGCAGTGCTTCGGCGTCACGCCGCTGTACGGCTTGTTGCCGTCGGGGTGCCCGGCCGCCGGGTAACCGAAGGTGCGCACGGTCTTGCCGGACGCCTGGTTCCAGGCGAAGCCCTGGCCGCCGACGACGTCGCCGAGGCGGCCGGCGTCCTTGGACAGCAGGATGTAGTAGCGACCGCCCCACGAGCGCTTCGGCCCGGTGAAGCGCTCGAAGTCCTTGCGGTCCACCTGCTTGACGCCGTTGGCCAGGATGCCGTTGTAGACGGTGACGAACGCGTAGTCGCGGTCGTAGTCCTCGTAGACGTCGAAGTCGTAGTGGGTGAAGGCCTGCTTGCCCACGTAGATGCCCCAGGGGGCGCGGCCCTGGTAGTAGCCGGGCACGAAGACCCACTTGTCCAGGGTGGCCGAGTTGCTGTCGGTGTCGTACACGCAGTGGCCGGCGGTGGAGACCAGGTTGCGGTAGTTCGACTGGATGGAGGTGCCCGAACACCAGCGGAACTTGCCGCTGCCGTCGACGAAGAACACCTTGCCGACGGTCTTCGGGAGGTTGACGTTCTGGGCGCTGCCGATGGGCTTCGACGCACCGGTCGGCGCGGTAGTGCCGGGGCTGCCGTCAGGGCTGTAGCCGCCCTTGGAGACGACCTTCCGAACTTCTTTCGAGTCCCACGTGTACTGGGTCGCGGACCGGAGCGCGGCGCCGTTCGAGGCCAGCCAGAAGGAGGCGACGGACGCGGCGGCGGAGGTGTTGCGGGCCATCGGGTCGTGGGCGACGTCGCCGTCGGCCTGCGCCGTCCCGGACAGACCGGCGGCGAGCAGGCCGGTTGCCAGGAGGGCGGTACCGGCGGGAAGAAGGATTCGCTTCAAGGTAACTCCAGGTTGCGCTGACATGAGGCGCCTCATGCACCCCCAGAACTCAGCAAACGGACAGCCCGGAACCTACAGGTTTATACGTTGATCGTGTTAAATCTTGGTAGATCTTGTCGCCGTTTCGAGGCGTGTCGTGACCTTACCGAGATGAAGAAGCCGCTGATCACCTGAAGTGATCGCTTGGTTGCTATGACTTAGGTCACATTTGAGAGCGTGCTGAGCGACGCGGCGCGCCGGTAGACCTCGCCGGTACCGGTGTCGAAGTACGGGGACGAGACCGAGTCGTAGCGGCCCTTGGCGTCCCGGTTCCAGGTCAGGCTGTTGACCCCGGCCAGGCTGCCGAGCCTGCGGGTGTCGTCCCAGCCGATCGCCCACGGGCCGCCGCTGGCCCCCGGGCTGAAGTCGCACGGCTGCAGCTCCACGCCCTTCTGCAGGTCGCGGCCGGGGGCGACGGTGTAGCGGGTGGCGCCGGCGATGCACTGGAACAGCTTCTTGCCGTCGTACGGGTGCGACCCGTCGGGCTGCTGGCCCGCCGGGTAGCCGAACGCGGTCACGGCGTAGGTGCCGGGCTTCTTGTTCAGTTCGAGCCCGAGCCCGCCCACGTTGTCCTGGAGCCGGCCGATGTCCTGCATGACGTACGCGCCGTCCTTGGCGACCCAGGTGAAGCCGCGGTGCACGGTGACGAACGCGTAGTCGAAGTCGTAGTCACCCTTGCCCGACCAGTCCTCGTGCAGGCTGATCGAGGCGCCCACGTAGATGCCGTCGGGCGCGCCGCCGTTGGGGACGGGGTTGGGGACGAAGATCCAGTAGTCGGCGGGCTTGGCCGTGCGCGAGTCGAACGCGCAGTGCCCGGCCGTGGCCACCACGCTGCGGTTCCTGGCCGCGATCGCGCTGGCGGAGCACCAGTACTCCTTGTCCCCGAACCGGAAGAAGACCTTGCCCATCGTCTTGGCGGCGGTGCCCTTGTGCGGCAGCGCGGGCTCGACGCTCGCCGCGGCGGTCGCCTTCTTGATCGCGGCCACGGGTGCGGCGGGGCCCGCGGCGGCGCCTGACGAGCTCGTCGAGGAGCCGGAGCCGGTGCCGGGCGTGGCGGGGGTGGACAGGTCGGTCTTCTGCAGGCGGTCGGGCTTCCAGTAGTCGGCGACGCGCTTGACGTCCGTGAGGGTCCTGGCCAGCGGGACGGCGTACACCTTGCTGGGCGGCGCGGCGGCCGATGTCGCTTCGGCGATCCCCGTGAGGGCAGGCAGCATCAGCAGCGCGCTGCCGAGGGCAGCGGCGGCGACGCGCCTGACGCGGGGGATCATGAAATGCCTTTCTTTGGGGTCGTAAGGGTGGATTTTTCCAGATGTACAGACGGTATTGCAGCTTGGATAGAGATTCGTTACCTGATCAAGCGTGCATCGTGAACTATAAGGATGCCGTCAGCGGAACGCTCCCGATACCGGTAAATGATCATTAGTTCGCGTTGTCGCCGCAGGTCAGGGGCTGGTTCTCGGAGCATCGGCGCGTACCGAATTCACGCCCATTCGCGGTCGTATTCGACGCGGGAGCAGTGGCGCACGCCACCCAGGGCGGCGGCGCGCATTCCGCTCAGGGGATGGCCCCGGCTCCCTGGGGAACCGGGGCCCGGGTGCCTGATGATCACCGCCAGTTGCCGGTCCAGCGGTTGGCGGCGGCCTTGTAGACGTTGTAGGTGTCGGTGTTGAAGTACGGCGACGAGATGTGGTCGTAGCGGTCGTTGCCGTCGGTGTCCCACGCGACGCTGTTGACGCCGACCAGGTAGCCGGTGCGCGACGCGCTCTTGTAGTTGTAGAGGAACGGGCCGCCGCTCGCGCCGGCGGTGAAGGAGCACGTGAAGCCGACGTGCTCCTGGAGGTTGTACTTCCTGGCCTCGGGCATCGCCTTGGTCTTGCCGTAGCAGTACTTCATCGTGCGGCCGGTGAACGGCTTGTCGCCGTCGGGGTGCTCACCGGCGGGGTAACCGAACGAGAACACGTTCAGCTTCGTGCTCCGGTTCCAGGCGAAGCCCTGGCCGCCGACGTTGTCGCCGAGCCGGCCGACGTTCTTCACCGTCTGCTGCCAGCGGCCGTTGACCTTCTCCCAGTTGACCTTGATGCCGTTGAAGACGTTGACGAACGCGTAGTCGAAGTCGTAGTCCTCCTTCACCACGAAGTCGTCGTGGGCGTTGAACGTCTTGGCCGCGTAGATGCCGTACGGGGCCTTGCCGTTCCAGACCCTGTCACCGTCCCAGTACGACGGGATGAAGATCCAGTTGTCGTAGAAGGTGTTCTTCTTCGTGTCGTAGACGCAGTGGGCGGAGGTCGCCACGAGGTTGCGGTACTTGCCCTGCACGGAACTGGCCGAGCAGTAGCGCCAGTTCCTCGGGTCACGCGGGTCGGCCTTCGGCAGCGTGAAGAAGACACGGCCGACCGTGTTCGGCAGGTTGACCTGCTTGCTCTTCTTGGACGACTTCTTCTCCGCGCCGATCGGCGGGACGGACCCGGCGGGCCCGTCGGGGGCGTCGTTGCCGCCCTTCGAGCTCTTGACGCCCTTGGTGGACAGGTCGAGGCCGTCGTCGTAGTCGGTGGCCAGCTTGACGCGGTCGGGCGTCCAGAACTGGATCGCCTGCTCGGCGGGGGTCGCCGAGTCCTTGGAGAAGACGTCTGAGGGTGCGGTCGCGGCCGGCGTGACCTTGGCGTCGGCCGTGGCGACGCTGACCGTTCCCGCCGCCAGCCCGATGGCCAGGAGGCCGGCGAGGGGGATCGCGATGCGCCTTGCTCGGGAATTCATGGAGCTCCTCTCGGCTTTCGGCGGCCCAGAGCGGGGGACTGCGCCCCGGTGGGCCAGGAAAACGCTCGGAACGTTAATGAAGGGTTCGATCCGGCGGCCAGGAATCGACCAGAAAAAGCATGAGCCGGTTCCGTTCCGTTATAGAGAGAGCAAAACCGCATGTATTCGAAATTGGCATCTCCGCAGGTGGAGGCCGTGATTTAATTTCTCTGGCCACAGCGGTAACGTCAATTATCAGACGCCACTCCTTATCAACCGAGCGATGTTCTGGTTGACTTGGCGCATGGACCCTCGCACCCCCTGCCTCATCGGCATCGCGCAGCGCACCATTCGTGCGCAGCCCGGTCCCGAACCGCTCGATCTGTGGGAGTCGGTGGCGCGCGAGGCCGCCGCCGACGCGCGGCTGCCCGTGGAGCGGCTCGACTCCGTCCAGATCGTCTGGACCGACTCCTGGCAGTACGACTCGCCGGTCGGCCGCCTCGCCGAACGCCTCGGCGCGACGCCGCGGCACCGGGCCTACTCCAAGGTCGGCGGTACGGTCCCGCAGCAGCTCATCGGGGCCGCGGCGGGAGCGATCGCGGCAGGTGAGATCGACTCCGCCCTCGTCACGGGCGCCGAGGCGCTGGCCACGCGCCGGGCGTACCGGAAGGCGGGCGAGCACGTCCCGTGGAGTCACGCCGCCGACCCCAAGCCCCCGTACGGATGGGAGCGGCCCCCGCACCCGGCCGCGCTCGCGCACGGGCTGTTCCTGCCGGTGCACACCTATCCGATCATGGAGACCGCGCGGCGGGCGGCGGCCGGGCTCACGATCGAGGAGGAGATGCGCGAGCGGGCCCGGATCATGGCGCCGATGACCGAGGTGGCCGCCGCGAACCCGTACGCCTGGCGCCGCACCGTCCGCGCACCCGACGAGCTCGGCGACCGCTTCGTCGGCTGGCCGTACACCAGGGACACGGTGGCGGTGCTGGAGGTGGACCAGGCGGCGGCCGTCGTCCTGGCCTCATCAGGGCTGGCCGATCGGCTGGGGGTGCCTCGGGACCAGCGGATCTACCTGCGCGGATGGGCGTACGCGGAGGACACCTGGGAGGTCGCGGCCCGGCCCGCGCTCGGCTCCTCGCCCGCCGTCGCCGCCGCCGCGAAGGCCGCCTTCGGCCGGGCCGGGCTGACCCTCGCCGACATGAACGCCCTGGACCTCTACAGTTGCTTCGCGATCGCGCTCCGGCAGGCGTGCGACGCGATCGGGCTCGACCCGCTCGACCCGCGCGGGCTGACCGTCACCGGCGGGCTGCCGTACGCGGGCGGGCCGGCCAGCGACTACGTGCTGCACTCGACCGCGACGATGGCCGGGCTGCTGCGGGCGCAGTCGGGGCACGGTCTGGTGACCGGGGTCGGCATGCACCTGACCAAGCACACCTACGCGGTGTGGTCGAGCGAGCCGGGCGGATGGCTCGGGGACGCGGCCCCGGTGCACGTGGCCCAGGAGGTGCCGATCGTGGCGGCCTGCGAAGGTGCCGGGACGGTGGCCGGGTACACGGTGGCGCACGGGCGGGAGGGGTCGGCCGAGAAGGGCTTTCTCGTCGTGGACGTGCCCGGAGGGCGGGCCTACGCGGTGGTGACGGACGCCGGGCTGCTGACGGAGGCCGAGGAGCGGGAGCTGGTGGGGGTGGAGGTGGCGTTGTCCAGTGATGGGAAGCTCAATGTGGCCTCCTGGTGACGTAAAGTGAGGGCAAATTCTGTGATCGCGTGACTACTATCTGGTGTTGACATTTTTATGTCAGGGCCGGACGCTGGAGTCATGCGGAGGACTACTGTGCGCATCGACGAGACGCTCCTCAACGAGGCGAAGGCGTACGCGGCCAGAAACGGACGCAGTCTCAACTCAGTGATGGAGGACGCCTTGCGGCAACTCATCAACCGCTCCACCGAGGTGGCCGAGCGGCCCCGCGTGGAGCTTGTCACCTCGACAGCCGTGCCCGGGTTCCAGTCCTGGGCCCAAGAACGCCTCGACGCGGGCGAGAAGCTGGAGCACATCCTCTACGACCTCGACGACGAGCAGCAGATCCGCGCTGCCGGAGAACAGGAGGCTCGTGGTGTTGCTCGCTGACATCAACATTCTCGTCAACGCCTTCAGGAAGGAGTCGGCTGATCACAAGCACTGCCATGCCGTGATAGATGACATGGTCAACGGTGACTCCAGCTACGCCGTGAGCGATTTCGTCGTGAACGGTTTCGTCCGGCTGGTGACCAACCGGCGTATCTACCGGAACCCTGACTCGCTCGATCGGGCGCTGACCTTCGCCGAGACCTATCGCAACCAGCCGCACGCGGCGGTGGTCGCGGCGGAGGGCCGGCACTGGGAAATCTTCGCCCGGCTCAGCCGAACGGCGGGCGCGACGGGCAAGCTCATCCCCGACGCCTATCTCGCCGCACTCGCCATCGAGCACGGTTGTGAATTTGTGACCTGCGACAAGGATTTCGCCAGGTTCGAGGGCTTGCGCTGGCGGTCCCCACTCAATTGAACTGAAACGTAAGGGCTGCAAGCCGGCACTACTCGGCTAGGAACGTCGTGGCTGACCGGTTCGACGTGATCGAGGTGGGCGAGCGCGGCCGTCACCGGTGGGTCGGCGTGGCGGTGGTTCTGGCGCTGCTGCTGATCCCGGTTGTCGGCCTGCTCGCCAGCCGGTCCCCGAGTCCTGAGACCCCCGCTCCGGCGCCTGCCCCTCTCGGGTCGCTGACCAGGCTCGACAGCGCGCCCAACATGCTCAAGGCGCCGGCCACGCGCAAGGGTGACGACGAGGTCATTTCGGTGGTGTTCCCGCACGGGGCGCGGGCGGAGGTGCGCTATCCGGCCGAACTCGGGCTCGCCGGGATGGGGCTGCGGCCGTACTGGGCGGGGCGGGTCGGGTCGGCGTTACGGCAGTTCGTCGCCCCCTACGGCGGCGAGATCGAGATCACCCGTGGCGGGCAGCCGATCAGGAACTACGCCCCCAACGTGACCCTCTGGCCACGTCAGGCCGGTAGCGGCTTCTACGGGCAGGTGCTGCTGTTCGCGTTCGGGCGGTGGCGGCTGGCGATGTACGACGGGGGCCGGGGGCTGACGTTCGAGCAGCGGAAGACGCTCGCCGAGAACCTCAGGGGGAGGGTGACCAAGGAGGGGTACCTCGTGTTGTCGGCCCACGACGGGGTGCGGCTCGCGGAGCCGGGGAAGGTCGAGGCCGGCGAGCCGATCGGGCCGCAGTTGTGGTTCGGGGG
>NZ_SSXE01000440.1 GCF_021699195.1 Nonomuraea sp. MG754425 | reverse complement strand
GGAGGTCTGGATGGTGAAGGCTTTGGCGTAGGCGTTCTCCCAGTCGAGGACGACGCGGGAGATCGTCGCGCTCGCTCCGAGATCGACCTGCAGCCACTGGGGATCGCTGAACAGGCTGGACCAGCGGGTGCCGGTGCGGTCTCCGTCGAAGGCCGCCGCCGCGCCCCAGGCGGCCCCCTCCGACGAGGAGGCCGTCGCCGGCCTGTTCTGCGAGAGCAGGATGTCAGCCGCCCGGGCCGGGGTGGCGGGCACCAGGCCGGACAGGACCAGGACCAGGGCCGCCAGGGCGGCGACGACCATGCCTGGGCTGCGAGTGGGATGCACGACCTCTCCTAGGTGCGGCGGCGGGATCGGGAGAGCGCTCTCCGGGACCTGAGGGTCCCTCAGTCGCGGAGGCGCGTCAAGGCCCATCTCTTCACCCGCCGGAAACCCGATGCTCACAGCCCCGAAACCGACACTCCGGCAGCCGGTCCCGACGGCCCGTGCGGCGGGCCCGCCCTTGACAGGGCTCACCTGAGAGGTCACGCTCGGAGAGCGCTCTCCGTCCATCACCCTCCGGCTGTCCGAAGGAGAGACCCCCCATGCATCCGTCCAGAAGCCCGGTCCGGCTTCCCCTGTGGCCGGTCGTGATCGCGCTGGCCGCCCTGTTCGCGGCCTGCCTCGCCGCCGTCAGCCCCGCCCTCGCGGCCGACGCCCTGCTCTCGGAGGGACGGACGGCCACGGCCTCCTCCACCCAGGGCGCGGGCTACGGCGCCGGGGCCGCCTTCGACGGCAGCCGCGACACCCGCTGGTCCAGCGCCGCCGCCGACCCGCAGTGGCTGCAGGTCGATCTCGGAGCGAGCGCGACGATCTCCCGCGTCGTCCTCGACTGGGAGAACGCCTACGCCAAAGCCTTCACCATCCAGACCTCC
>NZ_SSXE01000439.1 GCF_021699195.1 Nonomuraea sp. MG754425 | reverse complement strand
GGGGGACGCGGTGGTGGCCGGCGCGCCCGCGATCTCGCGGGGTGATCGCTTAGCCGTGTGGGGCGGCGCGGCGTGCGCGGCGAGGCTGCTGCGCCACGCGCTGGGCGAGCTCGGGACGGCGTACCGGCCGCTGGGGGAGGTCGGGCTCATGCGTGAGGTGACCGCGCGGGTCGCAGGCATCGGGGAGAGCGCGGTGTTCTCCTGGATGAGCCTGCCCGGCCCGGCGCCGTCCGGGACGTCCGGGCATGGCGTGGAGTGGCTGCGGGCCGGGGCGGACGCGGAGGTGGCCGCGCTGCTGGCGGCCGACGCGCCGCACTCGTACGCGCTGCCCGGCGCGGTGGGGGTGAGCCGCTGGGCGGGCGTGCGGGTGGACGGGGTGCTGGCGGCGGTGGCGGCGGACGCGTGGTCGGCCCCCTCGGTGGGGCTGCTGGCCGGGGTCGCCACGCGCGCGGCCCTGCGGGGCCGGGGCCTGGCCGGTCTGGTGTGCGCGTGGGTGTCGCGGGAGCTGGTGGCGGCCCACGGGCGGGCGGCGCTGATGGTGGACGACTCCAACCCGGTGGCGATCGGCGTGTACGAGCGGATCGGCTACCGGCGCCGGCCCGTGCTGGCCTGCCGGGTGATCGCCTGACCTGATCGGTCGTGGCAAAGGGGCGGGCCGGAAAACCGGGTGAGGTTCGGCAGGCGCTGGTGCAGAGTTGACGGAGTGATGTCCGATTTTGTTCCTGGTATCGAGTTGTCCCGCGCCTTCTACGGCGAGGTGGTGGCGCCGCTGGTGTCGGGGGTCGCGCACAGTGCCGCGCTGATCGGGCCGGGCTCGGAGGTGCTGGAGTTCGACACGGCGCGCTCGGCCGACCACGACTGGGGGCCGCGGGTGCTGCTGTTCGTGGCGGCCGAGCGGGTGGCCGAGGTGG
>NZ_SSXE01000438.1 GCF_021699195.1 Nonomuraea sp. MG754425 | reverse complement strand
GTGGTGGAGGTGTCGGTGGCGCTGGTGGTGGACGGGCGGCAGCCGCCGGCCGGGGTGGAGACGCGGGTGCTGCCGGGCGGGGTGTTCGCGTGCGCGCGGCATGTGGGGCCGTATGACCAGATGCCGCTGACGGTGCATGCGGTGCTGGCGTGGTGTGCGGAGCGTCGGTACGCGGTGCGGGGTCCGGTGCGTGAGGTGTACGTGTCGGATCCGGCGGTGACGGCTGCGGCGGAGCTGGTGACGGAGGTGCTGGTCGGCCTGGAGGAGGGGTAGCCGGGGGCGTGCGGTGTCATGGGTGGGCTGCCGCCACGCCATGGCCAGGTCAAAACTTGCTGTGGCTTCGTGACCAGGGCGCCCTTGCACCTCGGGCGGGACATAATCTGGGGGCGACGATCGGGCCGCGGCGTCATCGCGGGCGCCGGCTGCCCGCGTCGCCTGGAACTCATGACAGCGGTGACGAGCAGAGCCTCCCGGGGCCGCCTCGGCGGAGTTCTCGCGGTGGAGGCGGGATGTCGTGCGGGATGCCGGCGCGAGGGGGCCGGTGTCCGGCGAGGGCTGTGCGGGCGGGGCCCGGGTGCCGGTCGGGTGTGTGGTGCCGGTGGTCGTCGGGTGGTCGTGGTGAACGGTTGTGTGGCGCGTGGTTGCGGGGGTAGGCGCCGCGTGGATCGGCTGGAGTGTCGTTTCCGCCTGCTGGGTGTCGGGTACAGGGGTGCTTCCCCCTGGCGCCGGACGCCGGGGGCGTTGATCGTTGGGAGTTGCGCCGGATGTTAGGACGAGGAACGGCTGCTGCGGCGGTGGGCCGGGGTGCTCGCCGCGTGCTGGGCCCGGTTGGTGGCCGGGCCGGGTCGCCTGGTGGACGGAGGCGTCCGGCGGGGAGTGTGCGGCCTGGTGGGGGCGTGCGTGCGGATGCGCGGCGGCCACCGGGGCGCAGGCGTCCGGTGCCGGGGGTTCCTGGG
>NZ_SSXE01000437.1 GCF_021699195.1 Nonomuraea sp. MG754425 | reverse complement strand
CTTCACCGCCGCCCGCGCCACGCCGCCCGTCGACCTGTCCGGCCTCGGCGCCTCCGGCCCCACGGCCGCCCCCAGCCGGCCCGCCTCCCCATCGGCCGAGCAGTCGGCCGAGCCGTCGGCTGAGCAGTCGGAGGAACCGTTCGGCCCGGCCGGCACCCCCGGCCAAGACGCCACACCCGGCCCGACGCGGCCCGCGCCGGGCTCGCCGATCGCGCACACCGAGTTCGGCGACTGGAAGATCGACCGGAACGGGCTCAGGTTCGGCGCCGCCAAGGTCGCCGGCCGGACGTACGACACGTGCGACCCGGTGGACGCCCAGGGCGTGCTGGCCAGGAGCGGCTGCGAGCGCGCGATCCAGGTCGCCTACACGGCCTACCGCGGCCACCTCAAGGCGGTGCGGTTCATGCTGGCCTTCCCCACGGCCAAGGACGCGAAGACCGCCGCCACCCGGCTGTCCCGGCTCAGTTCGACCGGGGTGAACGTCCGCGAGAACACGATCTTCGACCCGTTCGTCTACGGAAAGATCCGGACGAACGCCGCCAGGAAGTACGTCGTCGCCACGATCGTCACCGCCGACGAGACGGCCGCGTCGAAAGCCGGGAAGTTCCACCTCTACCTTCAGGCCGACACCACGAGCTACGTCCAGCGCCGCGACGCGACCGTCACGAGCTGACGGTCACGGGCACCCGGGGCTCAGCGGCGCGCGGCAGGGGTCCGGCCGCCCGTGACGCGGAGCAGGTCGAGCTTGCCGGCGTCCGCGCTGCCGGCCGCCGCCGTGTAGGTCACCATGCGCAGGTCCGCGCCCGGCACCACGAGGACGTCGCAGTCGAGCACGATGTCGCCGATCGCCGGATGCCGGATCGTCTTGCGGTCGGTGGTGTGCTGGGCCGCGTCGCCGCCGAGCACCTGCTGACCCGCTCCCCGGGCACCCACCTCGTCATCATCGGCCGCCCCCGAACG
>NZ_SSXE01000436.1 GCF_021699195.1 Nonomuraea sp. MG754425 | reverse complement strand
CGACGCCGTGGGCCCGCACGCCCTCGGGGACGTCGTCCAGGCGGACCGTGACGCCGGTGTGCAGCAGGTCGCGGTGGCGTTTGTGCAGGGCGATCCAGGTGGCCAGCTCGTCGAGGTCGGCGTCGGCGAGCGCGGTGAGGTCCCATTCGACGCCGTAGTGGCCGAAGAACGCGCTCGCGGCCCGGAAGGCGAGGTCGTGGCGGCGGCCGGTGGTGTGCGAGCGGCCGGCACCGATGTGGCTGCCGACCAGTTCGGGCGGCAGGAGCTGGGCGGTCCAGCGCAGGATGTCCTGGCGTTCGACGGGGTCGATGCAGTCGCTGGCCCAGACGCGGTCGGTGTGCTCCAGGATGCCGAGGTCGACGCGGGCCCCGCCGGAGGAGCAGGACTCGATCTCCAGCCGGGGGTGCGCGGCGCGGAGGTCGTCCAGCAGGCGGTAGACGGCGTGGGTCTGGGCGTGCACGGAGGCCCGGCCGTCGCGGCGGGTGGAGCCGGCGTCCACGAGGTCGCGGTTGTGGTCCCACTTGATGAAGTCGAGGTCGTACTCGCCGGTGAGGGCGAGCAGCCGCTCCCTGACGTACGCGTACGCGTCGGGGTTGCTCAGGTCGAGGACCTGCTGGCGGCGGGCGGGCGGCGGCAGGCGGTCGCCGGTGCGCAGGATCCAGTCGGGGTGGGCGCGGGCCAGCCGGGAGTCGGGGCTGATCATCTCGGGCTCCAGCCAGAGCCCGAACTCCATGCCGTGCCCGCGTACCCGCTTGACCAGCGGGTGCAGGCCGTCGGGCCAGACGTCCGGATCGACGTGCCAGTCGCCGAGCCCGGCGCCGTCGTGGCGGCGGCCCAGGAACCAGCCGTCGTCCAGCACGAATCGCTCGACCCCGACCCTGGCGGCCCGGTCGGCGAGGTCGAGCAGGCGGTCGAGGTCGTGGTCGAAGTAGACGGCCTCCCACGTGTTCAGCACGACGGGCCGGGGCGTGGCGGGG
>NZ_SSXE01000435.1 GCF_021699195.1 Nonomuraea sp. MG754425 | reverse complement strand
CCTCACTCCGCGACGCTCATCCCCTGGTCGTAGGAGCTGTCCTTCAGCGCTAGCCAGGCCAGCTCCCACGCGTCCATCGGGCGCACGTCCCGCAGCACCGCGAGCAGGTCGTCCTTCGTCGCCAGCTCGCCCGTCACGTCCGTGAGCGCGTTCCCCCGCACGGTGACCAGCGTCGAGCCCAGGTCCACATGATCGCCCCAGATTCCCGGGGCTACTTCCTCGCACGCGCCCGGCACCTCGGAGCCGCAAGCCTGCTCGGCCGTCAGCCCATAAGGTGCCTGGACGGTGACGGCCACCTCCAGACCATCGCGCCGGCGCTTGTAGTGGAGGAAGAGGATCCCTTCCTCCTCGTCGACGGAGTCGAGACGGTATTCCGGCTGGTCGGTGGCGATGACGGGCACGTGTTCACGCGCCATCGTCTGTGCGGCGACCAGCCCCGAGAGGGGTCTCTCCCCCAGGACGGCGGCGATGCCGAGGACGAGGACCGTCCCGATGGTGGCCAGGCGCGTCACCATGCGCAGCGGCAGCACCGTGGCCCCGGCGAGCAGGTAGCCGACCGCTCCTATCCCCATGAAGGCCAGAAGGCTGCCCCACCCGCCCATCTCCGCGATCTCGGCGGGCGGGACCGGAGCCGCGATGAAGCCCATGACGACGAAGACCGGTCCCAGGATCGAGATCAGCCACCACAAGGGCAGCCTGCCCCAGAGGGTCAGCAGCGTGCCCGCGGGCAAGGGCATGGCCAGCATCGCCAGGAACACGAGGATGTTGTCAGTCACTACTTGCGCCAGGGCGGCTTCCCCGACCCCGATCACGGCCCCCACCAGGGCCGCCCGGATTAAGGCGTTCATGCCCCGATCATGGACCATGATCGGGGCATGAACGTCAAGCCTTGGGCTTCAGCGTCCACGTCGAACACCGGACGGCATCGGCGACCACCACCCGCCCTACTGGGGGCCAGACCAAGTACGAGAAAAGGGGTAGGGTCCTGCCCTGCCTGAGATATCGCTGATCAGTGGG
>NZ_SSXE01000434.1 GCF_021699195.1 Nonomuraea sp. MG754425 | reverse complement strand
CCGCCGCGTACGTCATGTACACCTCGGGCTCGACCGGCACGCCCAAGGGCGTCGTCGTCACCCACGCGAACATCCTGGACCTCGCCTCCGACCGGCGCTTCTCGGGGCATCGCCGGGTGCTGCTGCACAGCCCGCACACGTTCGACGCGGCCACGTACGAGCTGTGGGTCCCGCTGCTGAACGGCGGCACCGTCGTCGTCGCGCCGCCCGGCCCGCTGCGGCCGGACACCGTCGAACGGGCCGGGCTCAGCGCGGTGTGGCTCACGGCCGAACTGTTCCGGACGCTGGCCGACCTCGCGCCCGGCCCGCTCGCCCGCGTCCCGGAGGTGTGGGCGGGCGGCGACGTGCTGCCGCCGGACGCGGTGCGGCGGCTGGCGGAGCGCGGCGGTCGGGTCGTCAACGGGTACGGGCCGACGGAGACGACGACGTTCGCCACCAGCCACCGGGCCGGGGCGCAGCCGGGCGGCGGGCCCGTCCCGATCGGCCGGCCGCTGGACGGCACCCGCGTGCACGTCCTGGACGCCCGCCTGCGGCCCGTCCCGATCGGCGTCGTCGGCGAGCTGTACATCGCCGGGGCCGGGCTGGCGCGCGGCTACCTCGGGCGGCCCGGAGCGACGGCGGAGCGGTTCGTCGCCGATCCGTTCGCGCCGGACCGGCGGGCGGGCGAGCGGATGTACCGGACCGGGGACCTCGCGCGGTGGACGTTCGGGGGCGAGCTGGAGTTCGCGGGCCGGGCGGACGGCCAGGTGAAGATCCGGGGGTACCGGATCGAGCCGGGCGAGGTCGAGGCCGTGCTGGAGTCCTGCCCGGACGTGGCGCGCGCCGTCGTGACCGCCGTGACCGGCGGCGAGGGGCGGCGGCTGGTCGCGTACGTGGTGCCGCGCGACGGCGGGACGCTGGAACGGGTGCGCGAGCACGCGGCGGCCCGGCTGCCCCAGCACCTGCTGCCCGCCCGGTACGTCCCGCTGGAGCGCCTCCCGCTCACCCCGCACGGCAAGGTGGACCGCACGGCCCTGCCC
>NZ_SSXE01000433.1 GCF_021699195.1 Nonomuraea sp. MG754425 | reverse complement strand
AAGATGGGGCTGAAGGAGGACATCTTCCCGCGGACCGTGGACAAGGTGCTCTACCTGCTCGCGCCCGTGATCATGGTGGTGCCGGCGTTCCTGGCCTTCTCGATCGTGCCGTTCGGGCCGATGGTGAACCTGTTCGGCGTCGAGACGCCGCTGCAACTGGTGGACCTGCCGGTGGCGGTGCTGTTCATGCTGGCCATGGGCGCGGTGTCGGTCTACGGCGTGGTGCTGGCCGGGTGGTCGTCGCGTTCGCCGTACGCGCTGCTGGGCGGGTTGCGTTCGGCGGCCCAGGTGGTCTCCTACGAGATCGCGATGGGCCTGTCGTTCGTGGCCATCTTCCTGTTCGCCGGCACGCTGTCGACGTCCGAGATCGTCAAGGCGCAGGAGCAGACCTGGTTCGCGGTGCTGCTCATCCCGTCGTTCCTGGTCTACGTGGTCTGCATGTTCGGCGAGGCCGCCCGTATCCCGTTCGACCTGCCCGAGGGCGAGGGCGAGCTGGTCGGCGGCTTCCAGACCGAGTACTCCTCGTCGCTGAAGTTCGCCCTCATCATGATGGGCGAGTACCTGCACACCTTCACCGCCTCGGGCATCGCCGTCACCCTGTTCCTGGGCGGCTGGCGGGCGCCGTACCCGATCTCCTTGTGGGAGGGTGCCAACCAGGGCTGGTGGCCGGTGCTGTGGTTCTTCATCAAGTTCGTACTCACCTTCTGCTTCATCGTGTGGGTGCGCGCCTCGCTGCCCCGCGTGCGCTACGACCAGCTCATGTCGCTGGGATGGAAGGTGCTGATCCCGGTCAACCTGGCCTGGATCATGCTGGTGGCCGCGGTGCGCAACGTGGTCGTCAACGAGGGCAACACCACGGTCGGCATCGGGCTCGGCGTGGTCATCGTGATCTGCGCGCTGGCCATCTGGATGCGGTTCGACACCGTCAACCAGCGGCGCAAGGAGGAGCGCAAGGCACAGGTGGACGCCGAGTTCGAGCAACTGTCCGAGGAGCCGACGGCCGGTGGCTTCCCTGTGCCGCCGCTCGACCTGCCGCACTACCACGG
>NZ_SSXE01000432.1 GCF_021699195.1 Nonomuraea sp. MG754425 | reverse complement strand
GCAGGCGGCGCTCCAGCTCCGCGCGCCCCTCGGGCGTCAGGTAAAGCGTGCGCCGGGGCGCGGCGGCGGCTCCCGGCTCGTCCTTCCTGATGAGCCAGCCGGAGGCGGCCATGCGCTTGATCGCCGGGTAGAGCGTGCCGTCGGCCACCGGACGTACGTGCCCCATGAGCGCCGCCACCCGCCGGCGCAGGTCGTAACCGTGTAACGGCCGATCCCTGAGGAACCCGAGTATCGCCAGCTCCAACATGGCTACCAGCATACCTCGGTGCCGATATATATTGGCCTCGATATACGAGGAGGCCCGTCATGCACGATGCCATCGTTCATCCCAGCGGCGCTCGCATGCGCTGGGTGGAGTTGCCCGGCGTGGACCCGGCTCGCGTCTACGTCCACGGCCTCGGCGCCACCTCGGCCCCCTACTACGCGGAAGTGGCGGCCCACCCGCTGCTGCCCCGGCACCGTTCCCTCCTGATCGACCTGCTCGGGTTCGGCATCAGCGACCGCCCGCGCGACTTCTCCTACACGCTGGAAGACCACGCCGACGCCCTGGCGCAGGCGCTGCGCAAGGCCGGGGTGGAGGCGGCCGCGCTGATCGCGCACAGCATGGGCGGGGCGGTGGCCACGCTCCTGGCCGCACGTCACGCCGACCTCGTCGCCCACCTGATCCTGGTGCACGCCGACCTCGACCCCTACCCGCGGGCAACCGTCCCGCTCGGCGGCGGCGGCATCGCGGCCTACGGGGAGGAGGAGTTCGTGGCCGGCGGGTGGAAGGAGGTGCGCGACCGGGTGGGGCCGCACTGGTGGTCCACGATGCGCCTGGCCGACCTGCACGGCCTGCACCGCACGGCCGTCAGCCTGGCCCGTGGGAGTGCGCCGTCGGTCCGCGAGTTGCTGGCCGGGCTGCCGATTCCGCGCGCCTACCTGCATCCGGAGGGGGACGAGCCCGACGGGGCCGAGGTGCTGCGGGGAGCGGGGGTGCGGGTGCTGGCCATCCCGGAGTCGGGGCACAACGTCATGCTCGACAACCCCGAAGCCTTCGCCCACACCTTGACGACCCTGCTCACCTGACCGGCCGGCACCCCGAC
>NZ_SSXE01000431.1 GCF_021699195.1 Nonomuraea sp. MG754425 | reverse complement strand
GGTGCGGTGGGCGAGCACGGTCACGGTGGACTCGTCCAGGTGGAACCCGAGCAGCGCCCTCGCCCCGGTCGCGCCCTCGTGGCCGGGGACGCTGACGAGGGCGTCCAGCTCGGCCCTGGTGGGCGGCCTGATCGAGCGGGGGGCCGGGAGTCCTTGGGGCGTGGGCTCGTCGAGGGGTCGTCGTCGCAGGTGGTCGAGGGTGGTGCGGGCGCGGTGGATGAGGAGGGCGGCCTGTTCGGGGTCGCGGGTGTTGCGGGCGGCGGTCATGAGGGTCCTGGCGGTGTCCGTCAGGTCCTGCCCGGGGTCCGGGAGGCTTGGGTCATCGGGGGTGGACGCTTCGGGGGTGGGCGCTTCGGTGGCGGACGCTTCGGGCCGAGGGGTGAGCCAGGCGGTCAGGGCGTTGAGTTTGGCCTGCTCGGCGTGCGTCCAGGCGGTCATCCCGAGGTTCAGGCGGACCGCGAGGCGGAACGCGCGGTCCCGGGCCGCCTCGTGGCCGAGGGCGCAGGCGCGTTCGGCGTCG
The DNA here is from genome assembly GCF_021699195.1 of Nonomuraea sp. MG754425. GTDB lineage: Bacteria > Actinomycetota > Actinomycetes > Streptosporangiales > Streptosporangiaceae > Nonomuraea. The sequence continues at coordinate 571 of NZ_SSXE01000431.1, read as the reverse complement.
GCGAGCGCGGCGGGCAGGTCGCCGAGTTCCTCGGCGGCGATCGAGCGGTGGTGGCAGGCGAGGGCCAGCTCGTGGTCGTGGCCGAGCTCGGACAGCAGGTCGATGGCCGTGGACAGGCGGTGACGGGCCAGGTCGCGGGAGGCTGAGGTCAGGTCGTGCGCGCCCAGGTGACGCAGCGCGATGGCCTCTCCCGCCCGGAAGCCGATCTCCCGCGCCAGGACGAGCGCCTCCTCCAGCCGCGTCACCGCCGCTCCGTCCGGTTGCCGGGGTGCTGGTTCCAGGCGGGCGAGGGCGATCAGGGTCAGGACCGTGCCGCGACCCCGGCCGTGGGCTCGTTCGAGGTCCAGGGCGCGTTCCAGCAGCGGGACGGCCTCGGCGGGCCGGCCGCCCAGCTCGTGGACCAGCGCGAGGCCGGCGTAGGCGACCGCGAGCCCCGGCCCCGAGGCGGCCCCGAGGCTCGCCGGCCGCCCTGGGTGCGGTGGGCGAGCACGGTCACGGTGGACTCGTCCAGGTGGAACCCGAGCAGCGCCCTCGCCCCGGTCGCGCCCTCGTGGCCGGGGACGCTGACGAG
>NZ_SSXE01000044.1 GCF_021699195.1 Nonomuraea sp. MG754425 | reverse complement strand
GGCGCGGGGGATCAGCCGTGAGCCGATCTCGGCGACGCGCCCGCCCTCTTTGCCGCCGATGGTGTCGATGAGCAGGTCGGTGGCACGGGTGGCCACCTCGTCGGCCGAGATCCTGATCGTGGTGAGCGACGGGGTGGAGGTGGCGGCGAGCAACGTGTCGTCTATGCCGATCACGCTCACCTGGCCGGGCACGCCGACCCCGAGCTTGGCGAGTTGGTGCAGCACCCCGAGCGCGACGAGGTCGTTGTGCGCCAGCACCGCCGTCGCCTGGGCGGCCGCGACCAGGGTCGCCGCGTGCACCCCGGTCTCGAAGCGGGGCTCGTACGGGCCGAGCTCGGTCAGGGACAGGTCGTGGGCCTCGAAAACCTCCCTGATGGACTTGCCGCGGCCGTGCTCGCCGTGCTCCGCGTTGACGAAGACGCAGCGCGTGTGCCCGTACGCCTTGAGGTGCTCGGCGGCCTGCGCGATGCCCGCCGACAGCGAGACGCGCAGCTCGGACATGCCCTCGACCTGCCGGTTGACCAGCACGGTCGGCATCTCGGCGCCGAGTTCCCGCAGGCGTTCCTCGGGGAGCGTGGAGGCCCACAGGATCAGGCCGTCGACCTGCTTGGACACCGCGGTGATGGTCTCGAGCTCGTCGTACTCGCGCTCGTCGGTGTCGGCGGCCAGCACGGTGTAGCCCAGCCGCCTGGCGCGGGCCTGCATCGCCTTGAAGATCGGCGGGAAGAACGGGTTGGCGATGTCGGGGATGATCAGGCCGAGCGACCCGGTCCGGCCGCCGCGCAGGGATCGTGCGGCCGGGTTGGGCGAGTAGCCGAGTTCGGCCGCCACCTCGCGGACGCGCCGCAGCGTCTGCGGCTGCACCTGCTCCGGTGCGGTGAATGCGCGGGAAACCGTCGAAACGGACACGCCCGCCGCACTCGCCACCTGCCTGATCGTCACCGCCACGTCGAGTCCTCTCGTCTGTCTGGTACGGAGGATGCTTGCAAACGTTCCCGGAAGGCGTCAAGAGTGTTACTCCCATGAAAAATATCCGCGCTGTCCTCCACCGCAGTGATCTGCCATGATGAAGCGCTGAATGAGTTGCGGGATCGTTTTCATAAAGGAGCAGGATGAAGATCACCGGCTGGGAACTGCTCACCCTGCCCGACCACGGCGACAGCATGATGCTGCTGGTCATCGACACCGACGAAGGGGTGCACGGCATCGGCGAGGTCGGCATCAGATCCCGGCAGAAGGCGGTGGCCGGCGGCATCGAGCACCTCGGGGAACTGCTGATCGGCGCGGACCCGGCCCGGATCGAGCACCTGTGGCAGGTGATGTTCCGGCGTGGCTTCTTCCCCGCCGACCGGTTCCTGTCCGCCGCGATCGCCGCCGTGGACGTGGCGCTGTGGGACATCCGCGGCAAGGTGCTCGGCGTGCCCGTCCACGACCTCTTCGGGGGGCGGGTGCGCGACCACGTCCAGGCGTACACCCATCTGGGGGACGACTACCACGACGTGGACGCCTTCCTCGACCGCGCCCGCGCGCTCGTCGCCGAAGGCTGGAGCCACCTGCGCTTCGCCGTGCCGCACACCCCGGACGGCGTGCTCGACCAGCGGGCCTCGATGCGCGCGGGGATCGAGTTGTTCCACCGGATGCGCGAGGCGGTGGGCGAGTCCGTGGAGCTGATCCTCGACGTGCACACGCGGCTGGACCCGCCCGAGGCCGTCACCCTGTGCAGGGAGATCGAGCCCGCCCGGCCGTACTTCGTGGAGGATCCGCTGCGCAGCGAGGGCCTGGACGCGTACCGCATGCTCAGGGCCCGCACCGCGGTGCCGCTGGCGGCCGGGGAGCAGTTCGGCTCGAAGTGGGAGTTCCAGCGCCTCGTGGAGCCGGACCTGATCGACTACGCCCGCGTGGACGTGGGCGTGGCCGCCGGTCTCACGGAGGCCAGGAAGATCGCGGCCATGTGCGAGGCCCACTACATCAAGCTCGCCACCCACAACCCGCTCGGCCCGGTGACCGCGGCCTCCTCCCTCCACCTCAACCTGGCCAGCCCGAACGTCTCCGTCCAGGAGCACCAGGCGCAGCCGGAGCCCGCGATCGACGCCCTGTTCACCGCGCGTCCCGAGATCAGGGCGGGCCGGATCGAGCCCAACGGCCTGCCGGGGCTCGGCGTGGACCTCGACCGCGCCGAGGCCCGCCGCTACCAGGCGGTGGCCGCCGAGCGTCCGCACCTGCGCACCCCGGACGGCGCCTTCACCAACTGGTGAGCGCGACGGCGGCCGGGACGCCCCGCGCTACCCGTCGCGCGGCGGGGTGCGACCGGCCAGCCAGCCGCGGTAGCGCCGCAGCAGCCGGGCGCGGCGGCGCGCGTCCAGGCGCAGCGCGGCGTCGGGGTCGGTGCTCTCGGGAGCGGCCCCCCGGGCGGCGGTGCGCCGCAGGATCCAGCGGACCGCGGCCTGCTTCGCGGCGGAGACCGTGGCCTTGTCGGACGCCGCCGAGGCGGGCAGCGGCCCGGGACCGGGACGCCCGAGGGACCACTCGCGCGGCAGGGTGGGGCACTGCGCGAGGGCGGTGGCGACCCCGACGACGGCCACCCCGGCGCGCAGGACCTCGCGGGCCCCTGCCGCGGTCCTGATGCCGCCGGTCAGCATGATCGGGATCGGCGAGGCCGCGACGACGTCACGGGCGAGGTCGAGGAAGTACGCCTCCCGCGCCCGGGTCCGGTCGTCCGCGCCGTCCAGGACGCCGTGCATGGCCGGTCGTTCGGCGCTGCCGCCCGACAGTTCCACCAGGTCCACCGGGTGTTCGGCCAGCAGTTCGACCACCCGGAGCGCGTCCTCCTGCCGGAAGCCGCCGCGCTGGAAGTCCGCCGTGTTGAGCTTGACGCCGAGCGCGGCGCCGGCGGGCATGGCCGCCCGTACGGCCCGCACGACCTCGATCAGCAGCCGGGCCCGCCGCTCGATGGGGCCGCCCCAGCGGTCGGTACGCCGGTTGGCCAGCGGGGACAGGAACTGCGAGAGCAGGTAACCGTGCGCGGCGTGGATCTGCACGCCGGTGAAGCCGGCCTCGATCGCGCGGGCCGCGCCGGAGGCGAACATCGCGGTCACGGCCCGGATGTCGGCCTCGTCCATGGCGACCGGCCGGGCGAAACCGCCGGCTCCGGAGATCGGGACGGCCGACGGCGACCAGGCGACGCCGCCGAGGTCGGCACGTACCTGACGGCCGGGGTGGTTGAGCTGCATCCACGCGGCGGCCCCGCCGGAGCGCGCGGCGGCGGCCCAGGCCGCGAACGGTTCGAGCGGCGCCCGCGCGTCGAGGACGACCCCGGCCGGACCGGTCATCGCGCGGGCGTCCACCATGACGTTGCCGGTGATGAGCAGGCCCGCGCCGCCGGCGCCCCAGATGCGGTAGAGCCTGCGCAGGCGATGGTCGGGAATCTGGCCCTCCGCCGCGAGGTTCTCCTCCATCGAGGCTTTGGCGATCCGGTTGCGTAGCACCGCGCCGCCGGGAAGGGACAATGGGGAGAACAGCACTTCAGCCTGGTCCGAGCCTTGCACGTGTTGCATCCTAAGCAACCGATTGGGCAGTATGCAATACATGGAAAAGCAGGGGATCACTCCGGCCACCGGCGCCGAACCCGCTCCGATCGTGCTCGGCGGCAACGTGTTCGGCTGGACCGCCGACCGCGACGCCTCGTTCGCGGTCCTGGACGCCTTCGTGGCGGCGGGCGGCACGCTCATCGACACCGCCGACTCCTACTCACAATGGGCCCCGGGCAATTCCGGCGGCGAGTCGGAGACGATCATCGGCGCCTGGCTCGCCGGACGCGGCGACGGCCCGCCGGTGTCGATCGCCGGCAAGGTGGGCCAGTCGAAGCACCGCCCGGGGCTCGCCGCCGGCAACATCCGCGCCGCGGTCGCCGACTCCCTCGACCGGCTCGGCCGTTCGTCCATCGACCTCTACTACGCCCATTTCGACGACGAGGACCGTCCCATCGAGGAGATCGCGCGGGCCTTCTCCCGGCTGCGGGACGAGAAGCTGATCACCGAGATCGGCGTGTCGAACTTCAGCGTGGCCCGGATCACCGCGTGGCTCGACGTGGCGGAGCGCGAGGGGCTGCACGGCCCGACCGTGATCCAGAAGCAGTACAGCCTCATGGAGCGGGGCATCGAGGACGACGTCCTCCCCCTGGCGCGCGAGCGCGGCCTGACCGTCATGACGTACTACTCGCTGGCCCACGGCTTCCTCACCGGCAAATACCGGGACGGCGCGACGGTGGACAGCCCCCGGGCCCGGTCCGCGGCGGCCTACCTGAACGAGCGCGGCCACGCGGTGCTCGGCGCGCTCGACGAGGTCGCCGCCCGCCACCGGGCCGCCCCGGCGGCGGTCGCCCTGGCGTGGCTGGCCGTCCGGCCCGCGGTCAGCGGCGTCATCGCCTCGGCCCGTGACACCGCCCAGTTGCGCGACCTGCTCGACGCCGCGCGGGTGCGGCTCGGCGAGCAGGACGTCGCGCGGCTCGACGCCGCCTCGGCGGGCCGATGACCCGACCCGACGGACGACCGCGAACCGCCGCACCGGCGTGCCAGAGCGCGATCGCGGCCGACTAGGATCGGGCCATGGGCGATGGGACCCCACCAGCCGCCGGAGGAGACCGGCAATCCGGGCAGAGCGTGATCGTCGCGCTCCGTCGCGGCCTGGGCATCCTCGACATGTTCAGCGTCGAGCGGCGGGTGGTCGGCATCACCGACATCGCCCTCGAACTCGGCATCCACAAGTCCAGCGCGTCCCGGCTGGCGGCGACCCTGGCCTCGGCCGGCTACCTCGTGGCGGCCTCGGCCGGCAACTACACGCTCGGGCCGCGGCTGGCCGTGCTCGGCTCGCTGCTGGCCGCCCGGCAGGATCTCGCCTCGGTGGTCGCGCCGTTCCTGCGCGAGCTGGTCGAGCGCACCGGCGAGACCGGGCACCTGGCCGTGCTCGACGGCACCGTGGCCAAGACCGTGCAGGTGGTCGACGGCTGGCACACCGTGCGCATGCACTCGTGGGCCGGCAAGCTGTCGCCGGCGCACTGCAGCTCGATGGGCAAGGCGCTGCTGGCGGGCCTGCCCGACGCCGAGATCGGCAAGCGCTACCCCGACACGGAGCTGCCGGTCCGGACCGTGCACACCGTCGGCACGGTCGAGCGGCTGCACACCGAACTGGCGCGCATCCGCCGCACCGGCTACAGCCTCGACAACGAGGAGCTGGAGGCGGGGCTGCGCTGCGTGGCCGCGCCGATCTTCTCGCCCGAAGGGGTCGTGGACGCCAGCATCAGCATCTCCGGCCCCACCCAGCGGCTGACCCGCGACCGCATGGCGGTGCTGGCCCGGCTGGTCCGCTGGTACGCGTGGCGGGCGAGCATGGCGCGCGGCGTGCTCACCGTGCCGCCGGGCTGGCCGTCGGCGCCTGCGGACGAGCCACCGGCCCCCGACTGGATCGACCGGCCGGGAGCGGCCGGCCACTCCGGCGCCTGAACGATCAGGCCCGAGGCAGCCGATCACCCCGGCACCTGAGCTGGCCCGAAGCGGCCGGCCACCCCGGACGAACCGGCCCGAAGCGGCCGGCCACCCCGAACGAACCGGCCCGAAGCGGCCGGCCACCCCGGACGAACCGGCCCGAAGCGGCCGGCCACCCTGAACGTAAGGCCCGGGGTTCGTCGCCCCCGGGCCTTGGTCGTTCAGCGGGCGGCGTCCAGGCCCGCGAGGTAGGCGAAGGTCATGCCCACGGCGAGGGTCGCCCCGGGCCCCGGGTAGCCGTCGCCGGTCCAGAAGGCCGCGGCGTTGCCGACCGCGTACAGGCCGGGCAGGGGTGAGCCGTCGCGGGTGAGGGCGTGCCCGGCGGTGTCGGTGACGGGCCCGCCCTTCGACCCGATCACCCCGGAGTACACGCGCATCGCGTAGTACGGCGCCCGGTCGATCGGGCCGAGGCAGCGGTTGCCCGCCTGCCCGGGGTCGCCGTAGTAGGCGTCGTAGGCGTCGCCGCCACGCCGGAAGTCGTGGTCCACGCCCTCGGCGCAGAAGCCGTTCCAGCGCTCGACGGTCGCGGCGAGCCCGTCCGGGTCCACGCCGATGCGGCCGGCGAGCGTGGCCAGGTCCTCACCGGCGACGATGTGGGCCGGCAGCGGGCCGTCCGGCGTCAGGCCGGGCAGCGGGTAGCGCGCGCGGAAACCCTCGTCGAAGATCAGGTGGGCCTCGTCGCCGGGTTCGAGCCGGTGCATGGCCTTGCCGAACTCGTTGTACGGCACCGCCTCGTCCACGAAGCGCCGGCCCTGCCGGTTGACCACGATCTGCCGGGGCACCCCGCGCTCGCGCACCAGCCCGCGCGGGTACGGCACGCCGTCCACGACGTCGCCCTCGGGCCGCGCCATCGGCATCCACCAGCCTTCGGGCAGGTTGTCGACGGGCAGGCCGAGGTCGTCGGCGACGGTGAGGGCGATCCCGGTGTCGCTGGGCGCGGAGGCGGACACGCCGAGCCCGGCCGGCAGCAGCCGGTGGCGCAACTCGTCCGTCGCGTCGAACGCGCCGGTGGCCAGCACGACCGCGGACGCCTGGATGGTCCGCTCGCCGTCGCCGGTGCGCACCCGCACGCCGGTGACGCCGGCGTCGCCGGTGCGCACGCCGGTCAGCGCGGTGCCCGTCCGGACCGTGACGCCGGCCCGGACGGCCCCGTCGAGCAGCGCGGCGACCAGGCCGAGGCCGCCGGTGCGGATCCCCCGGGCCATCCGGTCGGCGAGCAGGTCGTGGTCGATCTCGGCCGGGTAGCGCCACTTCTCCCACTCGGCGTGGGTGATCGGGCTGTAGCCCGGCGGCTGCCGGATCGAGCGCGCCTGGGGGACGAGTTCGCCGAGGTCGACCGGGGCCACGTCGAAGCAGCGCCCGCCGCGGGTCGCCCCGGCGTGGTCCTGGTGGTAGTCGGGGTAGTTCGGGCAGACGACGAACCGGTGCGGGGAGTGCTTCTCCACGAAGGCGGCCATCACGCGGGCCTCCCGCACGAAGGTGCGGATCATCGCCTCGTAGCGGGTGTCGAAGATCTGGTCGAGGTAGCGGTTCGCCAGTTCGTCGGAGTCGCCCGCGTTCTCGGGCGTGCCGTTGGCGGGCAGCCACACCCGTCCGCCCGACAGCGCGCTGGTGCCGCCGATCTCGCTCGCCGACTCGATCACCAGGGTGCGCGCGCCGTTCACGGCCGCGGCCAGGGCGGCCGTGAGGCCCGCCGCGCCGCTCCCGGCCACGACGACGTCGTACGTCTCGCTCATGGATTCGCCTCTCATTCCGGCCGGCGCAGGTTCAGCACGACGATCCGCGGATCGGTCATGTCGTGGACCGCGTACCGGGGCCCCTCGACGCCGTGCCCGCTGTCCTTGACCCCGCCGTACGGCATGGCGTCGGCGTGGTAGCTGGAGGTGTCGTTGATCATGACGCCGCCGACGCGCAGGGTGCGGGCGGCGTGGAAGGCGCGGTCGAGGTCCTGGGTGAAGACGCCGGCCTGCAACCCGTACGGGCCCGCGTTGACCCGGGCGATCGCGTCGTCGAGGTCGCGCACCGGGACGACGGAGACGACCGGCGCGAAGATCTCCTCGGTCAGCACCTGGCTCTCCTCGGGCGGCCCGGCCAGCAGCGCCGGGGTGAGCACGCTGCCGGAGCGTTCGCCTCCGACCCGCAGCCGCGCGGCCCGGCCGGCCGTCTCGACCCAGGTCGCGGCGCGCCGGGAGGCGGCCTCGGAGATGAGCGGGCCCACGTCGGTGCCCGCCGCGCGCGGGTCTCCGGCCTTGAGCCCGGCGACCCGGTCGGCCAGTGCGGCGGTCAGCTCGTCGAACCGGGTCTGCTCGACCAGGATCCGCTGCACGCTGGTGCACACCTGGCCGGCCTTGCGGAAGCCCGCCGTGGCCACCAGCCGCACCACGTCGTCGAGCCGGGCGTCGCGGTCGACGATCGAGACGCTGTTGGAGCCCAGTTCGAGATGGGTCCTGGCCAGGCCGGCGCCGGCCGAGATGAGGCGCCCGACCGCGGTCGAGCCGGTGAAGGTGTAGAAGCGCACGCGGTCGTCGCCGAGCAGCGCGGGGCCGATCACGTCGCCCGGCGCGCACACCAGTTGCAGCAGGCCGGGCGGCAGTCCGGCGTCGATGAAGGCCCGTACGACGTTGATCGCGCTCAGCGGCGTCTTCTCGGCGGGCTTGAGCACGACCGCGTTGCCCGCCGCGATGGCCGGGCCGACCTTGTGCGCGACCGTGGACAGGGGGGCGTTGAACGGTGAGATCGCGACGACCACGCCGACGGGCACGCGCGTGGTGAAGGCCAGGCGGTTCGCGCTCCCGGGGGTCGCGGCGAGCGGGACCTGCTCGCCCGCGACGCGCAGCGCCTCCTCGGCGCTCAGCCGGTAGATGCCCACGGCCCGCCGCAGTTCGCCCCGCGCGTCGGCCTCCAGGAAGCCGGTCTCGCCCACGTAGTCGTCGACGAGCCGATCCGCCCGTTCCTCCATCAGGTCGGCGACCCGGAGCAGGATGCGGGCGCGCTCGCCCTCGTCCAGCGGGTGCTCCGAGACGCGGTACGCGCCGGCGATCGCGTCCTCGGCGTCGGCCGGGGTGGCCTCGGCGACGTCGGCGAGCACGTCGCCGGAGTACTTGTCCAGAACGTCGATCCGGCGGGCCGCATCCCGCCACTCACCGTCGATGTAGAGGCCGCTCTCGCGTGCCGCTGTACTCATTCAGGTCTCCTTCACCTGCACGACCCGTTGACGTGCGAGTCAGACACTACCTACGATCTCACATCATGCAAGGCGTTGTGTGTGATGCAACGCAACAGAGATCGCTGTGCTCCTACCAGCGGAATCAATAATGGAGGTCGCCCTGTGAGCCTCACCGGCGCACAGATCATCACCGAATACCTGATCCGCGAGAACGTGCCCTACGCCGTCGGTCTCTGCGGCCACGGGGACCTCGGTCTGCTGGACGCGCTCGTGGAACGGCAGGACGACATCGCGACGATCTCGGTCCACCACGAGTCGCTGGCGGGGTTCATCGCGGACGCCTACTACCGGATCAGGCACCAGCCGCTGGCGACCTTCACCTCGTGTGGTCCCGGGTCGGCCAACCTGCCCATCGCCCTCGGCTCCGCGCTGATGGACGACTCCGCCTTCCTGGCGATCACCGGCAACGTGGCGACGAGCCAGTTCAACCGCGGACCGTTCCAGGAGACGGGCCGGCACTTCCAGGCCGACTTCCCCAGCGTGCTCCGGCCGTACGTGAAGCGCAGCTACCAGGCCACCCGCGCCGAGCAGCTCCCGCTCATGCTGCGGCAGGCGTTCGCGCAGATGCGCGGCGGACGCCCCGGACCGGTCCACCTGGACGTCCCGCTGGACGTGTTCGTCGACCGCACGGACGAGCCGGTCCCCGACCCCGCGGCCTGGGGCACCGGCCGGGTCTGCGCCCCTGGCGCCGGGCGCGCCGAACTCGACGCGGCCTGCGCGCTCATCCGCGACGCCGCGCGCGTCGTGATCGTGGCCGGGTCCGGGGTCGAGGGCGCGCAGGCCGAGGCGGAGCTGCTGGCCTTCGCCAGGGCCAACGGCTTCCCGGTCGCGACCTCGCCGCTGGGCAAGTCGGGCTTCCCGAGCAGCGACCCGCTGGCCCTGGGCGCGACCGGCCGCAACGGCACCTACCAGGCCAACCACGCGACCAGGAACGCCGACCTGGTGCTCGCGTTCGGCACCCGCTTCGACGACCGGTCGACCAGTTCGTGGCTGCCGGGCTACACCTACTCCTTCCCGCCCGCCAAGCTCGTCCACGTCCACGTGGACGCGCAGGAGCTGGGCCGCAACTTCCCGGCCGAGCTGGGCATCTGCGCCTCGCCGCGCGAGGTCCTCGCCCAGTTGGGCGAGCGCCTGCCCGGCTTCCCGCCGGACGACGCGGTCACCGAGGGACGCCGCCGCTGGCTGGACGAACTCGGCCGGGTGGCGGCGGAGTGGGCCGCGCACACCGAGCCGCACGACCGCTCCGACGCCTCCCCCATCCGTCCCGAGCGGGTGCTCGCCGAACTGCGCGGCGCGCTGCCCGCGGACGGCATCCTGCTCAGCGACGTGGGCGTGCACCACAACTGGATCGTGCAGAACTGGCGCACCGACGCGCCCCGGACCCTGCTGCAGAGCTGGGGTTACGCCTCGATGGGCTTCGGCGTCGGCGGCGTGCTCGGCGCGCACCTCGCCGCTCCGGACCGGACCTCCGTCGCGGTCGTCGGCGACGGCGGGTTCCTGATGTTCCCCGGCGCCGTGGCGACCGCCGTCGAGTACGACATCCCCGCCGTCTGGGTCGTCTGGAACAACGGCGGCTACATCTCCATCCGCGACCAGCAGAAGCTCTACTTCGGCGCGGACCGGCAGCTCGCCACGAGCTTCGAGCACGTCGCCAGCCGCACGCCGTACTCGGCGGACTTCGCCGCGCTCGCCCGCTCGATGGGCGGCGCGGGCCTCACCGTCACCGACGCGTCCGACCTCGGGTCGGCGTTCAAGACGGCGATCGACATGCGCCGTCCCGTCGTGGTGGACGTCCGCGTGGACGACGCGGTCGGCCTGCCGGCCGCGGCCACCTGGGAGCTGCCGCCGCTCCCCCACCCCGAGCCGTCCTTCGGCTGGCCGCCGGCCCAGGAGGGAACGCGATGAAGGCGCTGCTCAAAACCGCCCCCGGTCCGGGCGGGCTGGAGTGGGCCGACGTCCCCGAGCCCCGGCCGGCCGAGGGGGAGGTGCTCCTCGAACTGGTGGGCGCCGGTCTGTGCCACACCGACCTCGGCATGATCCACGGCGACTACGGCCCCGGCAGCGGGTACGCCCCGAGCTTCCCCCTCGTGCTCGGCCACGAGTACACCGGCCGCGTGGTGGAAGCCGGCCCCGGCACCGCCGTCCCCGTCGGCAGCCGCGTCGTCGGCAGCGCGCACCTCACGTGCGGCGCCTGCGTCTGGTGCCGCCGGGGCCGGTCCATGCTGTGCGAGAGCCGCAAGGTCCTCGGGCTCGACGTGGACGGGGTGTTCGCCGAGCGCTTCGCCGTGCCGGAGCGCAACCTCGCGATCCTGCCCCCGGAGCTGCCCGACCGGCTGGCCGTCCTGGCCGAGCCCTTCGCCGTCGCGGCGCACGCCGTGGACGCCGCCCGCCTCGACCCCGCCGACGACGTCTGCGTCATCGGCCCCGGGACCATCGGCCTGCTCACCCTCGGAGCCCTCACCGGCAGGCGGGTCACCGTGGTCGGCAGAGCCGAGGACACCCCACAGGTGGCGCGGGCGAAGGAGCTGGGCGCGACCGAGATCGCCACCACCCCGGAGGAGGTCGAGGACCTGCACGGGCGCTTCGACGTGGTGTTCGAGACGGCCGGCAGCGCCGCCGCGGTGACCACCGCGGCCAGGCTGCTCGGCCGCGGCGGGCGGCTGGTCTGCGTCGGGCTGCCGGCCGAGCAGGCCCGCTTCTCCTCCGCCCAGCTCTCCTGGAACGAGCAGACGATCATCGGCTCCCGCGCCTACGACGTCTCCACCTGGGCCTCCGTGCCCGCCCGGCTCGGGGCCGCCCCCGGGCTGGAATCCATCGTCACGCACACCGTGCACCTGTCCGACCACCGGCGCGCGCTGGAGCTGGTCGAGTCCCGGCAGGCCACCAAGGTGCTGCTGCATCCCTGAACCCCACGCGAAAGGTGGAGACGTTGAGCGGACAATCGCCCGGCCGGGCGGACGTCGTCGTCGTAGGCGGCGGCAACGCCGGTTTCTCCGCGGCCCACGCGGCCGCCGAACGCGGACGCCAGGTGGTCCTGCTGGAACGCGCCCCGCGCGAGCTGGCGGGCGGAAACAGCTACTACACGGCGGGCGCGACCCGCATCGTGCACGGCGGCCTGGACGACCTGCTGGACTTCGTCGAACCCGACGAGCGGCACCCGCGCACCGTGGTGCCCGCCTACTCGGCGGACGAGTTCGCCGCCGACCTGGTCAAGGTGACCGGCGGGCGCAACGACGCCCGGATGACCGAACTGCTGATCGGCGACAGCGCGGACACGATCCGCTGGCTGGCCGCCAAGGGCGTCCGGTACCGGCTCATGTACGAGCGCCAGGCGTACGAGCGCGAGGACGGCGGCTTCCTGTTCTGGGGCGGCCTGCACGTCGGCAACGTCGGCGGCGGCGTCGGCCTCGTGGCCGACCACACCCGCGTCGCCGAGGCCGAGGGCGTCGCCGTCCGCTACGGCCACCGGGTGACGGGCTTCCTCACCGGCGACGACGGGAGCGTGCACGGCGTCCGGTACGAGAGCGCCGACGGCGCCACCGGCGAACTGCGGGCCGACTCGGTGATCGTGACCTCCGGCGGGTTCGAGGCCAGCCCCGAGCTGCGCGAGGAGCACCTCGGGGCCGGCTGGGCGCGGGCGAAGGTGCGCGGCACGCCGTACAACACCGGCGAGCTGCTGCTGCGCGCGCTCGAACTCGGGGCCGCCCGCGGCGGCGACTGGACGACCTGCCACAGCGTGGCGTGGGACGCCCTCGCCGAGCACAACGAGAGCAACCGCGAGCTGACCAACCGCCTCACCCGGCAGAGCTATCCGCTCGGCATCGTCGTGAACGCCGAAGGCCGGCGCTTCCTCGACGAGGGCGCCGACTTCCGCAACTACACCTACGCCAAGTACGGCCGGGAGATCCTGCGCCAGCCCGGCTCGATCGCCTACCAGATCTACGACGCCAGGCTCCGGCCGCTGCTCCGCACCGAGGAGTACGACATGCCGGGCATCAGCGTCGTGGCGGCCGGCAGCATCGAGGAACTCGCCGGCGGCCTCGGCATCGACGCCGCGGCGCTCGGCGCCACGGTCAAGGAGTTCAACGCGTCGATCGAGACGGAGCACCCGTTCGACCCCACCGTCAAGGACGGCCGGCGCGCCCGCACGACGCCGCCGAAGAGCAACTGGGCCGCGCGGATCGACGCCCCGCCCTTCTACGCCTACCCGGTGACCTGCGGCATCACCTTCACCTTCGGCGGTCTGAAGGGTGACGACCACGGGCGCGTGCTGCGCGAGGACGGCACCGCCGTCCCCGGGCTGTTCGCGGCGGGCGAGGCCCTGGGCGGCCTGTTCAGCGGCAATTACCCCGGCGGCACGGGCCTGACCGCCGGAATGGTGTTCGGCCGGCGGGCCGGCTCCGTGGCCTGACCATCCCCGGCGGCTCACCGGAACCGCCGGCTCTTCGACCCCCCTGTGAACCGGAGACCATCATGACCACCGATCCAACTCCGACCGAGACAGCACCCGACCCCAAAGACGTCCGCACCGCCGTCAGCTCCGGCGTCATCGGCACCGCCGTGGAGTACTACGACTTCTTCGTGTACGGCACGGCGGCGGCGCTCGTCCTCAACGAACTGTTCTTCCCGACCTTCTCCCCCGCGCTGGGCACGCTCGCGGCGTTCGCGACCTTCGCCGTGGGCTTCGTGGTCCGGCCGATCGGGGCGATCGTCCTCGGGCACATCGGTGACCGGGTCGGGCGCAAGAAGGCCCTGGTCTTCTCGCTCGTGCTGATGGGCGTGGCCACGTTCGCCATCGGCCTGCTGCCGACCTACTCCACCGCGGGCGTCCTCGCGCCGATCCTGCTGGTGGTGCTGCGGCTGGTCCAGGGGCTGGCCCTCGGCGGCGAGTGGGGCGGCGCCACGGTGCTCGCCTCCGAGTACGCCGGGCGGGGCAACCGCGGGTTCCTCGCCTCCTTCGTGCAGCTCGGCTCCCCGCTCGGGCTGCTCATGTCCAGCGGCGCGTTCGCCCTGGTCGGCCTCGGGTCGGACGAGTTCGTCCAGAGCTGGGGCTGGCGGATCCCGTTCCTCGCCAGCGCGCTCCTGGTCGGGATCGGCCTGTACATCCGGGTCCGGATCATGGAGTCCCCCGAGTTCAGGCGGGCCACCGCGGCCGGCGAGATGTCCACCCGCATCCCGGTCGTCGAGGTGTTCCGGTACTCGTGGCGGCAGGTGCTGATCGCCATCGGCATCCGCTTCGTGCCCGACATCGGGTTCTACATGGCCGCGACCTTCCTGGTCAGCTACGCGACGACGACGATGGACTATCCACGCGGAGCCATCCTGACCTGCGTGATGATCGCCGCGGCCATCGAGCTGTTCACCATCCCGCTGTTCGGCCGGCTGTCCGACCGGATCGGCCGCAAGAAGGTCTACCTCTTCGGGGTCGTGTTCCTCACCCTGCTCGCCTTCCCGCTGTTCGCCCTGGTCTCCAGCGGCTCGATCGTGCTGACCGGGATCGGCGTGGTGCTGGCCCTGGCCGTCGGGCACGCCGCCACCTGGGGGCTGAGCGCGGCGATCAACTCGGAGCTGTTCCCGACCCGGTACCGGACGACGGGCGCCGGCCTCGGCCTCAACGTCTCCAACATCGTCGGTGGCGGCCCCGCGCCGCTCATCGCGTCCTCCCTGGTGATCGCCGCCGGCGGCGGGTCGTGGCTGGTGTCGCTGTACATCGTCGCGGCCGGTGTGCTCAGCCTGATCGCGATCCTGGCCATGGCCGAGACCTCCGGCCGGGACCTGGCCGTGGACTACAGCCGGCGCACGGCCCCCTCCGCCGAGGTGGGAGGGCAGGCCCGGTGACCGTGCTCGTCACCGGCGGCGCGGGATTCCTCGGCCACCCGCTCGTGCGCAGGCTCGCCGGTCTCGGCGAGCGGGTGGTCAGCTTCGACCGGCTCACCCGGGGATCGCTGCCGCCGTCCGTGACGGAGGTCGTCGGCGACATCACCGACGGCGCCCGGCTCGAACACGTGCTGCGGACGTACGGGGTGACGGAGGTGGTGCACGCCGCGGCGGTCGTCGGCGTCACCGCCAGCGTGGCCGGCCTGCCCACCGCCGTGCACGTCAACGTGGACGGCGCGGTCGCCCTGTTCGAGGCGGTCTGCCGCGTCGGCGGGGTGCGCCGCGTCGTCGATCTCTCCTCCGAGGAGACCTACGGCCACTTCGCCGGGGATCCGATCGGGGAGGACGACCCGGCCCTGCCCGTCTCCCCCTACGGCATCACGAAGTACGCGGTCGAGCGGCTCGGCGCGTACTACGCCGACCAGCACGGGCTGCCCTACGCCGCCGTCCGGCTGTGCTGGGTGTACGGGCCGGGCTTCCCCCGCCGGCGGCTGCCCCACCCCTGGCTCCAGGACGCCGCGGCCGGCCGCGCGAGCCGGCTCGCCCAGGGCGGCGACCAGCGCATCGACTTCACCTACGTGGACGACGCCATCGACGGCATCCTCCTCGTGGCGCAGGCGGAGCGGCTCGGCCACCGCGCCTACAACGTCGCCACCGGCCACGCCGTCGACATGCGCGAACTCGCCGCCGAGATCACGAAGCTCCGCCCGGACTGGCGGGTGGACCTCGGCGACGGGCCGATCGAGATGGCCCCGGGCGTCGCCGCGGCCCGCAAGGGCGCGCTCGACATCACGCGGGCCCGTGCGCTCGGTTACACCCCCCGCGTCCCGCTGTCCGAGGGGCTCGCCCGCATCCTGGCCGACCTCGAAGCCCGCCACCCGCTCACGCAAGGAAGCAACCCGTGACCTCATCCGCTCTCGCCCTCGGCGGCACCACCTATAGCTGGCTGCACCAGGCCCCGTTCCACGACGCGCTGCGCGGCCTGGCCGCGACCGGGTTCCGGCAGATCGAGATCACCACGGCGGCGCCCCATCTGCAGGCGAGCGGCTTCGGCGCGTACGAACGCCACGAGTTGCGCCGCGAGCTCGCCGCCCTCGGGCTGAGCGTCACCTCCGTCAACCCCGGCTTCCTGGACATCAACCTGATCAGCCCGAGCAACGACTTCCGGCGGGTCAGCCTCGACGCCGTCCTCGGCGAGATCGAGCTCGCCCACGACCTCGAGGCCCCGATCGTCATCCTGATCCCGGGCCGCCGGCACGCGCTGTCCCCCGCGCCCGCCGACGCCTGCCGCTGGTGGCTCGACCAGGCGCTGCGCGTCCTGCTGGACCGGGCCGAGAAGCTGGGGGTGACGATCGCCCTGGAGACCAGCCCGTACGGCTACCTCGGCGACGCCCGCCAGCTCTCGGACGTCGTGGACGAGATCGCCGCCCCGAACCTCGGCATCGCCTACGACGTCGCCAACACCATCAACCAGGAGGACCCGCTGGACGGCGTCCGCACGGCCGGGCACCGGATCCGGATCGCCCACATGAGCGACACCTGGCGCGGCCGGTGGGCCCACACCTCACCGGGACGCGGCGAGGTCGACTTCGCCCGCTACGCCGAAGCCCTGCGCTCCATCGGCTTCGACGGCGTCACCGTCTACGAGCTCATCGACCTCGAACCGCCGCTGCCCCGCCTGCACGACGACCTGGCCGCCTTCGAGGCGCTGGGCTGGAGCCGGGAACGGACCGGCACGGTGCCGTGGCGACCGGCCGGGACGTCCCCGTCGCGGGCCTGAGCCCTCCGACGGGGACGCCCGACCGTCAGGAGATGCGGCGCAGCCGGACGGCGTCGGCGACGACGTACCCGTCCGCCGCGTTGCTCAGGCCGATCGTGGTCAGGCCCGCGCTCATGCGGTACCTGCCGAGCGGCACCCAGGAGCCGCCGCGTGGCTCCGTCACCCCGGCCTTGCGCTGGTCGACCCGCACCACCTTGGTCCCGCCCACGTAGGTGACGGTGAAGGGCGCGTCGCTCGCGCGGTTCTCGTGCGCGGTGTGCGAGACCTGCACCTCGTAGACCCCGTCGCACGGCACCGGCAGACGCCACCGGACGGCACTCCCGCCCGTGCCGGCGGGCGCCGTGCGGTAGTTGCCGCCCCGGTAGCCGGCCACGCCCGTCGCCGCCGACCAGGTGCCGGTGACGACCTGGTAGCCGAGTTCGTCGTTGTCGACCACCACGTCGCCGGGCACGTCGGCCCGCGACGGGGCGTCGATCAGGCTCAGCGTGTCCAGCGAGACCAGCCGGCCGCCCCCGCGACCGGTCCCGGAGGCGGTGCAGCGGAGCCGGTGCGGGCCGGCCGTCAGGTGGACCTCGCCGAGGTGGGCGACGTCGTAGCCGTCGGCCCGGTCCGCCGTGGTGTCCAGCACCGCCGTCGTCGGGGGGCGCTTGCCGTCCACGGTGACGGTGACCAGGCCGCCGTCGGCGGAGCGGAAGTAGCGCAGCAGCAGCTCGTAGCTCCCCGTCGCCGCGACGTCCACGGTGTACTCGAGGAAGGCCCCGGTCTGGGACGAGGTGAACAGCGCCCTGTTCCCCCCGCGGGCCACCGGGTCGGCGACGGTGGACAGGGTGCCCTGGTCCGCCTGCGCGCCGGTGGACAGGTCGATCACGTGTTCGCGGTAGCCGGGGCCGCCCTGCGGGCTGTCCCTGCCGTCGGTCAGCCATTGGAGGGAGAAGCGGCAGGCGACCACCCGGCGCGGGAAGCTCGGGTTGTCCCCGTCGCGGCCGTACACCAGCACGATCGTGCCGTCGGAGAGCCTGGCCAGCTCGGAGTAGTACGAGCGGCCGGTGTTGATCACCCGGCTGTAGCGGAAGGAGTAGGCGTCGTCGTAGCTCACTGAGACGGTCATGTTGGTACGCACCGGCGAGTCGGGCCGGCTGAACAGCACCCGGCTGACCTCCGGCGTGCCCGGGCGGCCGCTGTAGCGCAACAGACTGGCGTCCACGGCGTTGAACGTGCCGGTGGACCCGTCCAGCCGCGGCGGCGACCAGGTGAGCCCGCGGTCGGAGCTGACCGACACGATCCGCTGCCGGTTCCCGCCCGCCGCGGCGCGGCCGTTGAGCAGCACCGTGCCGTCCGTGCGCTGGATCAGCCTGGCCTCGTTGATCGGGTAGGCGACGGAGACCGGCACCTCGGCGGTGGCCTGCCAGCTCTGGCCGTGGTCGTCGCTGTAGATCGACGCCACGCCGTAGAAGCGCTGTTCGACGGTGTTGCCGACGATCACCCGGCGGTGGGAGCAGTTGAGCAGCAGCCGGCCGTTGTCGAGCTGGATGCCGTGGCCGGGCCCCGGGCCGTGCAACGCCCAGTCGTACGGGAAGTGGTCGAACAGACCGGACATCTCGCGCGGCTCGCTCCAGGTGCGGCCGCCGTCCGCGCTGGAGATCAGGTAGAGGTCGCCCTTGTCGCCGGAGCAACCGGTGTTCTCCGGCAGCCGCACGGAGAGCATGTAGAACAGGAAGACGCCGCCCGTGCTCCGGTCGACGACGAACGCCGGGTTGCCCCACGACCGGCCCTCGACCGAGGTGACCAGCGTCTGCGTCGCCTCCCAGCTCTCGCCGCCGCGCGGGCCGCGGCGCAGCACCAGGTCCCGGGGGCCGGCGTCGCACACCTCGTGCCGGCCCTCGGTGACGACGAGGACGGTGTCGTCCGGCAGCACCGTCAGGCCGTGCACGTGGTAGCTCTCCAGGGGGTCCACGGTGTTGTCCCACAGCGTGGTCTCGTCGAAGGAGACCGGCGCCCGCCGGGACGGCGTCGCGCTCGCGGGTAAGGCGGGGCCGAGCGCGGCGGCCAGCGACGCCGCGGCCAGGCCCTTGCCGAACGTCCTGCGGCCGATGCCGGTGTGCCAGGAATGTGACGGTGCCACGTGCTACCTCCGGAGTAAGAGATGGGCTTCTTCGTCGGCGAGCAGGGCGATCAGGTCGCGCCGCTCGGCCTGGCTGCACGGCATGAGCGGCGCGGCCACGTGTGGGGGGCACAGCCCGCGGTCGTCGAGCACCGCCTTGATCGCGGGCACTCCCGGCCGTACGGAGTGCACGGCGAGCAGCCTGGTGAGCAGGCTCTGCGCGTCCTCCGCGGCGCCGTCCCGGCCGGCCTCGTGGGCCGCGACGAGTTCGGCGGCCGGCCCGGGGGCCAGGTTCGCGATGCCGGGGACGATGCCGTCCGCGCCGAGGCGCAGCGCCGCGAGCAGGTGGGTCTCCGCGCCCTGGCTCACGCCGAAGTCCGGTCGGCGCCGGGCGGCCGAGACGATGTGCCGCAGCAGGTCCAGGTCGCCCGAGCTGTCCTTGACGCCCACCACGTGCGGCATGGCCACCAGCCGGTCGATCAGGTCGGGGCCGAGCGGGTTGCTGTAGCGGGGCGCGTTGTAGGCGACCAGCGGCATGCCGAGGTCGGCCAGGGCCTCGTAGTGGGCGGCGATCTCGTCGTCGCGGTGCCGGAAGTAGATGGGCGGGCTGAGCACGAGCGCGTCGGGCCGGGCCGCCGCGACCGCCGCCGCGCGCCGGCGCGCCTCCGCGGTCCCGGCCGCCGTGACGTTGCACAACACCGGCCCGCCGGTGAGCCGGCGCCACTGCCCGGCCACGTGGACGGCGAACTCCGTGAGCGCGTCGACCGGCAGCAGCGGGCCCTCGCCGTTGCTGCCGAACAGCATCAGGCTGCGCGCGCCCGCCGCGGCGAGCCCTTCGAGCAGCGCCCGCGCCGCCTGCCCCGAGGGCACGCCCGGCTCGCTCATCGGCGTGACGAGCGGGATCATCAGACCGCCGAGCAGCCGGCGGCCGTCCGTCGGCATCAGTACCCCCTGATCTCGGGCCAGGCGAGCTCCACGCCGTCGGCGACCAGTTCGCTCTGGAAGGCCCGCAGCCGGTCGCCGTCGGCGTGCACCTGCTCGGGTTCCAGCCCGTGGTCGAGGCAGTGCGCGGCCAGCGCCCCGGCCGCCTCGCCGATGTTCCACTCCACCGGGTGCAGGCGGTAGCAGCCGTTGGTGATGTGCGTGGTGCCGATGTTCTTGCCCGCGGGGAGCAGGTTGCGCAGCCGGACCGGGAGGAGCGCGCCGAGCGGGATCTGGAACGGCGAGCTGGCGACGTCGACGTAGGTGTCGCCGCCGGTCGAGGGGTGCAGGTCGATGCGGTACATGCCGATCCCGACGGAGTCGGGGTAGACGACCGCGCCGGCGGCACCGCGGACGGCCAGCGACAGGTCCTGTTCGACGATCCGGTAGCGGGCGGCGATCCGCCGGGCCTCGCGGATGTAGGGGGCCTTGGCCAGCCCGTCGGCGGTGCCCATCACGTCGCCGCGCAGCCGCAGGCCGGGCCATCCGGTGCCGCCGTCGGCGCGCGGCGCCTCGGTCTGGAGCCAGTAGAGCATGCTCATGCTCAGCTCGCGGGCGCCGGCCAGGTGCTTGTCGCGCTCCTCGTCGCTGACGCCGATCAGCGGGCCCGGCAGGTAGTCGATCATCGGCCAGTTGACGATGGTGACGTCGCTGAGGGCGAATCCCGGCCGGTACAGGTTGCGCGACAGCACCCGGCGGAACGCCCACAGCTCCTTGTCGCCCGGGTCGGTGCGCTGGTCGGCGACCACCGGGGACGGTTCCGGGTTCGGCACGAAGGCGCGACGCACCGTCTCCAGCGTCCTCGGGTCGGGCGCGCTCAGGCTGAGCAGCGGGTTCGGCCACTTCGGCGGCTGGTAGCGCACCCAGTCCGCGTAGCCGGCGGGCCGGTCGATGGTGTGGTCCTGACCGGCCCGGTGCTCGATCGCGAACACCCAGGAGAACGCCTGCATGTTCGCCGGCTGGGCCTCGTCGGGGGCGCTCGGCTCCCCGGTGTCGTGCCGGGACTCGAAGCCGGTGACGTGCTCGGCGCCGGTGAGCGGCAGCAGGTCGCCGAGTTCCGTGGCGTCCAGCACGTACGGGGCCGTCACCTCCAGCCGGTGCCCGTCGGCCGCCTCGACGGTGACGGCGTGCACCCGGTCGCCGTCCACGGTGGCGGCGACGACCTTGTGGCCGTACAGGATGCGCAGCCGGCCCGCCGACACGTACGGCGCCACCATGGCGTCGAGCACGGCGGCGGCTGCTTTGGGCTCGTGGCACAGCCGCGAGACCCGCCCCTCGCCGGGGTTGAGGTCGGGACGGGCGCGGGCCTCGGCGGTCAGCGGGTACCAGGTCCGGTAGTACTCCCGGATCGCGTCGCGCAGCCCGCGGTAGCTGCGGGTGCAGCCGAACTGCTCGATCCAGGTGTGCTCGTCCGGTGGCACGCCCTGGCTGGTGAGCTGCCCGCCGATCCAGTCGGTCTCCTCGACGAGAAGCACGGACCGGCCCCTGCGCAGTGCGGCCAGCGCGGCGGCGACGCCACCGAGCCCGCCGCCGGCCACGAGGATGTCGGCCGTTGTCTCGGATTCCCTTGTCACGCGGGCATTCCCCCATCGTTGTCGTGGTGATCGTTTCGAGTCATCCGGAAGGGCACCGGCTGCGCGGAGACCGTCAGCCGGATCGGGGCGCCCGGTCCCGGCGGGGTGACGTGCAGGTCGCCGCTGCCGTGGGCGATCCCGGCCACCTCGGCGGCGCTGCGCCGGTAGGCGGTGATGACGACGCCCGGTGCGGCGTCGAGCAGCGGGCGTCCGTCGAGCGTCACGGTGAGCCGGTCGCCGGCGGTCACGGTGAGCCGGCCGTCGCCGAGCGGCAGGCCGGCCAGTTCCGCGGGCTCGCCGGGGTGCGCGAAGCGCCAGCCGTCCTCGCGGGCGTCGGCGAGTTCGCCGTAGGCGAGGTAGGCGAGCAGGCCGCCCCAGGCCATCAGCCCGTCGGAGCGGGCCTTGAACGCCCGCACGTCCTCGCCGTGGGTGGCCGGGTAGTTCTCGCGGACGTGGCTGTGCTGCTCCCATTCGGCCTGGAACAGCCGCAGCAGCGCGGCGACCAGCGGGCGGGCGGTCTCGGTCAGGTCGTAGCGGCGCAGGCCCTCGATCGCGAGGTAGGCCATGGGCGCCCAGACGCGTCCGCGCCAGTAGGTGGCCGCGTAGCCGGGGTCGTCGCGGGCGACGCTGGGCAGCGGCGGGTCGCCGCCGAGCGTCTGCGGTCGCAGCAGCCGCGCGGCCAGATCGGCGGCCCGCCCGGCGTCCGGCAGGCCGGCCAGCAGCGGGTAGAGCAGGGTCGGCGAGACGTGCGGGTCGTGGGTGCCGTCGGCCCGCAGGTTCCGGTAGCCGCCGCGCTCGTCGTCCCACAGCAGGGGGTCGGCGAGCGCCCGCGCCCGCTCGGCCTCGTCCCGGAGCCGCTGCGCGACGCCGCTCTCGCCCAGCGTGCCGGCGATCGCGGCGAGCGCCTCGGCGTCGGCGATGTGCAGCGCGACCAGCCCGGCGTCGGCCAGGTTCATCGTGTGCGTGTCCGGGTCGTAGGCGACCTCGTCGTACATGGGCGAGTCGTCCAGGCCGGACTCCCGTTTGGTCCGGTCGAGGGTGGCCGAGCCGGGGTCGCCGTCCACCGGGTCCGAGCCCCAGGCGAGCAGGCCGTACGGGCCGCGCCGGGCGCGGGGCCACCAGTCGTGCCAGGCCAGCAGGGCCGGGAACGTTCCGGTGAGCAGCGCCCGGTCGCGGGTCTCGTCCGACAGCCCGCCGGCCAGGTACGCCTTGCGCACGGTCAGCCCGCCCACCGGGGGCTGCGAGCGGTCGGCGGTGACGCCCTTGTCGTCGGACACCCGGTTGGGGATCATGCCCGAGGCGTCGGCGAAGGGCAGGATCTGGCCGAAGATCTCCCGGGCGTGGTCGCGGTCGACGGTGGAGGCGACCAGGCCGGTGAAGAACGTGTCCCACGCGTGCAGCGCCCAGGTGCCGTAGAAGCCCCTGCGCCGCTCGGAGACGAAGTCCCGCGAGGTCGGCGTGAGCACGCGGCCGAGGTCGGGGGCGTAGATCCGGTTCCAGGTGACGGCCCGGGTCGCGGCGTCGGCGGCGTCGCCGAGCCAGCCTCCCGAACGGGGGGCGGCGCGCTCGGCGTCGGCTCGGCGGCCGGCCAGCACGGCTTCGACCAGCGGGCGCACGCCGTCCGGGCCGCCGGGCGTGCCGCGCGGAGCCACGTGCAGGTCGACCCGGCCACCGAACTCCAGCAGGCAGCCGCCGGCCGGGCAGAGTTCCGTGCCCTGGCGGTCCGGCTCGCCGGTGGCGTGCCAGTCGGCCCGCCAGGCGGTGACGTCGGTGTCGGGGCCGCCGTCCACCGCCACGAGCACGCCCGCGCTGCCCTCGGCCCGTACGTACAGGTCGTCCGCGGGCCCGCCGGCCATCACCAGGTGCAGCCGGCCGCCGCCCGCCTCGACGACGACCTCCGCGTACTCGCCGCCCACGGTGTGGTGGCCGAGCCGGACCAGGCCGTCGCGCCAGGTGAACCCGTCGAGGGGGGCGCCGGGCACGCCGAAGCGGATCCGCAGCCCCGACGGCAGGTGCGTCATGCCGGTGTGGGTGGTGACGTCCCACGTGTTCCATCCGCGGGTCATTCGTCAACTCCGAGGTCCAGGGCCGCGTCGAGCAGGGCTTGGGTGTATTCGTGCCGGGGCGCGCCGAGCACCTCGCCGGCCGGTCCTTCCTCGACGACGGCGCCGCCGCGCATCACCGCCACCCGGTCGGCGATCTGGTGGACCACGCCCAGGTCGTGCGTGATGAACAGCAGTGCGAGCCGGTGGGTGCGCCGCAGGTCCACGAGCAGCCGCAGGATCTGCGCCTGCACGGACACGTCGAGGGCCGAGACCGCCTCGTCGCACACCAGCAGCCGGGGCCCGACCGCCAGCGCGCGGGCGATGCTGACCCGCTGGCACTGGCCGCCGGACAGGTCGCCGGCGCGCCGGCCGGTCACGTCGGCGTCGAGACCGACGTCGGCCAGCAGCCGGTGCAGCGCCTCGGTCCGGTCACCCGGCGGCGCCGCGGCCGGATGCGTCCGCCATGCCTCGCCGATGAGATCGGCGACCGGCATCCGCGGGTTGAGCGACGAGCGCGGATCCTGGAACACCATCTGGATGGCGCGCTGCAACTCCGGCGGGCGGCGGCCGACCGGGCCGAGCGGCTGCCCGTCGAAGGTCAGCGTCCCGGAGTCGGGTCGTTGCAGCCCGACCACGCAGCGGGCGACGGTGGTCTTGCCGGAGCCCGACTCCCCCACGACGGCGAGCGTCTCCTCGGGCGCGACCCGCAGGCTGACACCGTCGGCCGCGACCAGCCCGCCCCGGAAGGTGACGCGCAGGTCGGTCACCTCGAGCGTGTCGTTCACGGGGTGAGCACCTCCTCGGCGAAGTGGCAGGCGCTCCACCGGCCCGGCGCGACCTCGCGCGCCGGCGGCACCTCGGCGCGGCACCGGTCCCGGGCCAGCGGGCACCTCGGGTGGAACGCGCATCCGGACGGCCGGTGCGCCGGCGTCGCGGGCGTCCCGGGCAGCGGGTCGGCCAGCGCCGTCCTGGTCCGCACCGCGGGCACGCTCGCCACCAGGGCCCTGGTGTAGGGGTGCGCGGGACGGCGCAGCACCTCGGCGGCGGGGCCGCGTTCGGCGACGCGTCCCGCGTACATGACCACGACCTGGTCGGCGACGTGGGCGATCACCCGCAGGTCGTGGCTGACCAGCAGCATCGACAGTCCCTCCTGCTGGATCGAGCGGAGCAGCCGCAGGATCCTGGCCTGGACGGTGACGTCGAGCGCGGTGGTCGGCTCGTCCGCGAGCAGCAGCGCCGGGTTGCCGGCCAGGGCCAGGGCGATCATGGCGCGCTGGCGCAGCCCGCCGGAGAACTCGTAGGGATAGTCGCCCATCCGCCGTTCCGGGTCCGGCACCCCGGCCCGGTCGAGCAGGTCGATCACCGCGCGCCGGACCTCGGCCCGCGGCCGTCCGGCCCGCCGCAGGATCTCGCCCACCTGCCTGCCGATGGTCAGGCTCGGGTTCAGCGCGGCGAGCGGATCCTGGAAGATCATCGAGATCTGGTGGCCCCGGACGCGCCGCCAGTCGGTCTCCGGCCGCAGGAGGTCCGCCCCGCGCCAGAGCAGCCGGCCGCCGGTGGCCGCGCGGTCGGGCAGCAGGCCGATGACCGCGAGCGCGGTCATCGTCTTGCCGCTGCCCGACTCGCCGATCAGGCCGACCGTGGTGCCCGCGGGCACGTCGAACGACACCCCGTCGACCACGCGGACGACGTCCCCCTGCGGGTCGGGCAGGTCGATGACGAGGTCCTCGACCTGCAGCAGAGGCGTGCCGGGCGGCGGGTTCACCGCTCCCGTTCCGTCCGGACGCTGCGCTGTCACCCGGCCGCCCATCACGCGCCCGCGAGCCGGACGCGGGAGAAGTCGGGCAGTCCGCTCGGATCCGGGGTGAATCCGGTGACGCGCGCCCGCCAGGAGTAGGCCAGTTGCACCGTCATCGGGTACATGCCGACCGCGTCGTCCCAGATGATCTTCCCGGCCTGGCCGTAGAGGTCGGCGCGCTCGGCCTCGTCCGTGCTCGCGCCGGCCTCGGCCAGCAGCTTGTCCAGATCCTTGTCGCAGTAGCCGGTACGGCCCGCCGCGCACGTGTAGAGCCGGCCCAGGTTGCTCGCCGCGTCGTAGGTGGGCGTGGCGAGCTGCTGGAAGTTGACGTCCCAGTTGAGCGCGAGCAGGTCCTCGGTGAAGACCGCCTTCTCCTTCTCCAGCACGTCCACCTTGACGCCGATCTCGGCCAGGTCGGAGGCCACGGCCTGCACGAACGGGCGGAACTCGGCGTCGGAGAACTGCAGCCGCAGCTTCTTGCCGAAGTCGAAGCCGGCGGCCTCCAGCGCGGCCTTGGCGGCGGCCGGATCGTGGGCGACCGGGCTCTGCTTGGCGTAGCCGAGCACCGCGGGCGCCACCAGGCCGTCGGCCAGGGCGCCGGTCTGCGGGTAGAGCTGCTTGATGATGGTGTCGAAACCGACTCCCTGCCACAGGGCGCGGCGCACCTCGGGCTTCTTGAGTCCCGGGGTCGAGGAGTTGAACCACATGGTGAACACCGCGGTGCTCGGCACGGTCTTGACGGTCAGGCCGTCCGATCCGTTCAGGGTGGGCAACTGGTCGTCGGGGATGCCCCAGAGCACGTCGAGCTCGCCGGTCCGTAGCGCGGTCAGCCGCGCCGACAGGTCCGGGATGGTACGGATGTCCAGGTGGCCGAGCTGCGGCGGGCCGCCCCAGTGCTTCGCGTTCGCGCTCAGCGCCAGCACCTCGCCGGGCGCGAACCGGTCCACGGCGAACGGTCCGGAGCCGACGGGACGCTCGAAGAACGCGGTGTCCTGGGCCGTGACCGTGCGCGGCAGGACGTAGAACAGGCCGAGCTTGCGCGGGATCGACGCGTCCGGGGCCGGGGCCGTCAGCTTGACCTCGGTGTCGGCGGGGGCGGTCATCTTGTAGTCGGGGAAGTTGGCGGCGTTCGGGCCGTCCAGGGTCATCATCCGCTCGAAGGAGGCGACCACGTCGGCGGCGGCCAGCGGCTTGCCGTCGGAGAAGGTGACGCCGTTCCTGAGGTGGAACGTCCACTCCGCCGCGGTGGCGCCGGGCTCCCACGTCTCGGCCAGGTCGCCGACGACCTTGCCGTCGGCGCCGGGGCGCACGAGCCTGCTGAAGATCGCCTGGGCGGCCAGTTGGGTGCCGGTCGAGGCGCCCTGGGCCCCGTGCGGGTCGAGGCTCTCGATCGGGTACGTGCCCGCGGCCGTCAGCTTCTCGCCGGCCGGATCGCCGCCGCCCCCGCCACCGCTGGTCGTGGAGCAGCCGGCGAGCAGCAGGACGGCCGCCGCCACGATCGCCGTTGTCTTGCAGAACCCAGTCATCGAGTTCTCCTGTCAGGAAGGAAGGGGGGTCAGGAACGGGGACGGCGCTGCCCGTGGCGCGCGGTGAGCTGGTCGCCGAGGATGCCGATGTTGATGATCAGCAGGGACAGGGCGATGCCGGGCAACGTGGAGATCCACCAGGCGGTCTCCAGATACTGCTGGCCGTTCGCGATGGTCTGCCCCCACGACACGGCCCCGGTCGGCAGCCCGATGCCGAGGAAGCTCAGGCCCGCCTCGGCCAGCACGACGAGGGCGAACTCCAGCGTGGCCAGCGCGACGACCGGCCCCACGGTGAAGGGCACCACGTGCCGGACGATGATCGACCTGACGGGCACGCCCATCACCCGGGCCGCGTCCACCCAGGCCCGCTCGCGCAGGGACAGCGCGACGCCCCGGGTGACCCTGGCGAAGGAGATCCAGGCCGTCACCGACAGCGAGAGCACCACCACGGGGACGCTGCGGGCGAACACGCCGGCGATCACGATCGCGAGCAGGATCGCCGGGAACGCCTGCAGCACGTCGGTGATCCGGGCCAGCACCGCGTCCAGCCGGCCGCGGCTGTAGCCGGCCACGACGCCGATCGTGACGCCGACCACGCACGCCACCAGCACGGTCGCCAGCCCGATGCCGAGCGAGGTGCGCGCACCGTAGACGATCTGGGCGAGGATGTCCCGGCCGAGCGCGTCGGTGCCGAGCCAGGCGATCTCGCCGGAGGCGATCCGCGACCCGGGGGCGAGCAGCCGGTCGGGCAGCGGGGTGCGCACCGGGTCGTAGTCGATGACCAGCGGCCCGATCAGGGCCACCAGCACGTACAGCGCGATCACCGCGTACGGCACGCGGGCCAGCGCGCCGCTGCGCCACCGGCGCGTGGCCACCTGCTGGGGCAGCACCGCGGCCTGGCTCATGACGCGACCTCCGTCCGGATGCGCGGGTCCAGCCGGACGTAGAGCACGTCGGCGACGATGTTGAGCACCATCACCACGCCGGCGATCAGCAGCGTCACCGCCTGCACGACCGCGTAGTCGCGGTTGGCGACCGCGTCCACGACCAGGGAACCGAGGCCGGGCCAGGCGAAGACGTTCTCCACGATCACCGCGCCTCCCATGAGGGCCCCCATCTGCAGGCCGACGATGGTCACGACCGGGATGAGCGAGTTGCGCAGCGCGTGTCCCAGCAGGACCTGCCGCTCGCTGAGCCCCTTGGAGCGCGCCGTCTGCACGTACGGCTCGCGCATCGCCTCCGCGACGCTGCTCCTGGTGAGCCGGGCGACGATCGCGGTGAACGGGAAGGCCAGCGTCACCGCGGGCAGCACCAGGTGCGCGGGCGTGCCGACCCCGGCGCTGGGCAGCAGCCGCAGGCCGAGCGCGAAGGTCAGGACCAGCATGATCCCCACCCAGAACGTCGGGAAGGACTGCAGGGCGATCGTCACCGCGGACACCACCCGGTCCACCGCGCCGCCGGGCCGGCTGCCCGCGACGAGCCCGAGTGCCAGGCCGACGGCGACGGCGACGGCCGTCGCGGTGAGGGTGAGGTCGATCGTGGCGGGCAGCCGTTCGAACACCGCCTCCATGGCCGGGCGGCCGAGCCGGTACGACTCGCCGAAGTCCAGCCTGAGCACGTCGCCGAGGTAGCGGACGTACTGCTCGAACAGCGGTTTGTCGAGACCGAGCGCGGCGGTGAGCCGGGCGATCTGCTCCTTGTCGGCGTCCGGGCCGAGGAAGACGGCCGCCGGGTCGCCGGGGGCGGCGCGGACGATGACGAAGATGACCGAGGCCGCGCCCCACATCACGAACACGCCGATCAGCAGCCGGCGCACCACCATGCGGGTCACCGCGACCACGTCCGTTCCGGGGCGGGGCCGATGGAGTCGCCGGGCACGAAGCTGCACGGCACGGTGAGCTGCGGGGCCGCGCCGTCGGGGCCGTCCAGCAGGCTGATGAGGAGTTGCACGGCCGTGCGGGCCATCTCGGCCCGGGGCAGCGAGTAGCGGGTCCAGTTGCGCAGTTCGGGCGTCCACGACGGCGGGTCGCCGAGCAGCGCGATCGAGCAGTCGGCGGGGAAGCGCACCCCGCCGTCCGCGCTGGTCACGTCCAGCGCGGTGGTCAGCCGGTTGTCCTCGCTCGGCTCGACGAGGATCGCGGTGACGCCGGCCGTGTCCGTCCAGTGCCTGATGAACGCGGGGGTCAGGTCGGCGGGGTCGGCCAGGGTGCGGATCAGCGACTCGTCCACGGCGATCCCGGCCGCGGCCAGTCCCCGCCGGTAGCCGCTCTCGCGATCGCGGGTCGGCTCGCTGTCCCCGGTCGCGCGCAGGTGCAGGATCCGGCGATGCCCTCGCCGGACCAGTTCCCCGACGAGGTCGCTCGTGGCGTTGACGTAGTCGGCCGCGACGTACGACAGCTCCGCGCCGTCGAGTTCGCGGCGGCCGATGAAGACGATCGGGAAGTCCTCCCGGACCAGCTCCGCCAGCTCCTCGCGACGCACGTTGCGGCCCAGCAGCACGCAGCCGTCCGCGAGCTTGAGCCGGTTCACCCCTCCGGTGTAGATCTCCCGCTCCCCGGAGCCGATCGAGGTGAACAGCAGCAGGTCGTAGCCCTGCCGCGCGGCCTCCTCCTCCACGCCCATCAGGAAGGGGTAGTAGAAGTCGCGCTGGTCGGTCGGGAAGACGGGCTCGAACGTGTACAGACCCAGCAGGTACGTGCGGCCGCCCTTGAGGCTCTTGGCGGCGATGTTGGCCGAGTAGCCCAGCTCCCCCGCCGCCGCGAGGACCGCTTGCCGGGTGGGCTCGGCGATCTGGGTGCTGGCCGGGCCGCCGCTGAGGACGAGCGACACGGTCGCCTGTGACACACCGGCGCGTCTGGCGATGTCGAGCTGGGTCGCTCGCCGCTGCCGTGGAGGGGCCATGCCGACTCCCATCGAGGCGGTTAATACGTATTAGAAGTGGCTCGGATGTTAATAGGACATTTCCGGACACGTCAATAGGTGACATTTTTCGCCATCCGGATGCATCATCGGTCCATGGCTGCCGGCACACCCCCATGGCGATGATGGGGCGATGACGAACTCCGACCTGAAGACCTCGTTCGAGCGCGACGGCTTCCTCGTCCTCGACCACGCCCTCACCCCCGGCGAGGTCGCCAAGCTGCTCGAAGAGGCCGTCGGCATCTGCCGGGGCGAGCTCGGCGACATCCGCGGCGCGCTGCCCGCCGAGGCCGCCGACACCGACGACGACGTGCTGCGCAGGTTCCTGTGCGTGCACTACCCGCACAAGCTCTCCGCCCTGCTGCTCGCCACGATGCGCCATCCGGCGATTGTTTCGGCGCTCACCTCGCTGATCGGCCCGAACGTCAAGGCGATGCAGTCGATGCTGTTCATCAAGTCCGAGGGCGAACCGGGTCAGGCCTGGCACCAGGACGAGCTGTTCATCCCGACCCGCGACCGCTCCCTCACGGCGGCCTGGATCGCGCTCGACGACGCCACCGTGGCGAACGGCTGCCTCTGGGTGCTGCCGGGATCGCACCGGCGCGGCGTGCTCTACCCGAACCGCGAGCACGACGACCCCCGCTACGACTGCACGGTGGAGTCCTACGGTTTCCCCTTCGAGGACTCCGACGCCGTGCCCGTCGAGGTCGAGGCGGGCAGCGTGGTGCTGTTCAACGGCTACCTGCTGCACAGGTCGCTGCCCAACACCGCCCGGCACGGCTACCGGCGGGCGCTGGTCAACCACTACATGAGCGCCGAGTCCCTGCTGCCCTGGGCCGTCCCGGCGCAGGGCGTGGGCATGGCGCAGGCGGACTTCCGGGACATCGTCCTGGTCGCCGGCTCCGACCCGTACGCGTACAAGGGGCTCGACGACGTGCGTGAGCCCCGGGTCCGCCCCAACCGCGACGGCGGCTGTGACAGATGACGATCTCCGTCGACCTGGTCGCCCGGCTCGGGCCGAGCGTGGCGGACTATCCCCCCGGCTCGGCCTTCGGCCCGCGGGTGGCCAGGTCGTACCAGTTCGTCTGGCTCCTCGAAGGCAGCGCGACCTGGCTGTGGGACGACCTCGCCCTCCCGCTGGCCCCGGGTGAGCTGCTGCTCATCCGGCCGGGCATGCGCGACACGTTCCGCTGGGACCCCCGTACGCCCACCCGGCACGCGTACGTGCACTTCACGCTCACCGGCCAGGCGCCGGCCGGCTGGCCGCTGACCCGGGGCCTGACCGGACGGCACGACCCGATGGGCGCCCTGTGCCAATACCTGCTCTGGCTGGGCGCCGAGTGCCCGCCGGGCTGGCGGGCCCAGGCGGGCGAGACGCTGCGCCTGCTGGTGCTGACGTTCCTGGCCCATCCCCCGCCGGCGCACCGCGCGCCGGCGACCCTGCCCGCACCCCTGGCGGCGATGATGGGCGCGGTGCGCGCGTACTGGTCCGACGGGGTGGCCCGGCCGATCCCGATGCGGGAGCTCGCCTCGGCCGCCCGCGTCTCGCCGAGCACGCTGTACCGGACGTTCCGCCGCACGTTCGGCGTCGGCCCGGTCGCCGCCATCGAGTTGCTCCGGCTGACCAGGGCCGAGCCGCTCCTGTGGCAGAGCAACCTGTCCATGCAGGCGGTCGCCGTGCAGTGCGGCTTCACGGACGCGTACCACTTCTCCCGCCGGTTCCGCGCGATCTACGGGATGGCGCCGACCACGTTCCGCACCACCCCGCCGGAGGCCGCCCCGCCCTCACCGGCCGAGTCCCACGGCCTCACCCTGCTGCGGCCCCTCCTCCAGCCCCGCTGACGAAACGATCAGGACCCACGCTGCCGTCGCGGCACACGACCCTGGAGTTGCCGCCGGGTACGGTTCCGCGCGTCGTCGAAGTGGGGAGTCGTCGCGACGTACGTCCCCCACTCCCAGGGAATCCAGGGCTGGCAGGCGGCCTCGGCAGGCGTGCGGCTCCCGTCCCACCGATCGGATCCGGCCAGGTCGAGGGGGCGACGGAGGTGGGGTTCAGCCGGCGCAGGCCGTGCGGACCTCGGCGATCAGCCCGGACGCCGCGTCGATGGTGCGGCCGATCTCCCGGGGAGTCGTCCCGACCGCGGCGAGCAGCGCCTGTGCCCGTTCCCGGAAGCCCTCGGGGGCCGACGGCAGCCGGGCGGCCGAGGCGACCATACCCTTCTCGTTGATCAGCCACGCCCCGTCGGCGGCGTGCAGCGCGTGGCAGGCCACGCCGATCGCCCGGAACAGCGCCCCGGCCGCGTACGCCGGGTCGTTCCCGGCGGCCCCGTAGCGGGCGGTCGTCAGGGCGAAGTCGCACTCCCACAACCCGGCGACGAGAGCCTCGCGCAGGGCCGGAGGGTAGTGCGCGGTCCGCTCCCGCAGGGCGGTGAGCTCGCCGGACGGGTCGTCGAGCACCTGGCACAGCGCGACCTCGCCGGCGTAGGCGTGGGAGTAGAAGCCCAGCGGGTGGCCGGGCTGCGCGCCGATCTCGTAGTGTCCGGCCTGGCAGTCTCGCCAGATCCGGTGCACGCGGTCGAGGTCGCGGTAGATCCAGTCCACCCGCCGGCCGCCGACGGTGAGCCAGCCGCCGCCGTCCACCCATGGCCCCCAGCCGCCGGGCTCGGTGACGGCGGTGTCCTCGCCCGTCAGCTCGCGTGCGAGCGCGCGCAGTTCCGCGACGCCGGGCCGTCCCCGGTAGTAGAGGCCGAGGTCGATGTCGCTGTCCGGGCGGTGGGTGCCGCGCGCGCGGCTGCCGCCCAGCGCGACGGCCACCACGCCCGGCACCGCGGCCAGCCGCCCGGCGATGGCAGGAAGATCCGGATCGCGCACGGCACGAGCCTAGCGCCGCGCGACGGGGTCCACGCGCCGGGTGGACGTGGTCCGTCCGGCGCCGATCACGGCTTGACAATGATTTTTTTCGGTGCCATCGTTTCCCCATGTACGAAGTGGCGGTGATCGAGGACGCCGCGGCAGCCGAGGCGTCGCTCGACCCCATGCGGTCGAAACTGCTGGCCGAGCTGGTGGAACCCGGCTCGGCGACGTCCCTGGCGGCCAAGGTGGGCCTGGCCAGGCAGAAGGTCAACTACCACCTGCGCACCCTCGAACGCCACGGCCTGGTGGAGCTGGTCGAGGAGCGCAGGAAGGGCAACGTCACCGAGCGGGTGATGCAGGCCACGGCGGCCTCGTTCGTGATCTCCCCCACCGCGCTGTCCTCCGTGCAGCCCGACCCCGCGAGGTCGCCCGACCGGCTGTCGGCCCGCTGGTTGCTGGCGCTGGCGGCGCAGCTCGTACGGGATGTCGGCACCCTGGTCACCGGGGCGGCCAAGGCGCAGAAGCGGGTGGCGACGTTCGCCGTGGACGGCGAGGTGCGCTTCGCGTCGGCGGCCGACCGGGCGGCGTTCGCGGAGGAGCTGACGCAGTGCGTGACCTCGCTGATCAGCAAATATCATGACGAGTCCGCCGAGGGCGGGCGCGAGCACCGGCTGATCGTGGCGGTCCACCCCTCCGTGACCGCCGCGCAGCAGGAGCACTGAGGTGGGCCAGGATTTCGAGGTGCCGCTGGAGGCCACGGTCGGGGCCGCCCCGGAGGAGGTCTGGGAGGCCATCTCGACCGGGCCCGGCATCGACTCGTGGTTCCTGGGGCGCAGCGAGGTGGCCGACGGCGTCGTGCGCACCGCGTTCGGCCCGTTCGACATGCCGCCCTCCCACGTCACCGCCGCCGAGCCGGGGCGGCACCTGGCCCACTCCAGCGACAAGGC
This sequence comes from Nonomuraea sp. MG754425, assembly GCF_021699195.1. Classification (GTDB taxonomy): domain Bacteria; phylum Actinomycetota; class Actinomycetes; order Streptosporangiales; family Streptosporangiaceae; genus Nonomuraea. The sequence goes on along the minus strand of NZ_SSXE01000044.1, from coordinate 21,557 downwards.
CGACGACGGCCGTTTCGTCGCCTACGAGTTCATGATCGAGGGCCGCGACCGGGGCAGCACCCTCGTCCGCATGGTGACCAGCGGTTTCCTGCCCGGCGACGACTGGCAGGACGAGTTCGAGGCCATGTCCAGGGGCCTGGAGCTGTACTTCGCGACGCTGGTGGAGTACCTCGGGCACTTCGCGGGCCGGGTGGCGACACCGCTCACGGAGTTCGGGCCGCCGGTCGCGGACTGGGCGCCGGCGTGGGACCGCCTGTACGCGACGCTCGGCGGCGAGCCCGCCGTGGGCGACCGGGTCGCCGTCAACGGCGTCGAGGGGGTCGTCTACTTCCGCAACGCCCAGACGCTCGGCATCCGCTCCGGCGCGGCCATGTACCGCCTCATGCAGGGCTTCGGCGGGTCGCTGATCGCCTCGCACCTGCTGTTCGAGGGCGGGGACGACCAGGGGCCGCGATGGCGGTCCTGGCTGGCGGAACTACCCGCCGGCTGATCGCGCCCGGGATGTCACCTCGGCACCTCGTCGTACGTCGGCACCTGGTTGGCGTCGATCGAGGCCCGCTCGTCCGCCGCCAGACCGGCCGCGGCGAGGATCTCCTGCACCATCGCGTTCTTGCCCCGCCCGTAGGCGAAGATGTCGGCGGCGCTCGCGCCGACGCGCTTCTTCACGGCGGCGTACCGCTCGCGCAGGACGGGGTCGGCCCGCAGGACGTCCCGGACGGCGAGGTGGTTGCGCAGCGACAGCGAGCCCTCGACGATGACGTAGGTGTTGGTGCCGGCCAGCCGCTCGGGCTCCTTGAAGGCCCACCGCTGGGGGATGCCCAGCTCGCCGACCGGGGAGAAGCCCAGCCCGGCCAGGACGTCCGAGGCGGCCTCGACGTGCCGGGCGGCCACCACGATGTCGCAGTCGATGACCGGCTTGGCGGCCAGGCCGGGGACCGACGTGCTGCCGACGTGCTCGATCGAGATCACCGGCACCTCGGCGGCGGCCAGCGCCCCGGCGTACTCCGCACGGAGTACGTCGAAGCGGGCGGGCCACGCGGGGTCGTAGTCGACAACCGTGATCATTGACGCAGCCTACAGCCCAGGTCGATCCCGTCACTCCTTGACGACGTCGGCGCGCGACCTGCCCAGCTCGGCCACGAGTTCCTCCATGACCTCGGCGTAACCGAGGTAGCTGTAGCGTTCGGCCGCGTGCCAGGGGTAGAGCTGGCCGGCTCTGACGGCGGGCAGCCTGGCCCAGGTCGGCTTCGCGGCCGTCTCCTCGATCTTCATCGACTGGGAGCGGGCGTCCACGAGGATCACGCCGGCCTGGTACCTGTCGGCGTTCTCCCAGCTCAGCACCTCCCAGAAACCGCCTTCGCGCTCCGTCGGCCGTTCGGGCGAGACGATGTTCAGGCCCAGTTCGCCTCAGTACGCGATGTCGGGGTGGTCCGGCAGGTAGGCGACGTACAGCGACTCCGGCGTGCCGGTGACGATCATGACGCTGAGGTCGGGACGCTCGGCGGCGAGCTTCCGGAGCGCGGCCCCGGCGGCCTCGAAGCGGGCCTCGGCCTCGGGCCGCTTGGGCAGGGAGACGTTCTTGCCACGGTCGTCGGTCCAGGTCCAGGGGCAGTGCGCGGTCGCCTGCCCGGCGGGGAGGCGGCGGGCGCGGACGTCCCGCCACAGGCGCTGACGCCGAGCAGGGCGACGACGAGGGCGACGACGGCGCGTCGCGGGGCATGGCTTCTCCCCAGGGGGACCGGCACTACCGTCGGCTTAGCCTTACCTGACATAGAACCCCTCTTGGGGTAGTACCCACCCCCTCCCGTACGACCGGCGGCGTAGCCGAGACGGCGACGGACGTCCGACGCCCGCCCGCCCCGGCGGCAAGATCCTGGGTGCTTAAGGGCGCCGGTAAGGCGATGGGAATCCGACCGTAAGCGCCCGCGAGCACAGTGATCTCGGATCACAGGAGCACAGAAGGGGCCGACGGAGATGAGCCAGCCGCACACCATTCAGGACGAGATCCGCCTGCCCGGCTTCACCGGGCGGACGCACCTGCCGGGCGAGACGGACTACGACGAGGCACGCCGCTCGCACAACCCGGCCGTGGACTCCCGCCCGGCGCTGATCGCCGAGGCGTACGGGGTCGGCGACCTGCGGGCCGCGCTGCTGACGGCGCGCTCCACCGGGCGTCCGTTCGCGGTGCAGGCCACGGGGCACGGCACGCACGCCGCGTGCGACGGCGGCATCCTGGTCAGGACCGGCTCGATGGCGTCGGTGCTGGTGGACCCGGCCCGCCGGATCGCCCGCGTGGGGCCGGGGGCGCGCTGGAGCCAGGTGCTCGCCGCCGCCGCGCGGTTCGGCCTGGCACCGCTGTCGGGCTCGGCGCCGTCGGTCGGCGTCACCGGCTACACGCTCGGCGGCGGGCTCGGGTGGCTGGCCCGCCGGCACGGGTTCGCGGCCGACAGCGTGGTGCGCGCCGAGGTGCTGCTGGCCGACGGCCGGCACGTGACCGCGAGCCCCACCGAGCATCCCGAGCTGTTCTGGGCGCTGCGGGGCGGCGGCCCCGGCTTCGGCGTGGTGACCGCGCTGGAGTTCCGGCTCCACCCGGTGCACGAGGTGTACGCGGGGTTCGTGTCCTTCCCGATCGAGGCGGCGGCGCGGACGCTGGAGGCGTACCGGACGTGGATCGACGGCGCCCCCGACGACCTCAGCACCGCACTCATGCTCAGGCGGATGCCGGACGACGAGCAGACGCCGGCGGCGCTGCGCGGCCGGCGCGTCGCGCAACTGAAGGTGCTGCACGCCGGGACGGCCGCGCAGGCCCGCCGGCAACTCGCGCCGCTGCTGCGCGCGGCGGGCCCGGCACTGCTGGACGAGACCGGCACCACCACGTACGGGGCCGCGTCCATGGGCGGCACGCCGAACCGGCACATGGACATGTTCGACACCGTCCCCGACGAGGTGATCGGCGCGCTGCTGCGGGCCTCCGAGCAGGCGCGGACGATCGAGATCCGGCACTGGGGCGGCGCCATGAGCCGTCCCGGGACGGACGCCGGGCCGGTCAGCCACCGCTCCACCAGGCTGACCGTGATCCTGGACACCGTGGTGCCGGGCCTGGCGGAGGAACTGCGCCCGCACGCGAACGGCGGCACGTTCCTGAACTTCCTGGCCGACCCGTCGCGGACGGCGGCGGCCTGGACGGGAGCCGACCTCGGGCGGCTGCGCGCGGTCCGGCGCGCCTACGACCCGGACGGGTTCTTCCGCGTCGGCCATGTCGTCCCGGCGTGAGCCCGGGGAACGGGCGGGCGCGCCCGTTCCCCAGGCCGTGCGGATCAGCCGGCGACGCCGCTCAGCTCGTTCGGCGGCTGCGGCAGCGACGTGCTCCCGGTGACCTTCCCGGAGGCGAGGTCCACCGCGTGCAGCCGCCTGCCGTCCGGGTCGCTCACGTACCCGACCTGGCCGCGGACGAAGAGGTTCGGCCGGGGCCGCTGCCAGTCCAGGGGCTCCTTCCACGCGCCGAGCACCTCGACGGTCCTGACGACCTTGCCCGCCACCGGGTCGATGACGTGCACGGCCCCGTCGGTGCCGAGGACGAGCGCCTCACCCCGCGGCCCGCGCGCCAGCGACCGGAAGGTGTAGCTGGTGCCGAGGTCCACCAGCTTGAGCGTGCCCTTCGCGGTGTCGATGAGGGAGACCTGGGTGGGACGTTCCAGTTCGGCGTCCGGGTCCTTCTTGTAGTCGCCGAGCACGACCGGGGACAGGTCCGAGCCGGCCTGGTTGCCGATCCGGCCGTACTCGTCCGGGCTGTCGATCTTGCTGATCTCGCCGTCCTTGTAGAGGATGACGCCGTCCTCGCAGCCGAGTACGACGGCCTCGCCCTGAGCGGCGGCCTCCCCGTGCACGCCGGGGCACTGCTCGCTGCGGGTGATCTCCTTGCGCTCCTTGTCCAGGACGGCGATGCCGGTGCGCTTCTCCTCGGTGCCGAGGGTGATGACGAGTTCGCCGTCCGCCAGCTCGATCGCGACGCCGTGGTGGGCGGTGGCGGCCCGGTACACCTCGCCCTCGGGCAGGCCGGCGGCCAACTCGCGGGGGTCGAAGAGGGTGACCTCGCCGGTCCCGTCGGCGAACAGCACCGTCCGGCCGGCGTGCCGGACCACGTGGCCCGGTTTGACGCCCTTGAACTCGTCGTCCTTCAGCGTGGCGGAGGCGGCGTCGAGGACGCGGAAGCCGGTCGAGGTGGACACGAGGACGTGCCGGTCGTCCCCGGCCGGGTTGACGCGGTTGTACCCCGCGAGGGGGATGTCCTCGACCAGCTTGAGGCTCCGGCCGTCGACGACGTACAGGCCGCCGTCGTAGGTGAGCACGAGGGGATCGGTCACCGCCGGCCGGGAGGCGGTCGCGGCGGGCTGGGCGGCGGCGTTCGTCGCGGGCTCCGGCGCGGTCCCGCAGGCGGTGAGCAGGAGTGCTCCGGCGAGCAGCGCCGCCGGGGCGGCGGCCTGGATGGTGGGCCGGGTCATGGAGGTGGTGCACCTTTCTCTCTGAGGGGACGTCAGCGGCCGTTGAGGCCGTCGACCATGGCTTTCGTGTTGCTGCGGACCATTTCGAGGTACGTGGCGGCCCCCGGCGACCGGCGGCTCAGCGACTCCGAGAACAGGGGGACGACCTTGACGTCCACGCCGGCCTCGGAGGCGAGCACCCGGGCGAGCCGGTCGGGCTGCGCGGAGTCGGCGAAGATCGCCTTGACGCCGGTCCTGCGGATCGCGTCGCTGAGCGACTTCAGGTCCGAGGCGCTGGGCGAGGCCAGCGTGGTGCCGCTGGGGATCACCGCGCCGACGACCTCGAAGCCGTACCGCCGGGCGAAGTAGCCGAAGACGTGGTGGTTGGTCACCAGGCGCCGGGCCTCGGGCGGGACGGTGGCGACCTGCCCGCCGACCCAGGCGTCCAGCCGCTCGACCTCCCGGCGGTAGGCGGCGGCCGAGGCGCGGACGGCGGCGGCGTCCACGCCGTCCACGTGCGCGACGACCTGCTCGGCGATGAGGTCCACGGCCGTGGCCACGCGCCGCGGGTCGGTCCAGAAGTGCGGGTCGGGCCGCCCGGCCGTCTCGTCGGCGGTGAACGTGATCGGGTCGGTCCGCTCCGCCACCGCCAGCACGGGCACCCCGGCCCGCCGGGCGGCCTCCACGTTGCGCAGCACGCCCTCCTCCAGGCCGAGCCCGTTGCCGACGATCAGCCCGGCGCTCTCGATCAGCGCGGCCTCCTGGGCGGAGACGCCGAACGAGTGCGGGTCGGAGTCCGGCTTCATCAGCACGCTCACCTCGGCCTGGTCGCCGACGACGGCCCGCGTGACGTCCCCGAGGATGTCGGTGGTGACGACCACCCTGGGCGGCGAGCCGCCGGTCCCGGCGCAGCCGGCCGCCGTCACGAGCGCGAGGGCGGCCAGGAGCCGCAGCAGCGCGCTCATCGCCCGGTCTCCGTCATGTAGGCGGGCGCGAGGCCGGGCCTGAGGGTGCGGGCGCGGCGCAGGCCGTCGTTGTAGTCGATCTCGTGGACGGCCCGGCCCGCCGGGTCGTTGACGTAGGCGCGGGCGGTGTCCACCTCGATGCTCACCGCGCCCGCGGCCGGGCCGTCGAGGAGTTTCGTCCCGGCCGTCTGCCTGCCGGTGGCCGGGTCGTGCGCGCGCAGCACGCCGTCGCCGGTCAGCGACAGCACGGGGGTGTCGTCGCCGGTGGCGTTCACCGCGACGACGGGGCCGGTCCGCACCAGCCGCCAGGTCCTGGCCGTCACGTCGAGCACCCAGAGGCCCTGCTGCCCGGCGCGGGCGGCGAGCGTCGAACTGCCGGGGCGGTGCCGGAAGGCGCGGGCGCGCTCGCCGGCCGCCGTCCCGCGCGGGTAGCGGATCTTCACGCTGTCGAACGTCCCGTCCTTCTCGGTGACCAGCAGGGCCCCGTCGGCGCAGCCGAAGACCACGCCGCGCCGGGTGAGCGCGGTGCCCTCCGGGTCCGCGCAGGCTCCGACGGCGGCGCCGGGCTCGCCCGTCCTGGGCCTGACCTGGACGGCGCCGGAGTGCGCGACCAGCAGCCGCTGCCCGTGGGGCACGACGGCGTCGGCCGTCAGCCGGCCCGTCCCGGCCAGTTCGCCCCGGTCCATGCGGGCGCGGTCGTACAGCGTGACCGTGCCGTCCCCGGACCGGACGGCGGTGAGCGCCGTGTCGCCGGTCACCGTGTAGGGCGGGCGTCCGGCGATGGTGCCGAGGTCGCGGGTGACGGCCCGGTAGTAGTGCGCGTGGTCGCCGTGGTCGACGGTCCAGCCGCCGCCGTCGATCACGCGCAGCCCGCCGTCGGCCGTGGTGAGGAAGGCGTAGCGGCCGTCCCCGGTGATCGCGCGTGCACCGGGGCGCGCCGCCGGGGCGATCTCGGTGCTCCGCTCCGTGAGCAGGTCGAGCACGTGCGCCGGGCCGCCGCGGCCGTCGTGCAGGACGAGGCGGAGCTGCGGTTCCGCCGCCTCCTGCGCGCCCTCGACGTACCCGTGCGGGATCTGTTCCCGCGGGCCGGGGCCGGCGGCGCAGCCCGCGAGCAGGGTGGCGCCGGCGAGGATCGCGATCGTCCTGGTCACAGCGGCTGCCCCGCCGTCCGTACGGGCCGGCGGCGCAGCAGGTCGCCCAGTGCCGACAGGAAGAACAGGCCCACGGCCACGGCGGCGATCGTGGCGCCGGCGGCTGTGCCGGCGTGCCAGGACACGACCAGCCCGGTCACGGTCGAGACGACGCCGAGCAGTGCCGCCCCGAGCATGATGGCCGGGATGCGGCGGGCCCACAGCGCGGCGGCGGCGGGCGGCCCGATCAGCAGGCCGAACACGAGCAGCGTTCCGACGATGTGGAACGACGCCACGATCGCCACCGTGACCAGCCCGAGCAGCACGACGTGCGCCGGTCGGGGGCGCAGGCCGAGCGTGTGGGCCTTGCGCGGGTCGAAGGCGAGCGCGACGAACGTCCGGTGGCCGAGCACCGCCACCGCGGCCGTGAGGACGAGCGCCGCGCCCAGCCCGGCCAGGTCGTCCCCGGTGACCGCCAGCACGTCGCCGAACAGGAACGCGGTCAGGTCCACCGCGAAGGACCGGGAGTGGGAGACGACGATCACGCCCAGCGACAACATGCCCGCGAAGAGCAGGCCGATGCCGGTGTCCTGGGACAGGCGCGCGTGCCGGCCGAGCGCGCTCACCCCGGCCGCCATGCCGCCCGCGCTGAGCAGCGCGCCGATCAGCACGTTCACTCCGGTCATCGAGGCGAGCGCGACTCCGAGCAGCATCCCGTGGGACATCGCGTCGCCCAGGAAGGCCATGCCGCGCAGCACCACCCACGTCCCGGCGAGCGCGCAGAGCAGCGACACGAGGATGCCCGCCCAGAGCGCCTGCCGGACGAATGACACCTGAAAGGGATCAACCAACCAGTCCATGAGCCAAGACTCTATAATGAAAACCATTGTCATTCTCAACTGGAGGTCTCATGGAGGGCAGTGACGGGGTCGTGCTCAGGGACGTCACGGCGGGCTACGGGCGCACCACGGTGCTGCGCGGGCTGTCGGCCCGGTTGCCCCGCGCGGGCGTCACCGCCGTCGTCGGCCCGAACGGCTCAGGGAAGTCCACCCTGCTCGGAGTGCTGGCCGGCACGATCCGGCCGGCGCGCGGCACCGTCGAGCGCCCCGGCCCCGAGCGGCCCGGTCTCGTGGTGCAGCGCGACGCGGTCTCCGACACGCTGCCGATCACCGTGCGCGAGACGGTGGCGATGGGCCGGTGGGCGGCGCGCGGCCCGTGGCGGCGGCTGACGGCGCACGACTGGTCGATCGTGGCGTCGTGCATGGCCGCGCTGGAGGTGTCGTCGCTGGCCGCGCGCCGGTTGAGCACCCTGTCAGGCGGGCAGCGGCAGCGGGTGCTCCTCGCTCAGGGGCTGGCGCAGCAGCCGTCCCTGCTCCTGCTGGACGAGCCCACGACGGGCCTGGACGCGGACGCGCGGCGGCACATCGCCGCGGTGCTCGACCGGGAGCGGGCCCGTGGGGTCACGATCGTCCACGTCACGCACGATCCGGACGAGGCCGGGCGCGCCGACCACTGCCTGCTCCTCCACGAGGGCCGCCTGGTCGCGCAGGGCCCGCCCGCCTCCGTGCTGCGGCCTGCCGCGGCGGCGGAACTCCGAGCGCCCGGGTGACGACGCCCACCGGGAGACGACCGGCTCCGCGCACGGCCACAAGCCGCGGGAACCGGCCAAAGGGTGTGACACGGCTGTCGTGACGGCAGCCGTGTCACCTCAGGACCTCACCCCGGCCGGCGGCCGGAGCCCGGCGCGATTACGGCCGGGGGGTACGGTGCGGGACGTGTTCGGCGGTTCCGACCGTGTTGCGCTGCTTGCGCATGCCGGCCAGGCCCAGCAGTCCGAGCAGACCCAGCAGGCCCCACAGCCCGGCCTTACCGCCGCCGTCGTCCCTGTGCATGTTCTCGTTCGGTGCGGGTGTCACCTGGCTCTGGGCGACGGGCGCGACCGGTGTGTCGGCCGTCGCGGCAGCGGCCGGGACTAGCGTCAAGAAGAACGCCAGGCCCAGCCCGGTGAGCATCTTGCGCATCTTGGGTTCCCCCGATCCAGCGGTCTCAATAACCGCGGAGACCGCCTGTCACGCCTTCTTTCCGTGGGAAGGCTTCCTATAGCGGGGCGATCTCCATATCCCCTGCTAAATAGCCCCTACCATCGTCGTGGCCACATCAAACGCCCGCGCCCAGCTCAGGGGGCGTGGCAGAGCGGCACATCCGCGCGTACACGGGCCTCCACGATTTCCGCCAATTCCGCCCGCGCCCACCGTCCGCGCGCCGCGGGCGGGGGTGGTTCGGGGGCCAGCAGCGTCACCTCCACGGCCAGATCCCGGGTGGCGGTGACCCGCAGGAGCGAGGCCAGCAGCGAGTCGTCGCCCACGAAACAGGCCCTGGTGGAGGCCGCGCCCCCTTCCCGGTAGCGCAGGACGACCGGCCTGACCGGGGCTCCCGCGTCGATCGCCGCCTGGAAGACGGCCGGACGGAAGCCGCCCATCGCCCGTCCGCACCACGTGGTGCCCTCTGGGAAGGCCACCACCGTGTCGCCCGCCCGCAGCGCGCCGGCCACGTCCGCCACCGCCGACGGCAGCGTCAGGAGCCGTTCCCGGTCGATGAACAGCGCCCCCGCGCCCGCCACCAGGATCCGGACGACCGGCCAGCCGGCCACCTCCCGCTTGGCCAGCGGACGCGACGGCACCGTGGCGGCGATGACCAGCGGGTCCAGCCAGGACGTGTGGTTGGCCACGAGCAGTTCGCCGGCCGGGGCCGTCCCGTGGACGTCCAGGCCGATGCCGAGCACCCGCAGCATCAGCCGGGCCCACGACCGGGTGAGCCGGGCCCGGTCGTGGTCCGTCCGGCAGAGGCGGGCCGCGATGGCGACGGGCACGCCCGCCAGCACGACCGCCAGGGCCCCGAGCAGCCGGGCGGCGCGCCGGGCCCGTCCCACTGCGGCGAGCGGGTCCCGCACGCAGGCGGCCGGCGTGCAGGTCCCCAGCGGACGCCAGGGGTTGACCTGCGGCAGTGCCGTGCTCACAGCGGCTCTCCGAGGAAGTAACGCAGGTAGCGGGTGTTGACCTGGGCCATCGACAGCAGCATGAAGAAGTCGGCGGTGCCGAAGTCCCGGTCGTGGGCGGGCTCCCCGCACACCCACGAGCCCAGCCGCAGGTAACCGCGCAGCAGCGGCGGCGCGGCGAACCGGCCGGGCGGCGGCGCCGCGTCCGAGCGCCACGGGTCGCGCGGCCACACGCGGTGCTCCCGCGGGCCGAGCGGCACCCGGTCCACCACGGCGGCGGCCAGCGCGCCCCCGTCGCCGAGCGGCACCGAGCAGCAGCCCGCCAGCCACCGGTGGCCGCCCGACACCATGTACCTGGCGATCCCGGCCCACATCAGCGCGACCACCGTGCCGCCCCGGTGGTCGGGGTGCACGCACGTCCGGCCGGCCTCCACCAGGCCCTTCCTGATCGGCGCGAGGCCGCTGAGGTCGAACTCGCCGTCGGAGTAGAGCCGCTCGGCCCGCCCCGGCGGCAGCAGCCGGTACGTGCCCACCACCTGCGCGCCGTCGCGGACGAGCAGGTGGTCGCAGTAGGCGTCGAACCGGTCGGCGTCGAGACCGGAGACCGGGCTGTCGAGCCGCGCCCCCATCTCCTCGGCGAAGACCGCGTACCGCAGTCGCTGGGCCGCCCGCAGGTCGGCGGCGCCGGTGGCCATGCCGACCGTGTACCTGCCGGTGTCAAGAGAGATCGTCATGGACGTGCGTCCTTCCCTGAAGGGTCCTCGCGACTATGTCGACACGCCGAAATGACGGGCACGTCTCGCGCCGGGGGCAGCCAGGCGACCGAGAGAAAAATCGTTTCCCCGCGCGCCCCGGGCCTCACTACACTCGCCATCCGACGCCCAAGACGTGACGAGGGAAGGGAGCCGGCCGTGCGCCACGCCAGCGGCACCGCCGTGGTCTCCCTGTCGCGTTTCGAGGTGATCCTGGTGTCTTCGTCGCTCCGGTGACGGCTGCGCGGCCGTCACCGGCCGCTGCCTGACGAAGACCGTTCGCGGGCCGCTCGATCGCGCCGTCCTGTCCGAAATGAGTCCCGAAAGGGGCATGGGCTGTGCGTGCTCACGTTTTCGATCCCCTGCCAACCATCCGCAACCTCGGCATCCTCGCCCACGTGGACGCCGGCAAGACCACCGTCACCGAGCGGATGCTCTACCTGACCGGCGCCACCTACAAGCGCGGCGAGGTGCACGACGGCACGACCGTCACCGACTTCGACCCCCAGGAACGCGACCGCGGCATCACGATCTTCGCCGCCGCGGTGAGCTGCGAGTGGGACGGCCACCGCATCAACCTGATCGACACCCCCGGCCACGTCGACTTCTCCGACGAGGTCGAGCGGGCACTGCGGGTGCTCGACGGCGCGATCGCGGTGTTCGACGGCGTGGCCGGGGTGGAGCCGCAGAGCGAGTCGGTGTGGCGGCGGGCCGACCGGCACGGCGTCCCGCGCATCGCGTTCGTCAACAAGCTGGACCGGGCGGGGGCCGACCTCGACGCGGCGGTGGAGTCGATCCGCCGCAGGCTGCACCCCGCGCCGCTGGTCACGCAGTTGCCGATCGGACGCGAGGACGGCTTCGCCGGCGTGGTCGATCTGCTCGCCATGCGGGCCCTGCGGTGGACCGGCGGCGCGTACGAGGCCGGCCCGGTGCCGGCGAACCTCCTGGAGGAGGCGCTGCGGCGGCGCAGGCTGCTGGAGGAGGCGGTGGCCGAGCTGCATCCGGGCGCGCTGGAGGAGTTCTGCGCCGAGCCGTCGATCTCCGAGGCGACGCTGATCGCCGCGCTGCGCGAGCTGACCGCCTCCGGTGCGGGCGTGGTCGTGCTGTGCGGCTCGGCCTACCGGGATCGCGGGATCGAACCGCTGCTGGACGCCGTCGTCCGGTATCTGCCCTCGCCGCTGGACGTGCCCGCCGTGCGCGGGCAGGACGGCGCGCGGCGGGCGGCCGATCCGCTCGCACCGCTGGCGGCGCTGGTGTTCAAGGTGAGCGCGACCGCGACCGGGCGGCTGACGTACCTGCGGATCTACTCGGGCACGATGCGGAAGGGGGACACGGTGCTGAACGCGGGCACGGGCCGGACCGAGCGGATCGGCCGGATCCTGCGGGTGCAGGCCGACCGGCACGCCGAGACGGACATGGCGACGGCCGGCGACATCGTCGCCGTCGTCGGGCCGAAGGCGGTCCGCACCGGGGCGACGCTGTGCGCCGCCGACGCGCCGCTGCTGCTGGAGCCGCCTCAGGCGACCGAGCCGGTCGTGTCGGTGGCCGTCGAGGCGCGCGGGAGCCTCGACGGCGACCGGCTGGCGGCGGCGCTGGCCCGGCTGGCGGAGGAGGACCCCTCGCTGGCCGTCCGCACCGACGCCGAGACCGGGCAGATCGTGCTGTCCGGGATGGGCGAACTGCACCTGGAGGTGGCGGCGGAGAAGCTCCGGCGCGACCACCGGCTGACGGTCGCCGTCGGCCGCCCGCAGGTGGCGCTGCGGGAGACGGTCGCGCGCGGCGTGTCGGGGCTGCTGTACCGGCACGTCAAGCAGGACGGCGGGGCCGGGCAGTTCGCGCACGTGACGATCGACGTCGAGCCGGCGGACGACGGTTTCGCGTTCGCCTCGACGGTGACCGGCGGGCGGGTGCCGCGCGAGTACGTGCGGGCGGTCGAGGCCGGCTGCCGGGACGCGCTGTCCGCCGGCCCGCTCGGCGGTCATCCGGTGACCGGACTGCGGGTGACGCTGACCGACGGCGCCACCCACGTGAAGGACTCCTCCGAGGCGGCCTTCCGGATGGCCGGGTGGCTGGCGCTGCGCGAGGCGCTGCGCGGGTGCGCGATGGTGCTGCTGGAACCGGTGGTGGAGGTGACGGTGACCGTGCCGGACGACATGGCCGGCGGCGTGCTGGGCGACCTGTCGGCGCGGCGCGGGCGCATCTCGGACTCACGGGCGCTGCCCGGCGCGGTGGTGATCACCGCGGTGGTGCCGCTGGCCGAGGTGTTCGGGTACGCCACCCGGCTGCGCGGCCGGACGCAGGGGCGGGGCACGTTCACCACGCGCCCCGCCGGTTACGCTCCCGCGTGATCCTCCGGGTCAGGCGGTGGTGAAGGAGATCCACACGTCCGGGGGGACGTCGGGCCGGTGCGGCACGGACCGGCGTTCCTCCGTCCACGCCGCACCGGCGACCTCCGTGGCCACCCGCCGCCAGAACGCGACGGCCGCCGTGTTCGAGTCCTGGAAGGCGATCTCCCAGGGGCCGGGGTGGCGGGCGATCACCTCGCGCACGGCGGTCAGCCCGAGGCCCGAGCGGCGGGCGCCGCGGACCACGAAAAAGCTGTTCAGCACGCGGGCCGGGCCGGACAGCGCGCGCACGAACGCGAACCCGACGGGTGACTCGCCGCTGGTGAACAGGTAGGGCGCCCAGCCGTCGTCCTCGAACGCGGCGCGCAGGCGGTCGCTGTGGTAGGTGGCGCCGGGGCTGGGCAGGCCGCCCTGGAAGTCCGCCATGTCGTGGCGGAACATCAGCCACAGGCGCTCGATGGTGGGACGGTCGGCGGCCGTCGCGGGGCGGACGTCCGCGTGTGATGTCACATGAGATGTGGTCATAGAAACAGCTTCCGGCCGGGATCAAACCCGACCGGAAGGTAAAATCTAGCACCATCCTGGCCCGGTCCGGCCCGGTGGGCGGCACCGGGCCGGGGAAGCGGCCGGAGGTGGTTACGGTTCTCGGTAGTCGGCGGCGACTCCGATCAGGGCGATCAGGCCCGCGGCGAACTCCATCGCCTCCGCGTGCCCCTCCTCGAACGGCGGCTGGAAGCCCACGCCCTCCCACCTGCGGGTCGCCGGGTTCCACAGGTCGGCGCCGACCTCGAAGTCCCAGCCGTAGACGCCGTGGTCGTACCAGAGCTGGTCGGCGGAGTTCCCGGCCGCCGAGTAGAGCACGTCCGTCACGGGGCCGGTCTGCTGCGGCCAGATGACGGTGCCCCGCTCGGCGGTGATGGCCTGCTCGATCGTACGGGCCGAGCTGAGGAAGTACGCCTCCTCCCGAGGCGTGGGCCTGGGCAGGGTGACGCGGCCGTCCTGCCGGTAGGCGCCGGGAGGCCACATGAAGTAGCCGCCGTAGCTGTGCACGTTCATGGCGAACCGGATGTTGCGGTAGCGCTGCGCCAGCCACATCACGTTGCGGCTCTCGGGCTCGGACAGCTCGCCGGGCCCGGCGTAGGTGCCGCTCTGGCAGTTGGCGGAGGCGCCGAAGTAGCCGTCGGACAGCGAGCCGACGGCGTAGTTGCGGTTGACGTCCACGCCCCAGGCGTTGCGCAGGGCCGGGTCGGACTGCTGGGCCGGGCAGTGGTTGGTCATGTTCTTCCGCTGGGAGGCGAAGTCGTAGAAGCTGTAGTTCGCGCCGTCGGGGTTGACGGTCGGCACGATGAAGATGTCGGTGCGCTCCAGCAGCCGGCGGGTGGCCTTGTCGGTGGCGTGGTTGCGCAGCAGCCGCTCGGCCGCCTCGATCGTGACCAGCGGCGTCACCCATTCCCGGGCGTGCTCCTGCGCGTAGGCGAGCACGCCGGTGCGCGAGCCGTCGCGGCGCGCGCCGATGCGCAGGGCGAGCACCTGCGCGGGCGCGCGGGAGACGTCGGCCGGGGCGTTGAGGAAGTCGTCGAGCCGGACGGGCGGCGCGGCGGCCATGACGCCCGCCCCGGGATCGCTCCGGTACAGGGCGGCCCGGACAGGACCGCCGGATACGGCGTTGACCGCCGCGACGACCTGGGCGGCGGTGCTGACCGGCGCGCCGGAACCGTCGGTGGCCAGGCTGACCGTGACGAGCTTGCCGTCCACGCCGACCCGGAGCGGCCGGTCGGGCGCGCCGGGGGCGGCCAGCTCGACGGACACGTCCTCGCCGCCCTCGGAGCCGTAGGCGGCCGAGGTGACGACGACGGCCGCGCCGGGCGGCGTGCCGATCAGTGCCTGGGCGTGCCTGCGGTAGCCGTTCGTCCGGTACGGCAGCGTGATCAGGTCGGTGAGGGCGGGGTAGCGCCGGTGCAGCGCCTTGATGCGCTCGTTGAGCTGGCCGGGCGGCATGTACTGGGTGATGAAGTCCTTCTGGTAGCCGGGGCCGGCGCGGTCGGGCCGGCGGCCGTCGGGCCACTCCCCCACGCGGGCCTCGGCCGTGCCGCCGCCCGTCGAGGCGACGGTGATCCGCTGCGGCTGGTCGTCCGCCGGGACGGGGGTGCTGAACTGGTGTCCCAGGTACGTGCCCGCGTCCACGTACGCGACCATCTGCGCCTGGCCGGTCGTGCCGTGCCGGCCCCGCCAGGTGACGGTGAGGGTGGCGGCCTGGGCGGCGCTGCTGCTCGCCTCGACGGACAGGAAGTACCCGTCGCGTGAGCGGTACCAGACCGCCCGTTCGACGACGATCCGGTCCTGCTCCGCCGCGCTCGCCCGCGGCGCGGCCGGCGCGGCCGGGGCCGGGGCGCCGCGCGGGGCCACGGTCACGCCGTCGGGCAGGGCGGCGAGCCCGGTGGGGGTGAGGACCGCGTCGACCTGGACGCTGCCGTCCGCCTGCGGGCGGACGCGTTCGGTGAGGTCGGCCCCGGAGGCGACGAGGCTCTCCATGGCGGCCCGGTCCCGCACCGACAGCGTGACCAGGGAGACCGGTTCGGGGTCGGCCGGCCCGGCCACCGCCGGCACCGATGGCGCGGGTCCGAGTAACGAGGTGAGGACGATCATCGAAACGACAGCGGACGCCCGTAAGCCGCGCATGTGTCCCTCCAGGAAGATCCCGTATGGGGCACATTCAAAGCCGCCTGCCCGAAACCGGCAAGACCCAGGAACTCGCCGGCTTCCCGGACGGAACGCTCACCCGGTGCGCGATCAGGACGCGGTCACGTGCGGCACCGCCTCGTACGCCGCCCAGTCCGCGCTGATCGCGCCGGCCGTCTGCAGCAGCCGCGGCAGGTGCTCCTCGGTGAGCTTGCCGACGGAGGTCTCGGCGGCGTGCGCGTTGACGTTCACCGCCGCGATGACGTTGCCGAGCCCGTCGCGCAACGGCGCGGCCACCGATCTGATGCCCGGCGCGAGCTGCTCGTCGGTCACCGCCCAGCCCTTGGCCCGCACCGCGCGCAGCGCCGCCTCGCGCTCCTTGGCGTCCGGCCGCCAGCGGGGTTCGATGCCCGAGCGGCTCGGCTCGGCCAGCACCCGCTCCACCTCGGCGGGCGGCAGCGCGGCCAGCAGCACCTTGCCCAGGGACGTCTGCAGCGCCGGGAACCGGGTGCCGATCTGCACCGACAGCGTGACGATCTTCGGCACGGCGACCCTGGCCACGTACACGATGTCGGAGCCGTCGAGCTGGGCGATCGACGACGACTCGCGCGTCTGCGTGACCAGCCGTTCCAGGTGCGGGCGGGCCACCTCCCACAGGCCCATCGAGCGCACGTACGTCACCCCCAGCTCCAGCACCCTGGGCGTGAGCGCGAACCCGCCCCGCTCCTGCCTGGCGTAACCGAGTTCCTGGAGGGTGAGCAGGATGCGGCGGGCCGTGGGGCGGGCCAGGCCGGCGGCCGTGGCCACCTCGGTCAGCGACATGACCGGGCGGCCCGGCTGGAAGGCCCTGATCACGTCGAGGCCGCGGGCCAGCGCCTCGATGAAGTCAGGTCCGGTCTCACCACGTGCCATGGACGCCCTCGCTTGCCTCGGATTGGCTTGGTCCGACTTTACGGGTTGCCGCGACCGCCGATCTCCTGGTGACGGGCCCGGTCAGCGGCGGTGGGTGGAGTCGCTGCGGTAGTCGGTGTACGTGTACGGATTGTCGAGGATCTTCGTAGCGGGGATGTCCGGGTTCATGCCCTTCTCCCAGGCTTCCTCTCCCATGGCCGCCCTGAGGTACTCGACGGTGCGCCCGGCCTCGGCGCGGGCGGCGGCCAGGTCCACGCCGACCAGCCGGTGGGCGTGCTTGACCACCCGGCCGTTCACCAGCACGGTGTGCACGTCGCCGCGCTGCGCCTGGAAGGCGATCTGGCCGTACGGGTGGAGCAGCGGGAACGACACGGGCGAGGCGTCGTTCTTGACGAGCACGAGATCGGCCTTGCGGCCCGGGGCGACGGCGCCCAGGTCGTCGCGGCCGATGGCGGCGGCGCCGCCCCGGGTGGCCCAGTCCACGACCTGCTCGGCGCGTAACGCGCAGTGCGTGACCGTCTCGCCCCTGGCGTGCGCCTCCAGGTGCTCGCGGGAGCGGTCGGCGCCGAGGGTGGCGCGCATGGCGGAGAACAGGTCACCGCTCCACCAGACGCTGGTGTCCATCGACAGCGACACCGGGATCCCGTGCGCGCGGATGGCCCACGTGGGCGGGTAGCCCTGCCCGGCGCTCTGCTCGCTCTCCGTGGAGACCGAGATCGAGCCGCCGGTGGCCGCGATGCGCTGGTAGGAGTCGGCCGACAGCGACGCGGCGTGCACGTAGACGGTGCCGGGCGTCATGAAGCCGTGCTCGTGCATCAGCCGGATCCCGTCGTCGCCGGTGGCGCCCCACACCCCGGCGTGCGTGGTGACGGTGACGCCGAGGTCGCGGGCCACCTCGAAGGCGGCCCGCTCGGGGAAGGACGGGTCGCCGAGCACATCGAAGGCGAGCTGGAAGCCGAGCCGGTCGTCGCCGGTGATCCTCCTGCGGACGAAGTCGCGGAACCCGGGGGCCGTCGCCCACTCGGCGGGCGGGCGCTGGAGGTCGCCGTAGGCGAGCACGTACCGGCCGGGCACCGCGAGCAGCGCGTCGGCGGCGGCGTCGGCGTGGTCGGGGGTGCGCAGGCCGTGCGACCAGTCGACGACGGTCGTGACGCCCGCGTCGAGGGCCTCGACGGCGGCGAGGGTGTTGCCCGCGTGCACGTCCTCGGGCCGGAACAGCTTGCCGTGTTCGAGGTAGAACCAGACGAAGTACTGGGTGAGGGTCCAGTCGGCGCCGTAGCCGCGCAGCGCGGTCTGCCACATGTGCCGGTGCGTGTCGATCATGCCGGGCATGACGATGCCGCCGGAGGCGTCGATCTCGGCGGTGCCTCCTGGGACCTCCAGGCCGGGGCCGACGGCGGCGATCCGGTCGCCGACGACCAGCACGTCCGCGCCGGGCAGCACGCGGCGGCCCGTGGCGGGCCCGTCCATGGTCAGCACGGTGCCGCCGCGCAGCACCAGGGGGCGTCCGTCCTCGAAGTCGTTCATGGCACGCTCCTCGCTAGCGAACAAACGTCCGCCGTACGGTCACCGTCACTGTGATGAGCCGGGAATGTCCTGTCAAGACGGTTGACGGGCACGCGGCCGGGTGCTGGGATCACGAGAGCGGACATACGTCCGTTGAGCGGACACGAGAGGAGGCCGGATGGCCGACGGGCCTTTGGCCGGGGTGCTGGTGGCCGACTTCTCCAGGGTCCTGGCCGGACCGTACGCGACGATGCTGCTGGCCGATCTCGGCGCCGACGTCGTCAAGGTGGAAGGCCCGCGAGGTGACGACACACGGTCGTGGACGCCGCCCGCGCGGGGCGAGACGTCCACGTACTACCTCGGGGTCAACCGGGGCAAACGGTCGATCGCCCTCGACCTGCGGGACGAGCGGGACGCACGGCTGGCCAGGGAGCTGGCCCGGCGCGCCGACGTGCTGGTGGAGAACTTCCGGCCGGGCGGCCTGGACCGGTACGGGCTCGGCTACGCGGCCGTCAGCGCCGCCAACCCGGGCCTGGTGTACGCCTCGATCAGCGGGTTCGGGTCGGGGGCCGGGGCGCGGGTGCCGGGCTACGACCTGATGGTGCAGGCCATGTCGGGGCTGATGAGCCTGACCGGGGAGCCCGGCGGGCCGCCGTACCGGGCCGGGATCTCGGTGTTCGACGTGATGGCGGGCAACCATGCGGTGATCGGCGTGCTGGCCGCCCTGCGGCACCGCGACGCGACCGGGCGGGGCCAGCACGTCGAGGTGAACCTCATGTCGTCGGCGCTGACCGGCCTGGTGAACCAGAGTTCCGCCTACGTGGCGGGGGGCGTGGTGCCGTTCCGGATGGGCAACGCGCACCCGAGCGTGTTCCCGTACGAGCCGCTGCCCACCGCCGATCACGACCTGATCGTGGCGGCGGCCAACGACGGGCAGTTCAGGAAGTTGTGCGAGGTGCTCGGCATCCCCGAGGTGGCCGACGACCCGCGCTTCGCCCGTAACGCCGACCGGACGCAGCGGCGCGACGAACTGCGGCCGCTGCTCGTCGCGCGGCTGGTCACCCGGCCGGCGGAGGAGTGGTTCGCGCTGCTGGTGGCGGCGGGGGTGCCGAGCGGGCCGATCAACACGATCGACGGCGGTTTCGCGGCGGCCGAGCGGTTCGGGCTGGAGCCGGTCGTGGTGGTGGGCGAGGGCGAGCGGGCGGTGCCGACGACCCGGCACCCGATCCGCTTCTCCGAGACCCCGGCCGGGTACGCCCTGCCGCCCCCCGAACTGGACGAGCACGGCGCCGAACTACGCGCCTGGCTGGAGGACTCCCATGAGTGAGCACCGGCCGACGAGCGGGCCCGCCCGAGCAACCGCGGCCGGACAGCCCGAGCAGGTGGGCGGCGAGCGGCCCGCGCAGGTAGACGGGGGCAGGAGGCCCGAGCAGGCGCACGAGGGCGAGCAGCCCGAGCGAGCGGGCGGAGGCGAGCGGCCCGCGCAGACGGGCGGGGGCGGGTATCCGACGGCGCTCGGGGCGTCCACGCGTGAGTCGATCACCCTGCTCGGGCACGACCTGGCCGCCGACGTGATGGGCGAGGTCGGCTTCGGTGAGCTGGCGTTCTGGCTGGCCACGCAGCGCCGGCCCGCGCCGGGCGAGGTGCGGGTGTTCGAGGCGGTGCTGGCCGCGCTGGCCGATCACGGGTTCACGCCGACCGCGATCGTGACCCGGCTGACGTACCTGTCGGCGCCGGACTCCGTCCAGGGGGCGCTGGCGGCGGGGCTGCTCGGCGGCGGCTCGCGTTTCCTCGGCGTCACCGAGGACTGCGGCCGGTTCCTCGATGAGGTGGTCGCGCGGCACGACCCGCTGCCGTGCGACGACTCCGGCTGGGACGCGCTCGCCCTGGAGACGGTACGGGCCCGGCGCGCGTCCGGCCGGCTCGTCCCGGGGCTCGGCCACCACGTGCACAAGGACGGCGACCCGCGCACGGAGCGACTGTTCGAGATCGCGGCCGAGGAGGGGCTGTTCGGGCCGCACCTGTCGCTGTTCGCCGCCGTCGGACGGGTGCACCCGCGTGTGCTCGGCCGGACGCTGCCGCTCAACGGGGCCGGCGCGTGCGGGGCCGCGCTGGCCGACCTGGGGCTGCCGCTGGAGCTGCTGCGCGGCTTCGCGCTGCTGGCCAGGACCGCCGGGCTGATCGGGCAGCTCGCCGAGGAGCTGCGCCGCCCGGTGGCCGGCGAGATCTTCCTGTCCGTGGACCTGAACAACCGGTCCGTCCCGCCCGAGCCGTTCCCCGATGGAGGTCTGCATGGCTGAGCTCGTCGCGGTCGTCGCGTCCACCCACCATCCCTTCTACTATCGCGCCAGCACCGCGACCGGCGAGGAGCGCCCGCCGTTCGCCGACGAGTGGGTGCGCAAGGTGGAGGCGTTCCGGCAGACGCTCACCAGGGCCAGGCCGGACGTGCTGGTCATGGTCGGCTCCGACCACTTCCACCAGCTCTGGCTGGACAACATGCCGCAGTTCCTGGTCGGCAAGGCGCCCTGCTACGACGGGAACTTCTTCAACGAGGAACGCGAGTTCGGGCTCCCCCGGCTGGTGTGCGCGGGGCAGGAGGACCTGTCGGCGCACCTCCTGCGCGAGGGCCTGGACGCCGGGTTCGACCTGGCCTTCTCCAACGAGCTGCGGATCGACCACTCGATCACCTGCCCGATCATCACGCTGCGCCCGCAGAACGACCTGCCGATCGTGCCCGTCTACACCAACATCTTCGCCCCTCCGCTGCCGCGGCCGAAGCGGTTCGTGCAGCTCGGCAGGGCCATCAGGGAGATGGTGGAGTCGTGGCCGGCCAGGCGGCGGGTCGCGGTCATCGGCACCGGGCACCTGTCGCTCGAACTCGGCGGGCCGCGCCAGTTCGGACCGCACGGCCCCGACCCCGAGTTCGACCGCAAGGCCGTGGAGTGGATCTCCTCGGGGGACGTCGAGGGCTGCCTGGCCGAGGTCACCCTCGACAGCCTGCACCTGCCGGGGAACGCCACCCACGGGTTCATGGACTTCATGCTCATGATGGGGGTGGCGGGCGACGGCCGTAAGGCCGACTACGTGGACACCTATGACCTGTTCCACACCATGGAGGCGTACTTCACCTGGTACCCGGACGGAGGCGGCCGGTCGTGAGCAAGTACCTGCTGAACAAGTTCCTGTTCACCGTCGATCGTGACCCCGAGCTGGTCGAGCGCTACCGCGCCGAGCCCCGGGCGACCGTGGAGTGGTGGGAGTCGGCCCGCGCGAACCGCATCCTCGGCTGTCACGCGGACGAGTCGTCCACCTGGCTGTGCTTCGAGGACGCCGAGCGGGAGGCGCTGGCCGCGCACGACTACCCGCGGCTGTTCGAGCTGGGCGCGCATCCGTTCCTGACGTTGACGCTGTTCATCGCGATGTTCGAGCGGGATCATCCGCCGCTCGGCTTCCAGACCGAGTACGCGCGGCGGCTGGCGCACGTGCGGCTGCCGTACCCGGACATCGCCACCTGATGGACGGGCGCACCGGCCCCGGCGCGGACCGGACGACGCTGGCCGCGCGGATCGAGACCTGCGGGGAGCCGCCCGTCGTGTCCGGCCGCCCGCCGCCCGTGCCGGGCCCGGGATGGGAGCGGGTGGGCGTCCTGGCCGCCCCGATCACCCCGCTGGACCTGCTGTGCGCGAGCGGGACGTCGTACTTCGGCCCGCCCGCGCTCCCGTACGTGCCCGGCGTGCAGGGGGTGGGCTCGGCGGGCGGGCGGCTCGTCTGGTTCCCGACCTCGGCCGGGAT
>NZ_SSXE01000430.1 GCF_021699195.1 Nonomuraea sp. MG754425 | reverse complement strand
ACCGGCACCTCCACCACCGGCACCCCCACCGCCAGCACCTCTGCCGTCGGCACGCCCGCAGGTGGCGCTCCCGCAGGCGGCGCTTCGGCCGTCGGCACTTCCGCGCGTGGCGGTCCCGCGGGTGGCGCTTCGGCCGTCGGCACTTCCGCTGGTGGCGCTCCCGCCGTCGGCACACCCGAAGTCGGCACTTCCGCGGGTGACGCTCCCGCCGTCGGTACTTCCGCCGTCGGCGCTCCCGCAGGTGGCACGCCCGCCGTCGGCGCTTCCGCTGGCGGTGCCCCCGCCGGTGGTGCCCCCGTAGGCGGCGACGCCGCTGCCGTGCGCGAACTGCTCGCCGCGATGCCGGTTTACCGGGCCTACCTGGTGCCCGGCGAACCTCCGCCGCCCGAGTCCGTCGAGATCGTCGAGTTGGCCGCCGAGTCCTGCTCACCCGCCGTCGGCCCGGTGGCCCGCGAGGTCCTGTACGGCTCCGCCGAGGCGATCGTGCGCTTCCAGCAGTCGTGCGGGCCCGTTATGGCCAAGGGCGTGGAGGACACCGCGCTCTACCGGTGGTTCCCGCTGGCCTGCCTGAACGAGGTGGGCGGCGAGCCGGACGTGTTCGGCGTGCCGGTGCGGGAGTTCCACGACTTCTGCGCGGAATTGTCCCCGTACACGATGACCACCCTGTCCACCCACGACACCAAGCGCTCCGAGGACGTACGGGCCCGGCTCTCGGTGCTCTCGGAGATCCCCGGCGAGTGGGCGGCGGCCGTGGCCGAGTGGTCGGCGCAGGTCAGCTTCGACCCCCACCTCGACTACCTGGCCTGGCAGAACCTCATGGCCGCCTGGCCCATCTCCGCCGAACGTCTCACCGACTACCTGCTCAAGGCCGCCCGCGAAGCCAAGACCGCCATCTCCTGGGTGAACCCCGATCCCGACTACGAGCGGCGGCTGCGCGCCTTCGCCGAGGCCGCCGTCCGCCTGCCGGTCGGCGGCTTCACCGAGCGCATCGACTCCTACGCCATGTCGAACTCCCTCGGGGCCAAGCTCGTGCAGCTCATGATGCCGGGGGTGCCGGACGTGTACCAGGGCAACGAGACGACCGACTTCTCCCTCGTCGACCCCGACAACCGGCGGC
>NZ_SSXE01000429.1 GCF_021699195.1 Nonomuraea sp. MG754425 | reverse complement strand
GGGCGGGGGCGGCGTTGATCTCGGGTCCGGTGCGACCGTCAGGCCCGAGCCTCGCCTGCTCCTCAGAGGGAGCCCCGATACCGGCGGGTTTGTCCCCGGCCCTGGCTTCGACCTCCGCTCCCACAAGAGAACCTTCGAACGATGACGTCATACCGGCAGATTACCTCAAGTCATAATATTTGCAGCTTGAATAGTTCTAGTTGTAAGTTTCTGCCATGAGCTTTCAGGAAGAGCGCTTGCGCCGGACGTCCCCCATCCGTTCACTTCAGCTTGGAGACCTCAAGATCAGCTATGTGCCCGACGGAGTGGTGTACCTCAAGCCAGGTGGTTGGCTACCCGCTGCGACGGCGCAGGACTGGGAGCACAACGCGGCCCATCTCGACGCCAACGGAAACCTGGTGGCCACCATCGGCGGGCTGCTCATCGAGGACGGCGAGCGAGCTCTGCTGATCGACGCCGGAGTAGGTCCGGTATCCCTGCCCGACGATCCGGGCAACCCGTTGGTCGGCGCCCTGCGCGGCGGCGATCTGCTCGACAACCTCGCCAAGCTGGGACGCCGACCGGAGGAGATCGAGGCCGTGGCGTTCACCCACCTCCACCCCGACCATCTCGGCTGGGCTCACCACACCGCCCCCGGCGACGAGCTGCCCGCCTTCACCCAGGCCGCATACCTGTTCGCCGAACCCGAATGGACGCAGCAGCACCTGCGCACCGCGACCGACGTCACCGACGAGATGCTCGCCACCCTGGCGAGCCAGGCACGGATCATCACGGACGGCGAGGAGATCTTCCCTGGCGTGCGGACGATGTTCACACCGGGGCATACGGTCGGGCACGCGAGCTATACGATCACGTCCGGCGGCCGGCGCCTGATCGCCTTCGGCGATGCCCTGCACTCAGCGGTCCAGATCCGCCATCCGGAGTGGTCGGCCGGCGTGGACTCGGACCCGGCGGAATCGGCCGTTCACCGGCATCGGCTGGTCAAGGAGTTGCAGGAGCCCGACACGATCGGGTTCGGCGTGCACTTCGCCGACGTGGTCTTCGGCCGCGTCCACACCACCGCGACCGGCCCGACCTGGCACCCTGTCGCCTGAGCACTCCCATCGACACCCCCGCCC
>NZ_SSXE01000428.1 GCF_021699195.1 Nonomuraea sp. MG754425 | reverse complement strand
ACGTAAGGGCGGCTAACAGTGCTCTCATGGGGGTGGCCCTTCGCATATGGGGGTTGGCCAGACCATAAGATGTCGAGCAGATCGCCGCAATATTTCGACGAGATTGCGCAAAGAGATAACTTCGCCCATCCGGCGAATTCTCGATCTTCTCCCTGCTGAGGCCGCCGGGCTCGGCCCGCCACACCTTCCGGCAGCGTGCAAGGGCCGACGTCGGATGAGCGCAAGCAGCCGCAAGGCTTGCGCTCTTCGCTGCTCCGGCTTGCGCCGTCGGCTACCGGACGTCCGCCAGCGCCACGATCGTGGCGATCAGCGCGATCGGCCCCATGATGGCCGTGGACACCACGATCGCGCTGCTGCCGGGCAGCACGCGGGCGAGGACGCGCGAGGCCGTCCGCCGCGCCGCGCCCGCGCCGGGCAGCACGTACAGCCCCAGCGTGAACGCCCCGGCGGCCAGCGACTCCGCGTGGGCGGCGCTCAACAGGCCCGTCAGGTTCAGCAGGCCCCCCGCGACGATGCCGAACGCCAGCGACAGGAGCAGGTGGCCGATCGCCACGAGCGCCGCCCTGGTCAGCTCCGGCCGGGTCTCGGCGAGGTAGAAGTCGGCGACGCGCAGCGCCAGCGAGAGCGCCGCGACCACCAGCCCCATCGTGACCGGGGTGCCGACGGTCAGGGCCACCAGCGTGACGAGCACGAGCACGCCGACGAAGTCGCTGCCCTTCAGGAAGCGCCGCAGGTCGAAGGGCTCCTTCGACGCCGCCGGACGGCGCCGCCCGGGCTGCTCGTCCGGCTCATACGGCTCGCCGGCGAGTTGAAGCAGACCGACTCGAACGTGCCCGTGCCGAACGGCGGCGTGCCGGTCGCGGCGAAGAACACCGTCGAGGCCAGCGCGTGCACGTCGGCCGCCTGCGTGATGTGCGAGCCGCGGATGATCTCCGGCGCCAGGTAACCGGGCGTGCCGACGAACATCCCGCTCTGCGTCAGCCGGGCCGCGTCCACCAGGTGGGCGATGCCGAAGTCGATGACCAGCGGCTCGCCGTTCACCATCATCACGTTGGACGGCTTGAGGTCGCGGTGGATCACACCGGCCGCGTGGATGTCCACCAGCGCCTGGCACAATCCCTGGGCGAGCCTGATCACCGCGCGCGCGTCGAGCGGGCCCTCGGACAACACGGTGTCCTCCAGCGTGCGGCCCGGCGCGAAGCGGGTCACGACGTACGGCCGGGAGCCCGCCAGCTCGGCGTCGATCACCTCGGCGACGAACGCGCTGCGCACCCGCCGCATCGTCTCGACCTCACGGGCCAGCCGGTCACGCGCCTTGAGATCGGCGGCGACGTGCGGGTGCAGCACCTTGATCGCGACTTCGCGGCCGGCCGCGTCGAGACCGAGGTGGGCGACCCCCATGCCGCCCTCGCCGATCTTCCGAATCACGCGGTAAGGGCCGAGCTGCTCCTGCGTCTGAGCGGTCATTCCCGACGTCATCCTCCGTGGTTCCCCGTTTGTCCCGCGCGCGCCGTGCTCGCCTGCACACCGGCTCGGACATTGTCCCGCAGCACGGCCCCCTGAATTGCACAGTAAGCGAAGATCGGGGCGAGTGCGGCGCCTGTTTTCCAGCAGACGCCGCACGACGGACGGTCTCGCCGGGTTCAGACCTCTTCCACGCTGCTCGGCTCACGCCGGGACAGATCGATTCCGAGTTCCTCCGCGGCACGGAAGACGTCCTCGTCCGTGTCGCGCATCTCGATGGACATG
>NZ_SSXE01000427.1 GCF_021699195.1 Nonomuraea sp. MG754425 | reverse complement strand
ACCCAGACCCCCACGCAGCGGCCCACCACCACCAAGCCGACCCCCACTCCGACGCCGACGCGCACCACGAAGGCCCCCACCCCCGCCAAGACCACCAAGAAGCCGGTCACCTCCGCCAAGGTCAGCATCCTGGCGATCGAGCTGTTCGGCGGCCCCGGCCAGTCGAACGCGAGCGGCTGCTACATGCCGCCGATCCACTTCCAGACCAACGTGGAGTCGTCGCGACCCGGCATCTGGGTCTCCTGGGCGTGGGACGTGGACGGCAAGACGCGCGAAAGCGGCAGGTCATGGGTCCCGGAGGACGCCTACACCGCGTTCGTGACGGCCCGGCAGTACATGCTGGACGAGGGCGGCCACACGATCACCCTGCGCGTCACCTCGCCCTCCGCCGCCCGCAAGAGCCTCTCGATCAAGATCTGCTCCCTGGACGATTACTGATGACACCCCAGGCCATCGGCCCGTACCAGGTCATCGAGCAACTCGGGGAGGGCGGCCAGGGAGTCGTGTACCTGGGCGCGGCGCCCGACGGCACGCGGGTGGCCATCAAGGTGCTGCGCGAGGGCGTGGCGGGCGACGGGCGGTTCGCCAAGGAGATCGCCGCCGCGCGGCGGGTGGAGCCGTTCTGCATCGCGCAGGTGCTGGACGCCTCGCTGGGCGGACGGCCGTACATCGTGACCGAGTACGTCGAGGGCCCCTCGCTGGCGCAGGCGGGCCTGCACGGCGGGGCCGACCTGCAACGCCTGGCCGTCGCCACCGCCACCGCGCTGGCCGCCGTGCACCGGGCCGGGGTGGTGCACCGCGACTTCAAGCCCGCGAACGTGCTGCTCGGCCGCGACGGGCCGCGCGTCATCGACTTCGGCATCGCCAGGGCCATGGACGACGCGGTCACCCGGACCAGCTCGATCGTGGGGACACCCGCGTACATGGCTCCCGAGCAGTTCCTGGGGGTGGCGGCCGGCCCGGCGGTGGACGTGTTCGCGTGGGGGTCGGTGATGGTCTACGCGGCCACCGGCACGCCGCCGTTCGGCAACGACTCCCTGCCCGCGGTGCTCAGGAGGATCCAGTACGAGCCGCCGCGCCTGGACGGCGTGCCTGAGCCGCTGCGCTCGATCGTGAACGCGTGCCTGGCCAAGGACCCGGCCGCCCGGCCCGCCATGCAGGACGTGCTCTTCCGCCTCATCGGCGTCCCCACCTCCGGCCCAGCCACCCCC
>NZ_SSXE01000426.1 GCF_021699195.1 Nonomuraea sp. MG754425 | reverse complement strand
GCCGCACGTCACCGACGACGTCCACGTGCCCGACGTTCACGGCCGTGGCCCGGTCACCGGTCATCGCGACCCCCGGGTTGTCACCGCTTACGGAGATGGAACGTTCCACCTTCCCGATCCGTCCCCGCCGCGCCTCGTCGACCTCCGCCCCGCCCGGCCCTTCCTCCCACTCCCTGGACCGCTCCGACCGCACGCCTTCCCGCTCGGAAGACCCCTTCGACGTCGTACCCGCCTCCGGCTCCCTGCCCGCGCCCTTCCCCTCGGGAGACCCCTCCGATCCTGAGCCCGCCTCCGGCGGACGCCGGTCCTCCGGCTCACCGGGCCGCTCTCTGCGTGCGCCCTTCCGCTCAGCAGGCCCCTCCGGCCAGGCGTGCTCACCGGGCGACCGCATGCCTTCCTGCCGGAAGCGCCCCTCTGGCCAGGCGGGCGTCTCAGGCTCATCGGACCGGTCCGGCCGCGCGCCTTTCCCCTCAGGGGACCGCTTCGACCGCGTGCGCTCCTCCGCCGGGCTCGTGTCCTCCCGCTCGACGGGCCTTTCCTGCCACAAGTCGCCCTGCTCAGGAGACCACTCGGTCGGTTCTGAGTCAGCGCCTGTCGCATGTCGCCTTCCCCTGGGCCTCTTGCCATGGGGAGCGGCCGACCACATCTCACCTGCCACGCCTGCGTCGCGGGCCGCCCTGGCGGAATCCGCCGGTCGAGCGACATGGCCGGCGAGCGGGCTCACGTGCGACCGTCGGCGCACCACGAGCAGCACGCCCACCACAAACAGACCGAACGCTCCCAAAGAGACGCTGATCAGACTCCCCTGCTCATCAAGCAGCATTAACACCGTGCCAGGCATCCCATACGAGTCAACGAAATAGCCGGCAACTCCGACCGTCACCAAAGTGAGCGAGATCGGGGCAAGCGTCCAGGCGAGGAAACGTCGGCGTCGGCGAGTGGGCCGTGCCGGCTCAGATGCCTGTCCTGAGGGGGAGGAAGCCGTCACAGTACAAGGGTGACCTGGCTGTCTGTAAGTCGCCACCGGAACTCCGTCATGCCCGGAAAGCGCACTGTATGAGGGGAAATGAAAAGGGCCCCGACCAATACTGGTCGGGGCCCTTTTACTTAAAGATTGTCCGGCGGCGACCTACTCTCCCACACCCTCCCGAGTGCAGTACCATCGGCGCAGAGAAGCTTAACTTCCGGGTTCGGAATGTAACCGGGTGTTTCCTTCCCGCCATAA
>NZ_SSXE01000425.1 GCF_021699195.1 Nonomuraea sp. MG754425 | reverse complement strand
GTTTGGTAGACACCTGATCTCTGGGGAACCCTGGTCCCCGGAAGAAGGAGTCTGCAGTGCCAAACAACTATCCGCCGGAGTTTCGCCGGCAGATGGTGGAGCTGGTTCGCGCGGGAAGGACGCCGGAGGAACTGGCCAAGGAGTTCCAGCCCTCCGCGCAATCGATCCGTACCTGGGTGCGCCAGGCCGACCTCGATGACGGCCGCCGCCAAGACGGCCTGACCAGCGCCGAGAAGGACGAGCTGGCCCGGCTGCGGCGCGAGGTGAAGATCCTGCGCGAGGAGAAAGAGATCTTGCGTAAGGCCGCGGTTTTCTTCGCGCGGGAGACGGATCTGCCGAGATGAAGTTCCGGCTGATTCATGCGGAGAAGGACCACCACGAGGTCTCCCTGCTGGCCCGGGTGCTGGGTGTGTCGCGCCAGGGCTACTACGCCTGGGCGGCTCGCCAGCTGCGCGGCCCATCGGCTCGAGCCCGCGGCGACGCCGAGCTGACGGAGCGGATCCGCGAGCATCACCGGGCCTCGGACGAGATCTATGGTGCGCCGCGTATCCATGCCGACCTGCGTGAACTCGACGGGATCCGGGTCGGTCGCAAGCGGGTGGCCCGGCTTATGCGCCGGGCTGGGCTGGCCGGGGTGAGCAGGCGTAGAGGCTGCCGCACCACGATCGCGGACGGGCGCGCTGCGGCTGCCTCCGATCTGGTCAAACGCCAGTTCATCGCAGCCGAGCCGAACCGGGTCTGGACCGCCGATATCACCTATGTGCCCACCTGGCAGGGCTTCGTCTACCTGGCAGTGGTGCTGGACGTGTTCTCCCGCCGGATCGTCGGCTGGGCGATGGCCGAACACATGCGCACCGAACTGGTGACCGACGCCCTGGCGATGGCGCTGCACCAGCGCCACCCCGAGGCCGGGGTGATCCATCACAGCGACAAGGGCAGCCAATACACCTCGATCGCCTTCGGCCAGCGCTGTGAGCAGGCCGGTGTCCACCCGTCCACGGGCCGCACCGGGACATGCTTCGACAACGCGATCACCGAGAGCTTCTTCGCCTCGCTGGAGTGCGAGCTGATCGACCGGCGCACCTTCCACACCAGGTCAGAGGCCGAACGAGCCCTATTCAGCTACATCGAAGGGTTCTACAACCCACGCCGCCGCCATTCCGCCAACGGCCAGCTCAGCCCGGCCGAATACGAACGTCGACACACGCTCAAGAACGCCCAAGACCTCGACTATGCTGCCGCGTAGTCGCAAGCCCTGATGTGTCTATCGAACCGGGGCAACTCCA
>NZ_SSXE01000424.1 GCF_021699195.1 Nonomuraea sp. MG754425 | reverse complement strand
CCCTCACCCTGACCCTGCGCCCGGCTCCCCTGCCGGCCCGAACCCCGGCTCAGGGCTGGGTGTCCAGCCACGCCCGGAACGTGGGGCCGGCGAGCTTGGCGTGCGGGCCGGGCAGGAACCCGCCGCCGGCGGCGATCTCGGCATCGGGCCAGCCGGAGCCGTCCACGCCGACGACCTCGATCCCCCGGCGGGCGCCGAGCAGCCGGCCCTGTCCGCGCCGATCACGGACGCCATGACGATCTCCGGGCGACCCCGCCTTGCGGCCGTACTCGTGCGGATGCCGGGCCGAGGCACGGAAGAACTCCGTCGCCGCGTCCTGATCGGAGGAGTGCCACGAGGCGACGTCGATGACGGGCCAGCGCCCCGGCCAGGCCCTCACCGGTGACGACGTCCACACCGGCGGCCCGGGACATCGGCACCACCCGGGCCCCCGCTCGGCCAGCACCTCGACGACGTGACGGCCCAGCCGCCCGGTCGCCCCCGCCACCGCGAACGTGCCGGCGCTCACACCGGACGCCCTTCCCGCTCCCCGATCCCGCGCAGGACGCCCGTCTCCCCGACGGTGCAGTACGTGCTGCCGAGCACCCACCGTGGACCCCGCCACCCAGACGTTCGTCACCCACCGCAACCTGCCGTTCACCGTCGCCTACGAGATGCTCGGCTCAGCCGCCGACGCCGAAGACGTCCTGCAGGAGACCTGGCTGCGCTGGACCGACGCCGACCTCGCCACCGTACGGGAACACCGCGCCTACCTCGTGCGCATCGTCACCCGCCAGGCGCTGGACCGGCTCCGCGCGCTCAGCCGCCGCAAGGAGTCCTACATCGGGCCGTGGCTGCCCGAACCCCTCCTCACCACGCCTGATGTGGCCGACGACGTCGAACTCGCCGACAGCGTCTCGATGGCCATGCTGCTCGTCCTGGAGACCCTGCAACCGACCGAACGCGCGGTGTTCGTCCTGCACGAGGTGTTCGCCCTCATCAACGGCGCCCCCGGACTGCTCGTCCGCGTCACTCGTCCGCGTCAACGGGGAGATCGACGCAGTGATCGCGGTATGCGTCGAGAACGGCTACGTCACCGGCGCCTACCACGTACGCAACCCCGAGAAGCTGTCACGCATGGAACGGGAAACCGCCATGACCCGCCGAACGCTCGTCGAGCTGCCTAATAACCGGTGATCCGGCGACACCGCACACCCGTCGCGGCGCACCGGCCGCCCCCTCACCCGGCCCGGCTTGACGGCCACCGCCTGACGATGCGCGGGCGGACGCACCCCGCCCACCGGCGCCACCGCCGCCGCACCCGCGCCACCCCGCA
>NZ_SSXE01000423.1 GCF_021699195.1 Nonomuraea sp. MG754425 | reverse complement strand
CCCCCTGACCAGGGGCCCGGCCCATGACCAGGGGGCGCGCACCGCAACCGCCCAACGCGCCCGGCGCGCCCCGACCGGCCGGTGCGCGTCCGGTCACCAGGGCGCTCGCGGCGGCGGGCGGTCCGCTGTCGGCCACGGCTGTCGCGAGCGTGCCGGCCCCGGCAGGCGTCCCACGGCCACGGCAGTCTCACCTGTCGGATCGGTGGCCGAGGATCAGGGTCAGCGCGTCCAGGAGGCGGGCCCAGTCCTCCTCCTCCCAGTGCTCCTCGGCGAGACCGGGCCGGAGCGGGACGGCCACGGCCGCGAGCGCGCCCGCGAGCATGGCGCGTACTCCGGCGTCGTCCTCGCCGCGCAGCTCAGCCAGCCGCCCGGCCGTGCGCCGGAACCGCCGGCCGCGCGTGAACTCCACCAGCGACGGCGGGGGCGCCGGGCGCTCCGGCTCCGCGCCGGGGTCGGCGAGCGCGATCACGAGCCGGGTGCCGAGCGCCTCGGCGAGCCGGTCGAGGGCGGCGACGGTGGGGTTGCCCCGCCCGTTCTCGAGGTTGGCGACGTACGGCACAGACAGCGCGGCGTCGGCAGCCACCGAGGCCACGGTGCGGCCGAGTGCCGCGCGGCGGGCGCGCAGCCGCCGGCCGAGTTCCACAACATCCACCGGCCTATCTTGACAGAATAATCGGCACCATGTTCTCTCTTGTGAGAATAATTCCGCAGGGAGAAGGGAGGTGTCGAGATGTCGCGCGCTCCGCATGCCCTGCGCATCCGCGACTACCGGCGGCTGTGGGCGGCCGGGGGATTCTCGGGGCTCGGCGCCGGCATGCTGGTCGTCGCCATCCCCGCCCACGTCTACGCCGTCACCGGCTCGGTGCTGGCCACCGGGGTCACGCTCGCCGTCGAGCACCTGCCGGCGCTGCTGCTGGGTCCGGTCTCCGGCGTGCTGGCCGACCGGTGGGACCGCCGCCGTCTGATGATCGCGACCGATCTGGTGCTCGTGTCGGCGATCTCCGTCGTGCTGCTCGCCAGGACGCCCGAGACGATCTGGCTCGTCTACGTGGCCGCCCTGGGGCAGGGGGTGGCGGCGGTGCTCTTCCGTCCCGCCGCCCGCGTGCACATCCCCGCCGTCGTCGGCACCGGCCCGGCGCTCACCAGCGCGAACGCCGTCAGCGCCGTCACCACCGGCGTGGTGGGGCTGGCCGGGCCGCCGCTCGGCGGGCTGCTGTTCGCGACGTACGGCATCGAGGCGGTCATCGGCGCGGCGGCGGCGAGCGGCCTGCTGTCAGCCACGGCCATCGCAACCACCGCCCCCCGCCCACACACCC
>NZ_SSXE01000422.1 GCF_021699195.1 Nonomuraea sp. MG754425 | reverse complement strand
CCGACACTGGTCGTCAACGGGCTGTCGGACGTGTCCGGCATCCAGGAGGTGTCCGGCCTGCTGGCGGCGGGCATCCCGGGCACGCGCCGCCTCGACCTGCCCGGCACCGGCCACCTGCCACCACTCGAACGCCCCGAGGAGGTGACCCGGGCTCTGACGACCTTCCTGCAAACCGCCTTAGCCCCCTGACGATCCCCGCCGACGACCAAGCCCCGCCCCCACGGCCACCACCACCCGGCACCCGGCACCCGGCCACCCAACACCTGGCCGCCCTGCCAACCCGCCAACCCGCCAACGACACCCAGCACCCGCCACATGGCACCCCGACACCCGACACCCGGCACGCGGCACGCGGCGAACCTTCGAAGCGCCACGCCGGCACCGGTGCCCGAGGGCTGCCCGAGCACCGGTTCAGGACCTTTCGCGAGCCACCCGGCCCGAGCTACCCGGCCCGAGCCGGACGCCGATCCGCTGACGCGGTGTCGAGCGACCTGGGCAAGTGGCCGAAGTCGGTCCCTCCAGATCGGCCCTTCCGTCGCGCCCGCCCGACTGCGGCCCAAGTTGACAGTGGTTCGCATGGCGAACTAATTTGCTTCGCGTAACCAACTATTCGCTTCAGGAACTAAAGGGCCGATCCCCAGGAGCCACCCCATGCCCGACTACGGCCACGACCTGCTCTTCAGCGCCAACCTGGTGCCGGCCGCCCAGCAGGCGGACGCCGTGGTGGCGCTCGCCCAGCTCGCCGAACGCGCGGGCCTCGACCTCATCACCTTCCAGGACCACCCGTACCAGCCGGCCCTGCTCGACACCTGGACCCTGCTCTCCTACGTCGCCGCCGCCACCGACCGCATCCGCCTGGCGGGCAACGTGCACCCGCTGCCGTTGCGTCCGCCCGCGATGCTCGCGCAGGCCGCCGCCAGCCTCGACCTGCTCAGCCACGGCCGCTTCGAGCTGGCGCTGGGCAGCGGCGGTTACACGGACGCCATCGCCTCCATGGGCGCGCCCCGCCTGTCCCCCGGCCAGGCCGTGGACGCGCTGGAGGAAGGCATCCGGATCATCCGCGCCGCCTGGGACACCGGCATGCCCGGCGGCATCCACCACCACGGGGAGCACTACCAGGTGGACGGCGCGCCACGCGGTCCGCGTCCGGCCCATGACATCGGCATCTGGCTCGGCGCGTACAAGCCGCGCATGCTCCGCCTGACGGGCCGGCTCGCCGACGGCTGGCTGCCCTCCCTGCCGCGCTTCCGGAGCACCGACGAGATCGGCGCGGGCAACGCCGTCATCGACGAGGCCGCGCTCGAGGCGGGCCGCTCGCCGTCCGACGTCCGCCGCCTGCTCAACCTGGGCCAGGAGCTGCCGCCCGAGCGGCTGGCCGAGCTCGCGCTCGCGCACGGC
>NZ_SSXE01000421.1 GCF_021699195.1 Nonomuraea sp. MG754425 | reverse complement strand
CTCTTCGTGGAGCCCGGAGCCATGCGGTCCGGCCGGGCCGCGCCCGGGTCGCCCGCCGTGCGGCGGCATGGGCCCGTCCGGTGGCCGGACCTGCCCGTCCAGCAGTTCTACGGGCCCCTCCAGCAGGTGCACGGGCCCGCCCCGCGCGGGCTGGACCGGCAGCCGCGGTTGTCCGTCCCCCGCGCCGACGACGGGCGAGCCCGTCCGGCGCACCCCTACCCCTGGCCTGGAGAGCGCGGTTGATGAACCTTCTCATCGTTCCCCCGTTCACCGACTTCACCACCGAGATCGTCCCGCCGCCCGGGACGGAGGTGCTCGACCTCGGCACCCGCCTCGTCGAGCGCCTCGCCGACCCCGCCCACCTGCGCGCCGCCGCCGAACGACGGTCTGACGGGCCCGCGCTGTTCGGACGGGCGGCGGCGGCCATCCTCGACCGGGCGTCCTACGACGACGCGCACCTCAGAGCGGTCGGCACGGCGCTGCGGCTGGCGGGCGACCCCGCGGTGCGGCTCGGCATCGACGACCTCGAACTGACCGAGGGCAGCACCCAGAGCAGCCGCGACGTGCTCGCCGCCGCCACCGGGTGCGAGCTGTTCCGGCCCGAGGTCGAGCGGGCACTGGAGGCGTCCGGGGGACGGCGGGCGCACGTCGTCGTGGACGACGGGCAGCAGCTCCCCGCCGCGTTCGCCCTGGTGCGCGCGCTCGGGGCGGACCGGGTGACGCTGTGCGGGCGGCTCGTGGCCGAGCAGGGCGCCGCGCTGCGGCGGGTGCCGGAACTCGCCGGGGCCGGGTGGCTGGACTGGTCGCCCGAGCGGGTGATCCGTCCCCGCTGGTACGGCGGCCTGGGCGCCCCTTTGCCGTGGGTGAGCGGCCCGGCCCGGCCGCCCGCGAACGGCCCCTGGGCCGGCCGGCTCGACGCGGTGCGCGTGGCGGCCTTCCCCCTCGGCACGCTGGCCCGCTGCCGGGGCCTGACGATCACCGTGACACGCGTCGACTTCCTGGCCGCCGCGACCGGGCTGAACGGCATGACCGTCAACCTGCGCCGCCTGCTGGCCGCGATCCCGGCGACGACGCCGGTGACGTGCGAGCTGGCGGTGGGCGCGCCGGGGATCGGCGCGGGCGTCGCGGGGGAGTCGCTCGAACTGCTGGCGGACGGGCCCGGAGGGGTGCGGCTCGGGGGCCTGCGCCCGTACCGGATGGGGATCCGTACGGTGTGGGCCGGGCACAGCGTGCGTTTCCCGCCGCCCGCCCGCGACGACCTGACCCGCTGGGTCGCGTTCGACGCGCCGGAGACCATGGGCGCGCGGGAGGTCGCGAGCACGATCAGGGCCTGGCGCGGCCGGTTGCCCGGACTCCCGCCCGGCCGGCTCGCCGCCTGTTCCGTGGCGGGGGAGGTTCCGGCGGGCGCGTGGGACCCGTGCGCGCAGGTCGTC
>NZ_SSXE01000043.1 GCF_021699195.1 Nonomuraea sp. MG754425 | reverse complement strand
GTGACGACCCCCCGCGCCCGCCCCCGCCGGGCGGGCGCGGCACCCCCCGTGAAGAGGAATGTCATGAGACACCGCATCCTGGCCCTGGCGGCCGTGTTCGCGCTGGGCGCGTGCGGCACCGCGGCCGAGACGCCCAAGGCGAGCGGCGACCCCGTGAAGCTGACCGTCTGGATCATGGACGGCAGCGTCACCCAGGAACTGCTGAAGAAGTTCGAGACCGAGTACGAGACCGCGCACCGGGGCGTCGACCTCGACATCCAGATCCAGGCGTGGGACGGCGTCGGCGAGCGCGTCACGGCGGCCCTGGCCAGCACCGACGCCCCCGACGTGATCGAGGTGGGCAACACCCAGGTCGCCCAGTACTCGGCCAGCGGCGGCGTGAGCGACCTGAGCGCGAAGGTGGCCGAGCTGAAGGGCGAGGACTGGCTGCCCGGCCTGGCCCAGCCGGGCAACATCGACGGCAAGCAGTACGGGATCCCCTGGTACGCCGCCAACCGCGTGGTCGTCTACAACAAGGACCTGTTCGCCCAGGCCGGGGTCACGGAGCCGCCCAAGACCCGCGACGAATGGCTTGAGGTCACGAAAAAGCTCAACAAGGGCGGTAACCAGGGCATCTACCTGACCGGCCAGACCTGGTACGCCCTGGCCGGCTTCATCTGGGACGAGGGCGGCGACCTCGCGGTCCAGGAGGGCGGCAGGTGGAAGGGCGCCCTCGACACTCCGCAGGCACTCGCGGGCCTGGACTACTACCAGCGCCTCCAAGCCCTCGGCAAGGGCCCCAAGGACGCCGACGAGGCGAACCCGCCCCAGCACGAGGTGTTCGCGCAGGGCAAGGTCGCCCAGATCATCGCCGTGCCCGGCATCGCGGCCCGCGTCCTGGAGGTGGACCCGAAGCTCAAGGACAAGATGGGCTTCTTCCCCATCCCGGGCAAGACGGCCGACAAACCGGGCACGGTCTTCACCGGCGGCTCCGACCTGATCATCCCGGCCGCCTCGCAGCGCCAGGAGGAGGCGTACGAGCTGGTCAAGGCCCTGGCCGGCGAGCAGTTCCAGACCGAGCTGGCCAAGGCCATGAGCTTCGTGCCGAACCGCACCGCGCTGGCCGGCGTCCTGTCGGGCGAAGAGGGCACCGCCGCCATGGCCGAGGCCGCCGCGAACGGCCGCGCCACCCCGAACACCCCCAACTGGGCCGCCGTGGAGGCCACCTCCGTCATCAAGCAGTACATGACGGCCGTCCTCACCGGCGCCGACCCCGCGACGCGGGCCCGCGAGGTCTCGGAGACGATCACCACGACGCTGAACAGCGGATCCTGATGCGCTCCCGCTCACCCTGGCCCTACCTGCTCATCGCGCCCACGGTGGCGGGCGGGGCCTTCCTCCTGCTCTATCCGCTGCTCAAGGCGGCGGTGATCTCGTTCCAGCACTTCCGCATGGGCGAGCTGATCAGGGGCGGGGCCGCGTTCGCCGGCCTGGAGAACTACGCCGAACTGCTGTCGGGCGCGGAGTTCTGGCAGGTGCTGCTGCGCACGCTGGTCTGGACGGCGATCAACGTCGTGCTCATCGTCGTGCTGTCCACCGGGATCGCGCTGCTGCTCCCGCGCCTGCGCCGCGGCCTGCGGCTGGCGCTCATGAGCGCCCTCGCCCTGGCCTGGGCGACGCCGATCATCGCGGCCACCACCGTCTTCCAGTGGCTGTTCCAGTCGGAACTGGGCGTGGTGAACTGGCTGCTGGTCACGCTCGGCCTCGACTCCTTCCGCGGCTACACGTGGTTCGCGGACGGCACGGCCACCTTCGCCGTGCTGGTGATCCTGGTGGTGTGGCAGTCGGTCCCGTTCGCCGCGCTCACCCTCTACGCCGGGCTCACCACCATCCCCGTCGAGCTGTTCGAGTCAGCCAGGATCGACGGCGGCACCGGCTGGCAGGTGTTCTGGAGGGTCACCTTTCCCATGCTCAGACAGCTCTTCGCGCTGGTCGCCTCGCTGGAGGTGATCTGGGTGGCCAAGTGTTTCCCGCAGATCTGGGTGCTCAGCCAGGGCGGCCCCGGCGACGCCACCACCACCCTCCCCGTGTACGCGTTCAAGATCGCACGGGTGCTGCACCGCTACGACCTCGGCTCGGCGGTGGCCATGCTCACCGTCGTCCTGCTCGCCGTCGCCCTGGTCAGCAACCTGCGCCGGATGGTGCGCGGATGAGGCGGCTGCTGCTGAACGCGTCGGCGGTGGCCGTGCTCGCCGTCACGATCTTCCCGGTCTACTGGATGTTCCTCACCGCGTTCAAACCCACCCGCGACATCCAGGCCGACACCCCGTCCTTCTGGCCCGCGAACCCGACGCTCGACCACTTCGTCACCGCCGTGAACGCCCCCGGATTCTGGACGTACTGGCGTAACAGCCTGCTCGTGACGGTCGCGGCGGTGCTGGTCGCGCTGGTGGTGGCGCTGATGGCGGCCTTCGCGGTGGCCAGGATGCGGTGGCGGGGGCGGGGCCCGTTCGTGCTGGCGGTGTTCGCCGCGCAGATGGCGCCGTGGGAGGCGCTGCTCGTGCCGGTGTTCATCATCGCCCGCGACACCGACCTGCTCGACTCGCTGGCCATGTTGTCCGGGGTGTACTTCATGATCACGCTGCCGTTCACGATCGTGACGTTGCGCGGCTTCCTGGCCGCGATCCCGCCCGAACTGGAGGAGGCGGCGCAGGTGGACGGCTGCGGCCGGCTGGCGGCCTTCCGCCGCGTGGTCTTCCCGCTGCTGGCACCCGGCCTCATGGCGACCTCGCTGTTCGGCTTCATCACCGCCTGGAACGAGTTCGCGTTCGTCAACGTGCTCATCATCAAGGACCAGGACAAGCGCACGCTGCCGGTGTGGCTGTCGTCCTTCCGGGACGTCTTCGGCACGGACTGGGGCGCCACCATGGCCGCCGCTAGCCTGTTCGCCCTACCGGTCCTGCTGCTGTTCCTGTTCCTGCAACGCCACGTCGGCACAGGAATGACAGCGGGCGCGGTAAAGGGCTGACCACTAACCGGCTCACTCGGGCCGCTCACTCGGGCCGCTCACTCGGGTTCGCCACATAGGTGCCGCGGTACGGCACGGTGAAGACCCAGCGCTGCTCCCGCAGACGCGAGACAGCCTTCCGAGCCGTGGCCCTGGACACGCCGTACTTCCGCATCAACGCCTTCTCGCTGGGGATTGACCGGTTCGGCCGCAGTTCGCCGGATCTGATCAGATCGGCGATCTCGTCGGAGATGACGACGTAAGAAGCCTTTGTCGCTTTCGTCTTGGCCGCGCCGACAGGTCCGACGAATGTGCCTTCGCCGTGAAGGGTGTGGACGAGGCCGCGCCGGCGCAGCTCAGAGGCTACGTTCCGCGCGGTGGTGACGGCGATGCCGAACTTCGCCGCAAGAGCTGCTTCGCTCGGCACTGCCTCGCCGATCTGGAGCTGTCCGGTGATGATCAGCTCCTGGATCATCTCAGCGACTTGTATGTAGATGGGGATGGGGCTGTCCCGGTCGAGCATGCTCATACCGTAGACGTTCCGATACAACTATGTAGGCAGTTTCAGTCCTGCGGCCACGCCTCCTTCTCGGAGACGTAGCTGCCGCGCTGGGCGACGGTGTAGATCCAGCCCTGCTCACGTAGGAGCCCCATGGCTCGGCGCACGGTTTCGCGCGCCACGCCGTACTGTCTCACCAGCGCCGTCTCGCCGGGTATCGGGCGACGAGGGAGGAACTTTCCTGCTTTGATCTGATCGGTAAGATCTGTCGCGATCTGCTGGTATAGCGGTGCTTTGCGCTTCTTGCGTGGCGCATCCGATGACGGGCCGACGAAGGCGCCCTCTCCTTGAACGGTGTAAACCAGCCCCTCCTCCCGTAGCACGTGAACCGCCCGTCTCGCGGTGGTTCTGGCTACCCCGAACTCTTCCTGGATCTCGGCCTCGCTCGGTATCGGGTGTCCGGCGGAGAGCGCCACGACCCGATGCCGGAGGATGTCGGCGATCTGGAGGTAGAGGTGGGTGTCCCCTTCGTAGTCGAGCACGTAAGAAACATAGGCCAAGGCGTGGCAAGAACTCTCAAATCGGTTCATCTGTTCAGACGAAGCGATTGGTACATGTAGACAAGAAGAGACGACCGCAAGTCGAGTGGTGACGGTGCGGGCTGATGTCAGGCGGTGAAGGACGCGTGCAGGGCCTTGGCCTCGTCGTCCGGGAGGAGGGTGCGGGCCGACAACCAGGCCGCCGCGCCCGCCGCGTTGCGGGCCGTCCGGACGGTCT
The DNA here is from genome assembly GCF_021699195.1 of Nonomuraea sp. MG754425. Classification (GTDB taxonomy): domain Bacteria; phylum Actinomycetota; class Actinomycetes; order Streptosporangiales; family Streptosporangiaceae; genus Nonomuraea. Next base: position 73,906 of record NZ_SSXE01000043.1, on the reverse strand, counting down.
CGCCCGAGAGCAGGTCCGTGACGGTCTCCCGGACGGGACCCGGGCTCGTCAGCACGCTCCCGGCGAGCACCACCGGCCCAGACGTGTGCACCCGCCGCAGGGTCGCCACCAGGTGGCCGGCCGCCTCGTGCGTGATCTTGACCGCCAGCGGGTCGCCCGCCGAAGCCGCCTCGCCGACCAGCGCGGACAGCGCGGCCAGCCGCATGTGGTCGGCCTGCGCCAGGCGGACGATACGGGCGGCGGCGGCACGCGGCGTGGCGGGCCGCTCGGCGCCCAGGAAGTGCCGCCCGACGAGCGTGAGAAGCAGCCCCCCGGCGACAGGCGCCCGCCCGGCGGACTTCCCCGCCGCACCGGCCACAGCCTCTCCCGCCGCACCGGCCGACCTTCTCGCCGCGCCCTCGGATCTGCCCGCCGCACCGGCCGGCTCTCCGGACTCGCGGGCCGAGGGCATTTCCTGCTCAAGGACCGAGGGCTCAAGGACCGAGGGCTCGGGAGACGTCTTGGGAGACGTCTCGGGGAGCAGGGCCGAGACCGGCATCCCCCGGTCCAGGGCCTCGACGGTGGCTCTGGCGGCCTCCCGGCCGATCCAGAAGCCGGACCCCTTGTCGCCCAGCAGCCAGCCCATGGCGTCCGCGATGCGATCCAGCTCGAAGCCCACGATCCGGGCCGCTCCCGCGCCCGTGCCGGACAACAGCAGCGTGCCGTCGGGTTCGGCCGACCCGGCGGCGTAGGCGATCGTCAGGTCGCCCTCGTAGCGCGGCCCTTCCGCGATCCCGTGCGCGGTCCAGAGCCGCCGCAGTTCGGGCAGCATCTCGGCGACGTCCCCCGCCATCCCGACCATCGACGCCGCCACTCGCGCCCCGCCGCCGGGCGGGAGGGCCGCGGTCAGCGCCTCCCCGAGGGAGGCAACCGCCTTGTCGAGCCCGTGGGCGCTCGGGTTGCCCGCCCCGGCCCGCGCGTACCCCACCCTGGTGCCGTCCAGCGTGTGAACGGCGACCCGCGTGGAGGTGGCGCCGGCGTCGACCCCGACCACTAGCGATTGCGTCACGGTCCGAGTCTGGGGGTTGACGTGACCAAGAAGCAAGAATAATTTTCGCCAGAAGACCGGGTATTCGGAAGGAATATTCGTGACTTCAGGAGCGCTCGCGCGCGTCGAAACGGAACTACCCGGATTGCCGGAGGCTTTGCGCAGGGTCGGCGAGGTGATTCTCGGAGATCCGGCCGAGGCGGCCCGGTCGACCATCATCGCGCTGGCCGAACGCGCGGGCAGCTCGCCCGCGACCGTCACCAGGTTCTGCCGGGCCTTCGGCTTCTCCGGGTACGCCGAGCTGCGCGTGGCGCTGGCCACCGAGACGGGCCGGGCGGCGCAGGCGGGCTGGGGCGCGGGCGTCGGCCACGAGATCGGGCCCGACGACCCGCTCGACGCCGCCATCGAGGTGATGGCCGCCGCCGACACCAGGCTGATCCAGGACACCGCCGCGGGGCTCGACCCGGCCGCCGTCGCCCAGGTGGCCGACGCCATCGTGGCCGCGCCGCGCGTACTCCTGGTCGGCGTCTCCACCAGCGGAAACGTCGCGACCATGCTGGAAGGACGGCTGCGCCGCATCGGCATCCCCGGCTGGAGCGCGGGCGACGCCCACGTGGCGCTGTCGGAGGCCGCGCTCATGAAGGACGGCGACGTGGCCATCGGCATCAGCCACCGGGGCCGTACGCGCGAGGTCATGGAGGCGCTCGCCGAGGCCGGCAGCCACGGCGCGCTCACCGTCGCCGTCACCTCCTTCGCCCGCTCGCCGCTGGCCGAGCTGGCCGACCTCGTGCTGACCACCGCCAGCAGGGAGACCACGTTCCGGCTCGGCGGGCTGGCCGCCGTGCACTCGCAACTGTTCGTGCTGGACGCCCTCTACGTGGCGGTCGCGCAACGCACCTACGAGCGCACGAACGAGGCGTTCGAGCGCACGATCAGCGCCGTGGAGAGCCATCGGGTGGGGAGAGGCCCATGACGTACGCAGCCAAGGTCCTCGATCTGGCACACCGGGTCGCGCAGAGCCAGGCCGAGCCGGTGCACCGGGCCGCCGGGCTGCTCGTCGCGTCGATCCGGGCGGGGGGCGTGGTGAACGCCTTCGGGTCCGGGCATTCCGAGGCCATCGCCATGGAGATCGCCGGACGGGCGGGCGGCCTGGTGCCCAGCAACCGCCTCACGCCCCGGGACCTCGTCCTGTACGGCGGGCAGCCGCCGAGCGTGCTCACCCCGGAGCTGGAACGGGACCCGGCGGTGGCGCGGCAGATCTACGACCTGGCGCCGGTGGCTCCCGAGGACGTGTTCGTCCTGGTGTCCAGCTCCGGCGTGAACGGCACGGTCGTCGAGCTGGCCCGGATCGTCACGGAACGCGGGCATCCGCTGATCGCGATCACCTCGGTCGAGCACAGCACCCGGATGACCTCCCGCCACCCGTCGGGCGGCAAGCTGCTCGACCTGGCCGACGTCGTCCTGGACAACGGCGCGCCGTACGGGGACGCGATCCTCGACCTGCCAGGCGGTGGCGGCTACGGTGCGGTTTCCACGATCACCTCAGCGTTGCTGGCGCAGATGGTGGTCACCGAGGCGGTGGACGAGCTCATCGCGCTCGGTGACACGCCTCCCATCTACCTGTCGGTCAACGTGACCGGCGGCGACGAGCACAACAAAGCCCTGGAGAGCCGCTACGCAGGGCGCATCAGGCGCGGAAAATGAAAGGTCAGGAGTAGTCATCATGCCTCACACCCCCCATATCAGCAGGCGCGAACTCCTCCGCGGCGCCGCGCTCGTGCCCGTGGCCGGCGCGCTGGCCGCGTGCGCCACACCGGTGGCCGCGCCCACGTCGTCGGGTTCGGCGGCGCCGGCCGCGACCAGCGCGGCCAACCCGTTCGGCGTGGCGGACGCCAAGCCGCTGGAGGTGTGGATCTTCGATGGCGGCTTCGGCCAGGACTACGCCAAGAACATCCACCAGCCGCTGTTCAAGTCGAAGTACCCGAGCGTCGAGATCAAGCACAACGCCACCAAGGAGATCACCAAGGTCCTGCAGCCGCGCTTCGCCGGCGGCAACCCGCCCGAGGTGATCGACAACTCGGGCGCCAACTTCATGGACTTCGGCGCGCTCTCCCAGGACAGCCAACTCCAGGACCTCACCCCGCTGCTGGACGCGCCGAGCTGGGACGACCCGAACGTCAAGGTCCGCGACACCATCGACCAGTCCGTGATCGACGTCGGCATGTACGACGGCAAGTTCAGCGTGCTCGGCTACGTCAACTACATCCACGGCATCTGGTACTCGCAGAAGGCGTTCCGGGACAACGGCTGGCAGATCCCGAAGACCTGGGACGAGTTCCTCGCGCTGTGCGAGACGATCAAGAAGTCCGGCAAGATGGCGCCGTTCACGTACGCGGGCAAGTTCCCGCAGTACCTGTACGAGCCGCTGCTCACCATGGCGGCGAAGGTCGGCGGCAACGAGGTGCTGGTCAACATCGACAACCTCGAGGACGGCGCCTGGACCACCGACGCCATGAAGACCGCGGCGACCGCCTGGGCCGAGGTCGGCGCGAAGTACCTCATGCAGGGCACGACCGGTCTCGACCACGTGCAGACCCAGACCGCCCAGAACAAGTACAAGGTGGCCATGCTGCCCTCCGGTTCCTGGCTGGAGAACGAGCAGAAGGGCAGCGCCCCGGACGACTTCGAGTACGGCATGTTCCCGATCCCCGACGTCACCGGCTCCGACAAGATGCCGTACGGCACCCTGCACACGCAGCCGGGCGAGAACTTCATCGTCTCCTCCAGGAGCGCCCACCCGCAGGCCGGCCTCGAGTACCTGCGGGCGATGCTGTCGAAGAAGGCGGCCGGCGACTTCAGCGCGATGGTCCGCACGGTGACCGTGGTCAAGGGCGCCACCGAGGGCCGCGACATCTCGCCGGGTGTCACCAGCGCCACCAAGGCGGTCGCCGACGCGGGCGCGAACGCCGTCTACTACCGCTGGTTCAACTGGTACGGGCCGCTCAAGGATGAGGCCGTCGCCGCGACCGGCGAGCTGATGTCGGGCGGGCTGACCCCCGACAAGTACCTCGAACGCATCCAGAAGAAGGCCGACGAGATCAAGGGCGACTCCTCGATCAAGAAGTACCAGCGTTGATGCTCTTCCACCGGTATCGCCGTGGGCTGTTCATCACCTCGTTCCTGGCAGCCCCGGTGATTCTCTACCTGGTGTACGTGATCGCCCCGTACGCCCAGGCGTTCTACATCGCGATGACCGACTGGCGTGGCGTGACGGCCACGCCGCGGTTCATCGGGCTGGAGAACTTCGTCCGGCTTTTCCATGACTCCGTCTTCTGGAAGGCCGTCACGCACAACGCGGCGCTGCTGGTGCTGCTGCCGCTGATCACGATCGTCATCGCGCTGTTCTTCGCCTTCCTGCTGAACGTCGGGGGGCCGCAGGGCGTGACGGGCATCCGCGGGTCCAAGTTCTACCGCGTGGTGTTCTTCTTCCCGCAGGTCCTGGCCGTGGCCGTGGTCGCGGTGCTGTTCCAGCAGGTGTACCGGCCGGACGCGAGCGGCATGCTGAACGGCCCGCTGATGGCGCTCGGGCTCAACCCGGTCGGCTTCCTGTCCGACACCGACGTCGCGTTCTGGTCGGTGCTGGCCGTCATGGTCTGGCAGGCGGTCGGCTTCTACGTCGTGCTGTTCTCCGCCGGGCTGGCCTCGATCCCGAAGGACATGTTCGAGGCCGCCCAGATCGACGGGGCCGGCCGCGTCAGCCTGTTCTTCCGGATCACGCTGCCGCTGCTCTGGGACACCGTCCAGGTCGCCTGGGTGTACCTGGGCATCCTCGCCCTCGACGTCTTCGCGATCGTCTGGGTGATGACCCTGCAGCACGGCGGCCCCGACCGGTCCACCACCGTCATGGCCGCCGAGATCTACCGCAACGCCTTCGAGCACTTCCGCTTCGGCTACGCCTCGGCTCTCGGTGTGGTGATGTTCTTCTTCACCGTCGGCTTCGCGATCCTGTCGCTCCGGCTGTCCCGCCGCGAACGAATCGAGTACTGATGACAACGATGATCTCGTGGACGGCGGCGACCTCCCGGAAGATCGCCCGCGCGGAACGCCGGCGCCGCCTCGGGCCGCTCGGCCTGCTGACGCACCTGGCCCTGCTCATCTGGACGCTGCTCGTGATCATCCCGATCCTGTGGACGTTCCTGGCCTCGGTCAAGAGCGAGGACGAGATCTTCGGCGACGCGTGGTCACTGCCGGCCACGCTGCGCTGGGACAACTTCGCCAGGGCGTGGGAACAGGCGCACATCGGCCAGTACATGCTCAACAGCGTCATCGTCGTGGCGTTCAGCACGTTCGGGACGATGCTCATCGGGTCGATGGCGGCGTACGTGCTGGCCCGCTATCCCTTCCGCGGTAACCGGGCCGTCTACCTGCTGTTCGTCTCCGGCCTGGCCTTCCCCGTCTACCTGGCGCTGACCCCGCTCTTCTTCGTCGTGCAGAACATGGGGACCATCCCGGTGATCGGGCCGTTCATCGGCCTGAACACCCACGCGGGGGTGGTGCTGGTCTACATCGCGTACTCGATGCCCTTCACGATCTTCTTCCTGTCGGCCTTCTTCCGCACGCTGCCCACGGCCGTGGGGGAGGCCGCCATGGTGGACGGCGCCTCCCACACCCGGGTCTTCTTCCAGATCATGCTGCCGATGGCCAAGCCCGGCATCATCAGCATCACGATCTTCAACATCCTGGGCCAGTGGAACCAGTACCAGCTCCCCTTGATCCTGCTCCAGGAACGCGACAAGTGGGTGCTCACCATGGGCATCGCCGACATCTCCACCGCCGCCGGCTACGACCAGGACTGGTCGGCCCTGTTCGCCGCCCTCACCCTGGCCATCCTCCCGATGCTGGTCGTCTACACCGTCTTCCAGCGCCAGATCCAGTCCGGCCTCACCTCGGGAGCCCTGAAATAGCACAGGGCGACCGGGGCGGAAAAGCGTTCGCGGCGACCCCGGCCGATCTGCTTGGCTGCGTGTCATGACAGCGTCGTTCTGGGTGGGGGAGCGGGTCCGGCTGCGCGCGAGGGAGCCCGAGGACTGGGAGGCGTTCTTCGGCTACGACCAGGACTCCGACGCCGTCAGGAACGGCTGGCGGCTCCCGCCGCCGCACTCGGCCGCCTGGACGAAGAAGGAGTTCGCCGAGCAGGCGGAGATGGGGCTCGACCTCGACGAGTTCTTCCTGGTGATCGCCGCCAAGCACGACGACGCCCCGGTCGGCTCGATCAACACCCACGCGGTGGACCGGGTGCACGGCACCTTCTCCTACGGGATCTCCATCGGAACCCCGCACCACCGCCGGGGGTACGCCGGCGAGGCGATCGTCCTGCTGCTGCGCTACATGTTCCACGAGCGTCGTTTCCAGAAGGCCGAGGCGACCGTGTACAGCTCCAACCACGCCTCTCTCGAACTGCACCGGCGGCTCGGGTTCGTGGAGGAGGGCCGCCGGCGCAGGAGCCGTTACGCCAACGGCCGGTACGACGACGAGTTCCTCTTCGGCATGACGGTCGAGGAGTACACCGAGCGGTACGCCTGAGCCCGCCCGGTGCCTCAACCGCCCGTCACGAGCGCAGTTCGGCCCGCAGCCGCCGGGTGGCCGTCACGACGTTCGCCAGCGACGCCTCGACCTCCTCGTACGTCCGCGTCTTCAGCCCGCAGTCCGGGTTGACCCAGACCCGCTCCGCCGGCAGCGCCCGCACCGTCCGGCGCAGCAGTTCCTCGACCTCGTCGGCGGACGGCACCCGGGGCGAGTGGATGTCGTACACCCCCGGCCCCAGCCCGCGCCCGAACGCCGCCACGGCCCCCAGGATCCGCGCCCCCGACCGGGCCGACTCGATGGTGGTGACGTCGGCGTCGAGGCCGTCGATGGCGGCGAGGATCTGGTCGGCGTCCGAATAGCACAGGTGGGTGTGGATCTGGGTGCGCTCACCCGCCCCCGACGTCGCCCGCCGGTAGGCCGCCACCGCCCACTCCAGGTAGTCGGCCTGGGCCGCCCGGCGCAGGGGCAGCAGCTCGCGCAGGGCGGGCTCGTCCACCTGGATGATCGACAGCCCGGCCGCCTCCAGGTCCCGCACCTCCTCCCCGACGGCGTCGGCCACCTGGAGCACGACGTCGCGCAGCGGCAGGTCGTCGCGGACGAACGACCAGGCGACGATCGTGACGGGCCCGGTGAGCATGCCCTTGACCGGCCGCGCGGTCAGCGACTGCGCGTAGGAGGCCCACCGCACCGTGATCGGCCCGGGACGCGCGACGTCGCCGTGCAGGATCGGCGGACGGGTGCAGCGCGACCCGTACGACTGCACCCAGCCGTTCCTGGTGACCGCGAACCCGTCGAGGTGCTCGGCGAAGTACTGCACCATGTCGTTGCGCTCGGGCTCCCCGTGGACGAGCACGTCGAGCCCGAGCCGCTCCTGCGTCCTGATCGCCCGCTCGATCTCGGTCTCGACCCGCCGCTCGTAGTCCGCCTGCGAGAGCGTGCCCGAGGTCACCGCCGCGCGGGCCGCGCGCAGTTCGCCGGTCTGCGGGAACGAGCCGATCGTGGTGGTCGGGAGCGCGGGCAGCCGCAGGTGCCCGGCCTGGGCGGCGGCACGGACGGCGTACGGGGCCCGCTCGCGCACCGCGACCGGCCGCACCTCCGCCGCCGGCTCCCGCCCCGGCACGCCGTCCGGACGGTCGAGATCGCCGGGCCGGTGGACGAGGGCCTCGGCCAGGGCCACCACCTCGACCACCTTCTCCTCCGCGAACGCCAGCCGCCCCCGGAGCCCCGCCTCCAGGTCCGGCTCGTCCGCCACGCTGTAGGGCACGTGCTGCAACGAGCACGAGGTGCTCACCACGACGTCCGCGGCCCGCACGCTCCCGAGCGCGGCCAGCGCCCGCCCGGGAGGGGTCCGCCACACGTCCCGTCCCGAGACCACGCCCGCGACCACGGTCTTCCCGCGCAGATCGGCGGCCGGGAGGCCGCCGCGCACCAGGTCGATCCCGACGGCCTCCACCGGCGTGCCGGCCAGCACCGGCAGTGCCGCCCCGAGGTCGCCGAAGTACGCGGCCACGAACAGTCCGGGCCGCTGCTCGGCCGCGCCCAGCCGCTCGTAGGCCGTCCGCACCGCCGCCAGTTCCTCCGGCGTGCGGTCGCCCACCAGCGCGGGCTCGTCGAACTGCACCCAGGCGACCCCCTCGGCGGCCAGCGCGGACAGCAGTTCCTCGTAGCAGCCGAGCACGTCGTCCAGCCGGTCCAGCGCCGAGCCCAGCAGCAGGAACGTCACCGGCCCCACCACCACCGGCCGGGTCTCGAAGCCCAGCGCCCGCGCCTGGCGCACCTCGTCCAGGGGCTTGCTCGCGTCCAGCGCGAACGTGGTGCCGGGGCCGATCTCGGGCACGATGTAGTGGTAGTTGGTGTCGAACCACTTCGTCATCCGCAGCGGCGCCAGCCCTTCGGTGCCCCGGGCCATCGCCATGTAGGGGTCCGCGGCGTCGCGGTAGCGCTCCGGCACGGCCCCGAGCAGCACGGCGGTGTCCAGCACCTGGTCGTACAGCGAGAAGGTGTTCGACGGCAGCCCGTCGAGCCCGAGTTCGGCCAGCCGCCGCCAGGTGCGTTCGCGCAACTCGGCGCCGACCCGTTCGAGGTCGGCACGGGTCGAGCGCCCGCCCCAGTACGACTCCAGCGCCCGCTTCAGCTCTCGCCGCGGCCCGATGCGCGGGTATCCGAGCACGGTGGACCTGGGGAAGGGGGATCTCGGGGACATCAGGGCGGCTCCTCCGGGGTGCGACACACGACGAATCAGGTGTCAGGCATCCTGCCGAGCACTCCGGACATCGTGCACCATGTATTGATGCTGCTTATGCTCAGGGAGATCCACTGCTTCACGAGGGTGGCGGACCGGCTCAGCTTCTCGGCCGCCGCCGCCGACCTGGGCATGTCCCAGCCCGCCATGAGCCAGGCCATCACCCGGCTCGAACGCGCCACCGGCTCCCGGCTCTTCACGCGCACGGCCCGCGAGGTGCGGCTGACGGCGGAGGGCAAGGCGCTGCTGCCGCACGCGGAGCAGGTGATCGAGTCGATGCGGGCCTTCGACGTGGAAGCGGCCCGGCTGGCCCGGCCGACCATTCACCTGGCTTATCCACCACTCGTCGGAACGCTGGCGGCGCGGATCGTCCGGCGGCTGGCGGGCCGCACTCCGGCGATCGGCGTGGAACTGCGGGCGGCCGGTCGCGGCGCGGCGGCGCGGGCGCTGTCGGACGGCGAGGTTTCAGCGGCGATCCTGGCCACGCCCGCCCCGGCCCGGTTCGTCACGGCGGCCAGGTTCCACGTGACCGTCGATCACCTGGCCGTCCCCGCCGGACACCGGCTGGCCTCGCGCCCGCGGGTGACGGCGGCCGACCTGGGCGGTCAGGTGCTGCTCGCTCCCGGCACCCGGCCCTGGCCGGGGCTGCCCGGCCGGTCCCGCCCGGTGGCCGACGACGACTTCGGCGCCGCGCTCGACCTGGTGGCGGCCGGCGCGGGCCTGCTGCCCATCCCGCACCTCCTGGCCAGGACCGTCCGCCGCGACGACGTGCGCTTCGTGCCGCTCGACGCGGACGGCCTGCGGATCACGTACGCGCTGGCGTGGTCGAGGGAGCACGCCACCCCGGAGCTGATGGCCCTGGTCCAGGCCGTCCAGGACGCCCTGTGGACGAGATGAGCCCCGCGCTCACCACGCGAGCGTGACGGGCCCCGCCTGCCGCACCCCGCTCAGCAGGTCACCCAGCAGCCCGGCCAGCCCCGGCGGGAAGACCCGCTCGGTGGCCGTGTCCAGTTCGGCCACGGTCCACCACCGGTGCCCGAGCCCGTCGTCGCCGCCCTCGGGGACCTCCGCCGTCGGGACCCGGGCGAAGAAGTAGGTGTGCACGGTGTGGAAGCGGCGTCCCCGGATGGACCACTCTCCCGCGTTGACGGCCACCGGCTCGCCCAGGCCGTGGGGCGCGAGGACGACGCCGGTCTCCTCGTGGGCCTCCCGGCAGGCCGCCTGCGCCGCCGACTCGCCGGCCTCGATCCCGCCGCCGGGCAGGTGCCACGCGGGCTCGCGGGGCCAGGGATCGGGCGGGACGAAGCGGAACATCAGCACGCGGTCGGCGGGATCGACGAGGATGACCCGGGCCGTGGGGCGGTTTGTGATCATCTGCCCGAGGTTAGGTGGCCGGCAGGTTCTTCAGTGCCTCGCGGCGGCTCAGCCCCGAGATGCCCTTCGCCTTGACGTACCGGAGCACCTCGCCGGGGCTGGTCTTGGCGTACTCGCGTAACGCCCAGCCGATCGCCTTGCGCGCGAAGAAGTCGTTGTCGGACAGGCTCGGCTCGATGCAGGCGTACAGCAGCGCCGTGTCGGTGCGCGACTTGAACCGGTTCTGGCACAGGATGGCCGTCCGGCGTTTCCACAGGTCGTGGTCGTGCGCCCACTGGAGCATGAGCGGCCGCATGGTGTCGGGGTAGGCGGTCAGCAGCGCGCCGATCCGGTGGGTGGCGATCTCGTCCACCAGGTCCCACCACGCGCCGGAGACGACCATCTCCTCGTACATCGGCAGCGTGTAGAGGGTCTGGAACTCCCGGTAGAGGTGGTAGCCGGACAGGTCGACGGCGGCGTAGCGCTCCTCGCGGTACTCGGCCTCCCGCCACAGCGTCAGCACCGCCCGCCGCCACTCGGGCGCGCCCTCCAGCCGGTGTTCGGCGAAGACCCGCCGCAGCGCGGCCCGTCGCGGCACCGCCTGCACGCCCAGGAACGGCATCGGCGACTTCATGTAGGCGCGCATGGTCTCGGCCTTGCCGGGTTCGGCCGCGTCCTGCAGTGCGATTCGCACCGCCTTGCCGAGGCTCATCCCTTGTGGGTGGTGCGCTCGCCCGTCGCGAGGCCGTCGAAGAGCACCGTGATGTAGTGCTCGGCCAGGGTCGTGGTGTTGAGCCGGCCGCCGGGACGGAACCAGCGCACCGCCACCCAGATCGTGTCGCGGATCATCCGGTACGTCAGCTTCGGGTCGACGTCTTTGCGGAACAGCCCGGCCGCCTGACCGGCCTTGATCTGCGAGACCCAGATCTGCTCGACCTCGTCCTCGGCCTTGACGAGGTAGTTGAAGCGCTCGAACTGGCGCAGGTAGTTCCAGTCGTTCTGCATCACCGTGATCGCGGCGCGGTGCGGCTCCAGCGTGCCGAAGCCGATGCGGACCATCTCCGACAGCACCGTGCGCGGGTCGGCGTCGGTGTCGAGCGCGGCGCGGTAGCGGGCGATCAGGTCGTCGAGGAAGGTGGAGAGCACCTCGTCGACGATCGTCTCCTTGGAGTCGAAGTGGTGGTAGAGGCTGCCGGACAGGATGCCGGCCTCGTCGGCGATCTCGCGTACTGTCGTGGCTTGGAAGCCCTTGCGCGCGAAGAGCTCCGCGGCGAGCTTGACGAGGTGGTCACGGCGCTCAGACGCCGACCCCGACGAGGTCGTGCGCTGGCGCTTCGCCGGGGTGGTGGTCGTGCCGGAGTTCTTTCGCGTGGTCACGTTTCCATTATGAGCCCTCAGACAATCGCTTGTTCGCCCAACCGGCCCAGCTCATACGGCGTTCCCGCCTAGACCAAGCGCTTGCTACGATGCGGAGATGAGAGAGGCGTACATCGTCGGAGCCGTCCGCACGCCCGTCGGGCGCCGGGGCGGCGGCCTGGCCGGAGCCCACCCCGCCGACCTCGGCGCGCACGTGCTCAAGGAGCTGATGTCGCGCACCGGCGCCGACCCCTCCGCCGTCGAGGACGTGATCTTCGGCTGCGTGGACACGATCGGCCCGCAGGCCGGAGACGTCGCCCGCACCTGCTGGCTGGCCGCCGGGCTGCCGGAGGAGGTGCCGGGCGTCACGATCGACCGCCAGTGCGGCTCCGCGCAGCAGGCCCTGCACTTCGCCGCCCAGGCCGTGCTGTCCGGCGTGAACGGCCTGGTGGTGGCCGGGGGAGTGCAGAACATGAGCATGATCCCCATCTCCTCCGCCATGCTGGCGGGCCGCCCGCTCGGGCACGACACGCCCTTCTCTGGCTCCAAGGGCTGGGCCGGGCGGTACGGCACCCAGGAGGTCTCCCAGTTCGCCGGCGCCGAGCTGATCGCCGCCAGGTGGGGCCTGTCCCGGGAGGAGATGGAGGCGTACGCGTACGAGTCGCACCGCAGGGCGCTGCGTGCCGTCGACGCCGGGCGCTTCCGGCCTGAGATCACCCCGTACGAGGGCGTCTCCGAGGACGAGGGCCCGCGCAGGGACACCACCCGGGAGAAGATGGCCGCCCTCAGGCCGCTCACCGAAGGCGGACGGCTGACCGCCGCCCTGGCCTCGCAGATCTCCGACGGAGCCGCCGCCCTGCTGCTCGCCTCCCCCCGGGCGGTGCGCGAGCACGGCCTGACCCCGCGCGCCCGCGTGCACCACCTGTCGGTACGCGGCGACGACCCGATCATGATGCTCTCGGCCCCCATCCCCGCCACCGTGCGCGCGCTCGGCATGACCGGCATGTCCATCGACGACTTCGACGCCGTCGAGATCAACGAGGCGTTCGCCCCGGTCGTCCTGGCCTGGATCAAGGAGACCGGCGCGGACCCGGCCAGGGTCAACCCGAACGGGGGCGCCATCGCCCTCGGCCATCCGCTCGGCGCGACCGGCGCCGTGCTCGCGGTCAAGCTGCTGCACGAGCTGGAGCGGACCGGCGGCAGGTACGGCCTCCAGGTCATGTGCGAGGGGGGCGGGCAGGCGAACGTCACCGTCATCGAACGCCTGGCGTGACCCGCCGTGGCGTACGGTGGGAGGGCTCGTCACGAAGAGGAGCGGGCTGACATCAGAAAATACCCCTAGCAAATAGGAAACTTTCCTATTAGATTGCGGGTCATGCCCCTGAGCGGTGACCTGCTTCGCCTCGCCGACGCCGTCCTCTTGCCCGGCTTCCCCGGGCACGCCCCACCCGACTGGCTGCGCCGCCGGCTCGGCGACGGGCTGGCCGGCGTCGTGCTGTTCTCGCGCAACATCGCCGGCCCCGCCCAGGTGGCCCGGCTCACCGCCGAACTGCGCGCCGAGAACCCGTCGGTGCTGGTCGGCATCGACGAGGAGTCCGGCGAGGTCACCCGGCTGGAGGTGGCGGCCGGCAGCAGCAGGCCCGGCGCGTACGCGCTCGGCGTCGTGGACGACGTCACCCTCACCGAGTCGCTGGCCAGGGACCTCGGCGGTGACCTGGCCAGGGCCGGCATCACGATCGACTTCGCGCCCTCCGCCGACGTGAACTCCAACCCGGACAACCCGGTCATCGGGCTGCGCTCGTTCGGGGCCGACCCGGCGCTGGTCGCCCGGCACACCAGGGCGTTCGTCCGCGGGCTGCAGTCGGCCGGGGTCGCCGCCAGCGCCAAACACTTCCCCGGCCACGGGGACACCTCCGTGGACTCCCACCACGGAGTGCCCGTCGTCGCCGAGAGCGGGATCGAGGACGCGCTGTTCCCGTTCCGCGAGGCGATCGGCGAAGGGGTAAAGGTGATCATGACGGGTCACCTCCTCGTCCCCTCGTACGACGCCGAACGGCCCGCCACGCTCAGCCCCAAGGTCCTCACCGGGCTGCTGCGCGAAGAACTCGGGTTCGACGGGCTGATCATCACTGACGGCATCGAGATGGCCGCGGTGTCGGGGGCGTACGGGATCGGGGGCGCCTCCGCCCGTGCCATCGCCGCCGGCGCCGACGCGATCTGCGTCGGCGGCGAGCGTGCCGACGAGGCCACCGCCGCCGGGATCCGCGACGCGATCGCGGCGGCGGTGACCAAGGGACTGCTGCCCGAGGAGCGCCTGGCCGACGCCGCTCGCCGGGTCCGCGAGCTGGCCACGTGGGCCGCCTCCTCGGGCAGCCCGGCACCCGCCGACGGCGACATCGGCCTGATCGCGGCCCGCCGGGCGATCCGCGTCACCCGCCGCTCCACCACGCCCGTCCTGCCCGTCACGGAGGCGGCGCACGTGGTGGAGCTGGCCCCCGAGATGAACCTGGCCATCGACAGGAACACCCCGTGGGGCGTCGGTGAGCCGCTCGGCCGCCTGCTCCCCGGCACCGAGGTCACCCGCCTGGCCTCCGGGCAGTGCACCGGGCCCGAGCTGGAACGCGTGATCGCCCGCGCCGCCGGACGGCCGCTCGTCGTCGTGGTCAGGGACGTGCACCGGTTCGCCTGGCAGTCACAGGCCCTGCGGCACCTGCTCAGCGCCCGCCCGGACGCCGTGGTCGTCGAGATGGGCCTGCCCGTCCGCTCCGACCTCGGCGCCGTGCACGTCGCCACGTACGGGTCGGCCCGGGTCTGCGGCCAGGCCGCCGCCGAGGTGCTGACCGGTAGGCTCTGAGGGTGAACTTCGACGGCGAGGACCTGTCCCACAAGGCGCTGGGCGACCGGCTGCCGCCGGACGAGACACACGTGTTCCGCGAGTGCGACCTGACGGAGGCCGACCTGTGGGGCGCCCCGCTGGCGGGGGCGCGCTTCGAGTCCTGCGTGCTGGACCGGACCGACTTCCGCAAGGCCGACCTCGACGGGGCGGTCTTCACCGGCGGGGGCGGGATGCGCACGAGGTTCAACGACGCCGACCTCATCGACGCCGTCTTCACCGACGTCGACCTGTCCTCGGCGCAGTTCTCCGGAGCCCTGCTGACCGACGTCTCGTTCGCGGGGTGCCGCATGATCGGCGCGGCCCTCACCGGGTCGCGCGGCACCGGCTTCAAGGTGAGCCGCTCCAACCTCACCCTGGCCAACCTCGGCGGCTGCTCGCTGCGCAAGGAGCACATCGAGGGCGTGCGCTTCGACGACGCCGACCTGTCGGGCTGCGACTTCACCGAGGCCACGCTGAGCGACTGCCGGCTGCGGGGCACCCGGTTGTTGCACACCAAGTTCGCCAAGGCCGACCTGCGCGGGGCCGATCTCGGCGAGCCCGACGACGACAAGCTGCGGGCCTTCGCGGGGGCGATCATCACCCAGGCGCAGGCCAACGCCATCCTCGGCGCCCGGGGCATCACCGTCCTGTAGCCCCGGTTCAGCGCAGGCGGGCGAGGGTCGTCTCGGCCTCCGCCATGATGCGCTCGATCAGCTCCCGGCACGACGGCAGGTCGTCGATCACCCCCACCACCTGGCCCGAGGCCAGCACCCCCAGATCCGCCCGGCCCTCCACCATGGCCGCCCGCAGCAGCACGGGCGTGTTCGCCGCCTGGAGCACCTGCGCCCAGGTCAGCTCCCGGCCCTGCCGCATGCGCCGCCCCTCGCGGAGCATCGAGCGCCACGACAGCCCCGACAGGCGCTGGAAGCGGGCCCCGTTCAGCACCGCCCTGGCCAGCCGCGAGCGTTCCAGCGAGGCCACGAACGGCGTGTTCAGCACCCGGTGCGGCACCCCGTCCACGTTCCGCGTCACCACCGTCTCCCTGGCCGCCAGGTAGACCTTCTTCACCTCGTCGGGCACCGGGGAGTCGCTGGTCAGCAGGAACCGGGTGCCCATGGCGATCCCGCAGGCCCCGTACGCCAGCGCCGCCACCAGTCCCCGCCCGTCGAAGAAGCCGCCGGCCGCGATCACCGGGATCTCCACCGCGTCCACGACCTGCGGCAGCAGCAGCGTGGTCGCCAGCGGGCCGGTGTGCCCGCCCCCCTCGCCGCCCTGGACGATCACCGCGTCCGCGCCCCAGCCGGCCACCTTCTCGGCGTGCCGCCGCGCCCCCACAGACGGGATCACCACCACGCCGGCGTCCTTGAGCCGGGCGATCAGCTCCCGGCGCGGCGCCAGCGCGAACGACGCCACCCGCACGCCCTCCTCGACCAGCACCGTCACCCGCTCGGCCGCGTCGTCGGCGTCGGCCCGCAGGTTCACGCCGAACGGCGCGTCCGTCCGCTCCTTGACCCGCCTGATCGCCGCGCGCATCTCGGCCGCCGACAGGGTGGCCGCGCCGATCACGCCCAGCCCGCCCGCGATCGAGGTGGCGGCGGCCAGCCGGGCGCCCGCGACGTACCCCATGCCGGTCTGCACGATCGGATGCCGGCAGCCGACGAGCGCGGTCAGCGCCGTCCTCACGCGGCCACCTCGCCGTCGCGCAGGCGACCGGGGTCGAGACGGTCCAGGACGCGCGACTCCTCGCCGGTCGGCATCCGCGTCGTGGGGACCTGCCCGGAGACGCCGCCGAGCTCGAAGCCCGTGGCCGCCACCACGTCGGCCACACTCACCCCGGGATGCACGGACACCAGCCGCATCGACCCGTCGGCCGTCCCGAAGTCCAGCACCGCCAGGTCCGTCACCACCCGCCGCAGCTCGTACGCCCCCCGATCGGTCCCGATCCCGCTGACCATGTCCACCCGGGGGACGAACGTCCGCGTCGAGTGCCGGGGGATCCAGTAGCTCGTGGGATCGCACCGGGTGTTCCCCGGCGCGCCGCGCACCCCCAGCAACTGCGCCTTGGGCCGGGCCCAGTCGCCGATGCAGGAGATGTTCGTGTTGCCGTACCGGTCGATCTGGCCGGCGCCGAGCATCACGTGCCGCCGCCCGTTCAGCACCAGCCACAGGTGCTCGCGGAACGGCAGCCATCCCTCCACCACCCCGGGCGCCTCCCCGAGCGCGGGCACGTCGCCGGTGAGCAGGCAGACGCCGTCGCTGGTGAGCAGGTCCGGCTCGAACGTCAGCCGCGCCAGCCGCGCCGCCAGCACCGTGATCGCCCCGCCGATGCCCGCCGCGAGGATCTCCCCGTCGCCCCTGAACGCCTCCGCGCAGGCCACCACGCAGACGTCGGCCCGGCTCGTTCCCGTCTGCGGGGTCATCGGGCCTGCTCCACGTACCGCCGCTGGGCCGCCTCGTCGCGACCGTAGTCGGGCTCGCAGGAGGTGAACCCGGCGCCGCCCGGCGCCTCCACCACGCCCGCCACCATCGACCGGCTGATCAGCAACGACTGCACAGGCCCCTCCTTGCGCAGGTCCGCCGTGTCCACCACCCGCTCGCACGAGACGTAGCAGCGCCCGGCCGCCTTCGCGAAGAGGTCGTCGAAGTACGGATCGGGCCCCAGGTACTGGGCGTTGCCCCGGGAGTCGGCCCGGTTGAGGTGCACGAGCGCCACGTCCAGGGTCAGCGCGGGCACCGCCAGCAGCTCCTCCCCGTCCTCGTACGGCGAGCGCACCGTCCGCAGCCCCGGGTTGACCCGCGGCACGTCCGAGCCCAGCCCCGCCCGCGTCGGCAGGAACGGCAGCCGGTGCGCCGCGGCCAGCAGCCCGAACATGAACATGCCCTCGTCGTACTCCGTGAACTCGATCTCCCCGGCCTGCCTGGCTCGCCGGAAGTGCGGCTCCAGCGGGATGGAGTCGAGCGTGACGAACGGGGCCACGACCCTGCGCACCTTCCCGGCCGCGCACAGCAGGCCCACGTCGGGGCCGCCGTAGGAGACGATCGTGAGTTCCCGCGCCGGGGCCCGGACCAGGGCCTCGACCAGGGCCATCGGCTTGCGGCGCGAGCCCCAGCCGCCGACGCCGACCGTCATCCCGCTCTGCACCGTCGCGGCCACCTGCTCGGCCGTCATCACCTTGCCCACTAGAAGCGCTCCCGGTGCCGGTCGCCGATGCCCATGAGGTTCAGCTCGAAGGTGAAGCCCTGCTCGAAGCGGTAACTGCGCCTGACGTCCACCGGGTCGATGCCGTTGAGCGACTCCTTGGCCCGGCGGATCACGTACGGGTCCTTGTCCGCGATCTGCTCCGCCACCTCCATGGCCGCCTCCCGCAGCCTGCCGGACGGCACCACCTCCAGCACCGAGCCGAACGCGCGCAACTCGGCCGCGGTGACGTTCCGGCACGTGTACACCATGGCCCGGACGAGCTGCGGCGGCACCAGCCGGGCCAGGTGGGTGGCCGCGCCGAGCGCGCCCCGGTCCACCTCGGGCAGCCCGAAGTAGGCGTCCTCGCCGGCCACCACGATGTCCGCGGTCCCGGCCAGGCCGACGCCGCCGCCCAGGCAGAAGCCGTGCACGGCCGCGATCACCGGGACCGCGCACTCGTACACGGCGGCGAACGCCTCGTGGCAGGCCCGGTTGACGCCGACCAGGGCGGCGAAGCCCTCGGCGTCGCGCAGTTCCTTGATGTCCACCCCGGCGTTGAACCCGCGCCCCTCGGCCCGCAGCACGACCACCCTGGTCGCGGGATCGTCCCCGGCCGCCCTGACGGCCCGCGCCAGCTCCTCCCAGCCCCGCACCGGCAGCGCGTTGACCGGTGGCACGTCCACGACCACCTCGGCGATCGGCCCGTCCCGCAGTGAGATCCCCAATGTACCTCCCTAACGCTTGCTTGGTACGGCGCCGGCGGCTCGCCGCCCGCCCCGCTCGAAGGCACCTCGCCGCGCCTGCACGCCCGCGTCATCGAGCTCAACCTGACGGCCCCGCTGCTGGTCGCGCAGCGCGCCCACCCGCTGCTCGCCGCCGTGGGCGGGGCCGTGGTGATGATCGGCAGCGTCAGCGGCGCCCGGCCCTCACCCGGTACCTCCGCCTACGGCGCCGCCAAGGCCGGGCTGCACCACCTGGCCCGCTGCCTGGCCGCGGAATGGGCCCCGCGGGTGCGGGTCAACACGGTCGTCGTCGGCCTGGCCGCCACCGAGGAGACGTCCGGCCACTACGGCGGACGCTCCGAACTGGGCGGCGACGCCATCCCGGCCGGCCGCATGGCCACGCCCGCCGACGTCGCCCTGGCCTGCCTGTGGCTGGCCGCGCCCGGCTACGTGACCGGCGCCGAGGTGCGGGTGGACGGCGGCGGCGAGATCCCGGCCTGGCGCCACCTGATCTGAGCGCCGCCCGGGTCGGGAAACCGTGACCGGGGGTGTCTGCTCTGTGCAAAGATTCGACTACCCGACGCTACCAAATGATCACACTAGGTTATATGCTCGCACTGGTCTTGATCCCTAGCGGTCAAGTCCGGTCAAAGGGGCGGTGATGCGTTCACGGGCCCGGCGTCACGCCGTCCCCGGAAGGTTTCCCCACAGGCGAAGGAGCAGAAGTGATCAGAAAGGTGTGCGCCGCCGCGGCCGTGCTGGCGGCGGTGGCCGGCGGCGCACTGCTTGCGGTTCCCGCTCACGCCGACGACGACTGGGCCGGTCCTCTGGGGGGCGGCAACTGGTCCGCCAACCGCAGCGGCAACCTCGACTCGTCCCAGTCAGGGAACAACTTCGGCGACGTCCTGTCGAGCAACCGCGGCAAGGACTTCGCGACCAACGTCAACAACGTCAACGGCATCGCCACGACGGCCACCAACGGTGGCATCGCGGTGACCTACATCTTCTACTGACCGGCTGACGTCCGAAAAGCAGCACTCGAAAGGACATCGACATGATGAAGAAGCTCTGCATGACCGGCATCGTCGCGGCGGCCGCGGGCGTGACCCTGCTGTCGGCCCCCGCCTACGCCGACGTCAACGCCGGTAACTCCAGCTCCAACCACCACTCCTCGCAGTCGGGCAACAACTTCGGCAACGTCTTCAACTCCAACGTCGGCGGCACCGGTGCGACCAGCATCAACAACGTCAACGGCAACACCGTGACGGGCACCAACGGCAGCGGCGTGGGTGTCGACGACTAGGCACGACTGATCGAGCGGTGGCCGCGCCACGCGACGCCAGAACGCAGCGCGGTCGTTGACGAATGACGTGCGGGTCGGGCCCGAAATGGCCCGGCCCGCGCCGTATTAGCATCCACGTGTGACTATCTGCGCCTATGTAACATTCGCCAACCCGAGCACGGACGACGAGCGCGAGCCGGTCCTCGCCGCCTGGCGGGCGGCGGGCATCGAGGGGCGCGTCGAGCGCTGGGACGATCCCGGCGTCGACTGGAGCGCCTACGACGCCGTGGTGGTCCGCTCCGTCTGGGACTACATCCTCAGGCGGGAGGAGTTCCTCGCGTGGGCGCGCGCGGTGGAGGCGGTCACCCGGCTGCTCAACCCGTACGCCGTCCTCGAGGCCAACACCGACAAGACCTACCTGCGTGACCTGGGCCTGCCGGTCGTGCCCACGCACTGGTCGTCGCACGACCTGCCCGACTGGCCCGACTACGTCGTCAAGCCGTCCGTCTCCGGAGGCGCCCGCGACACCACCAGGACCGCCGACCGCGCGCAGGCCGCGCGCCTGGCGGCGGCGCTGGAGGCCGAGGGGCGCACCCCGATGGTGCAGCCGTACCTCGACATGGTCGAGTCGGAGGGCGAGACCTCGCTCCTGTACTTCAACGGCCGTCTCAGTCACGCCGTCCGCCGCAGCCCCATGCTCGCCACGGGGGCCACGCCGGACGACAACGCGCGGGCACAGCTCCGCACCCCAGCCCCGGACCAGGTCGAACTCGCCGAGAAGGTGCTCACCGCCGTACCCCATGCCCTTCTCTACGCCAGGATCGACCTGGTCCGGTTGCCCGGCGGGGCTCCCGCGGTCATCGAGGTGGAGCTGACCGAGCCGTACCTCTACCTGGGCCACGAGCCGTCGGCGGCGGGCCGTTTCGCCGCGGCGCTGCTCGAACTGCTCTGATCGGGGCCGATCAGCAGGTGATCCCGCCGTCCACCGGGATGACCGTGCCCGTCAGGTACGCCCCCGCCCGCGACGACAGGAAGATCGCCGTGCCCGCCACGTCCTCGGGACGCCCGATGCGGCCCAGGGGCACGTTCGAGGCGACGATCTCCCGGGTGGCGGGGTCGTCGAGCGCGAACGCCATCATCTTCGACTCGAAGGGCCCGGGGGCGATGGCGTTGACCGTGATGTGCTCCCCCGCCAGCCGCCTGGCCAGATGCCGGGTCAGCATGTGCACGGCGGACTTCGTCGAGGAGTAGGCGAAGCTCTCCAGCGCGGGCACCCGGATGCCGTCCACCGAGCCGACGTTGATCACCCGGGCCGGGTCGTCGGCGCCGGCCGCCTCCCGCAGGCGCGGCAGGAACCGCTGGGTCAGGTAGAAGACGCCCTTCACGTTGATGTTCCACAGCTTGTCGAAGGCGTGCTCGGGATACTCCTCCAGCGGGGCGCCCCAGGTCGCGCCGGCGTTGTTCACCAGCACGTGCAGCGGCCCGTCCACCGCCGACACGAGCGCGTCCAGCCCCTCGGGCGTGGACAGGTCGGCGGGGACGGCGAAGCAGCCCAGCTCGGCGGCCGTCTTCTCGACCTCGGCCGTCTTGCGGGCGGAGATGTAGACGGTCGCCCCCGCCGCCACGAAACCGGCGGCGATCATGCGTCCGATGCCGCGCGACCCGCCCGTGACGACGACGGTCTTGCCTTCCACTGAGAACAGAGTCATGTTCTGGGAGCATGCCATACCGACTGGTCGGTCGCCATCTTTCAGGCTCCGGGGAGCCGCCCGTTGCGGAAGAGGTCGACGAAGTGCTGGTGGTCGCCGCGGGCCTGCGCGCCGTACCGGTGGGCGAAGTCCACCAGCATCGCGACGAACCCCGACCGGTCGTCGCCGATCGCCGCCACGATCGCCTCCTCGGTGGAGAAGTCCACCAGGTCGTGGCTGGACTCGTCGTCGGCCACCGCGTGCATGCGCGCCACCGCCCGCCCCAGGTCCTGGATGATCGAGCGCAGCTCGTCCGGCTCGTTGACGTCGTCCCAGTCCAGGTCCGAGCAGTACGGCGACACCTCGGCCACGAGCTGGCCCACCCCGCCGAGGCTGGTGTAGCCCAGCCAGGGATCGGCGTAGGCCTGCAACGCGCGCTGCGACTCGGCCGTGCGGTGCCCCTGGTGCAGGAAGTAGGAGGCCACCTTCTCGTCGGTGACGTGCCGCGCCACCGCCGGCACCGCCGCCTGCTTCATGTACAGCACGACGTCGTTCTCCAGCGCCTGCGAGCGCCCTTCGAGCAGCAGGTTGTACGAAGGCAGCCCCGCCGAGCCGATCCCCACGCCCTTGCGCAGCGCCACGTCCTTGATGACGTGCTCGGCCGGGCCGACCGGCACGGGCAGCGTGGTCAGGTAGTCGGCGAAGGCGTCCGTCACGGCCCGCCTGGTCGTCTCGTCCACCGGCTCGCGCCCCTCCACGAGCGCGAAGCGCCGGTCGTAGTCGTCGATCACCGTCTCGGCGTCCAGCAGCGCCACGCGGGTGCTGAGCCGGGCACGCTGCAACACCCGGCGCAGCACGCCCGAGGTGGTGCCGAGGGTGAGCGAGCCGATCGCGTCGTCCCCGCCGGCCGCGATCGCGGCCAGCTCCACCAGGTACGCGCCGGCGAAGTCGGTCACGAGGACGCTGATCGAGTCGTCCGACAGCGCCTTGGCGTACCCGATCAGAGCCACGCTGGCCGCGAACCGCTTGAGGTCCCAGACGTACGGCCCCACGTACGCCTCGTCGAAGTCGTTGACGTTGAAGACCAGCACGCCGGAGGCGTTCATGTACGTGCCGAAGTTCTCCGCGTGCAGGTCACCGTGGATCCACACCCTGCTGGTCGGCCCGTCGAGGTAGGACTCGTCGGCGTACCCGCCGGCCATGTCCGCGTAGAACAGGCAGGCGCTGCCCCGGTAGAAGGCGAACGGCGAGGCCGCCATCTTCCGGAACTTCCGCCTGAACGCCGCGGGGTCTCGCTTGATCGACTCGCCGAACTCCGTCATGAGGACATCGAGCAGGAAGGAAGAGCGTGTGCCCATGGTGTGGACACTAGATCCCTGACCCCCCGCCGCCTACCCTGATCTTTCCCTGACCTGGCGATCAGGGCTGAGGCGCCGGGCTCGGCAGTCTGCGTGCCCCGGCCCAGGCGAGCGGGACGGCCAGGGCCCACAGCAGCGCGCACTGGGCGCAGGCCGTCGCCCACATGGGGCCGTCGGGCAGGCCGCCGAGCCCCGTCAGGCGGACCATCAGCAGGAGCAGCCCGGTGGCCGACATCGCCAGCGCCCACGACGGCGTGGCCGGGCGGGTGAGCACCACCACGGCGCCCGCCGCCCACACCGGGATCGCGGTGCCGAGGTCCAGCCACAGGTACAGCCAGCCGGCGTCCGGCAGCCGCAGCGCGAGCAGCAGCCACATGCCGCCCAGCACGGCCAGGCCCGCGGCCGCGGGCGCCAGCGCGAGCGCCCACGGGCGGCGGCGCGGCGCGACGTCGCCGTGGAAGCCCAGCAGCAGCGCGAGCACCGGCACCACCGTGAACACCAGGGTGGCGGGCTCCGACAGCGGCCGGTCGGTCACCGGCCCGGCCAGGATCATCGGGATCAGCGTGTAGACCAGCGTGGGAGCGGCGCCGACGACGGCCGTGACCTTGGCCGTGCGCACGTGACCGCGTATGATCGCCACGAACGCGACCGTCGAGCAGAGGGCCGACACCGAGACGACGACGGCCACCAGCCGCTCGAAGGAGCCGGGCGCGCCGGCGTAGCTCTGCTCCGCCCCGAACACCAGCGTGCGCAGCAGCTCCACCCCCGTGTAGAGGCCGCCCATGGCTTGGTGGGCCAGCCCCAGCAGGGCGACGAGCCGGACGGTCTCGCCCCAGGCGAACAGGTGCGGCGGCGCGCCCGTGCCGCCCAGCCGCGACCGCACGGCCAGGGCCAGCACGCTGGCGATCTCACCCCATCGGGGCCGCGGGCTCAGCTCGTCGGGCACGTCGCCGGACATCTCCATGAACGCGTCCACCATCTCCTCCTCGCGTTCGGCGCGGTAGGAGGCGGGCAGCAGGCGCAGGACGGAGCGGTAACGCCGTTCGAGCAGGCTCATCCGGCCCTTCGGCCCGTCTCCGGGCGCTCCCGGGCGGCCCAGGCTGTGCGCGGACGGGCTCATGCGGCGCCTCCCGCGGTTCTGGCGCGCAGGCGGGCGGTGGCGGCCTCGGCGGTGGCGGCCATCCTGGCGGCCTCCTCCTGGAGCGCGCGGGCGCCCTCGTCGGTCAGGCGGTAGTAGCGGCGCAGCCGCCCCTGCCGGGCCTCCTCGCGGTCGAGCGCCACCAGGCCGGCCGCGGCGAGCCGGTCGAGCACGCCGTACAGCGTGCCGATCTTGAGCTGGACGCGGCCCTCCGACAGGCGATCGACCTCCTGGACGATCCCGTAGCCGTGCCGGGGCTCGTCGACCAGCGCGGTCAGCGCCAGGAACATCGGCTCCGTCATGTTCATGAGCCCACGATATCCTGTCTCGCAAGATATCGTCACGGGTGCTGCGACGAGACCGACACCACCTCACCCGTCATGTACGAGGAGTAGTCGCTGGCCAGGAAGACGATCACGTTCGCCACCTCCCACGGCTCGGCCGAGCGCCCGAACGCCTCCTTGGCCGTCAGCTCCGCCAGCAGTTCCTCGCTGGTCACCTTCGCCAGGAACGGATGCACGGCCAGCGACGGCGCCACCGCGTTGACCCGGACCCCGTGCGGGGCCGCCTCCAGCGCCACGCACCTGGTCAGGGCCATCACCCCGGCCTTAGCCGCCGCGTAGTGCGCCTGCCCCCGCTGGGCCCGCCAGCCGACCACGGAGGCGTTGTTGACGATGACGCCGGAGCCCTGGGCGATCATGCGGCGCAGCGCGGCCCTGGTGCAGCGCATGGTGCCGGTCAGGGTGACGTCCACGACCGCGTGCCACTGCTCGTCGGACATCTCGGCGAGCGCCGTCGTGCCGCCCAGCCCGGCGTTGTTGACGACCACGTCCAGCCGTCCGTGCGTGTCCGCCACGGCGTCGAACAGCGCCCGCACCTGCTCCTCGGAGGTCACGTCGCACGGGACGGCGAGCGGCTTGACACCGGTGAGCTCGCTCAGCGCCTCGGCGGCGGCGCTCAGCCGGCGCTCGTGCCGGTCCGAGACGACGATCGTGGCGCCCTCCTCGGCGCAGCGCCGGGCCGTGGCGTAGCCGATGCCGGCTCCGGCCGCGGCCGTGACCAGCGTGACCTTGCCGTCGAGCAGGCCGTGCGCCTTCGGGTAGGACGGTGCCATCGGGCGGCTCCAATCAGCGGGGGAGTCCCAGGGTGCGCTCGGCGATGATGTTGCGCTGGATTTCGCTGGAACCGGCGTAGATCGTGTCCGCGCGGCTGAAGAGGTAGAGCCGCTGCAACTCGCCGAGCCCGCCGTCGCCGTCGGTGACCAGCCCGGACCTGCCCTGTACGGCCTGCGCCAGCTCGCCCAGCCTGCGGTGCCACTCCGACCAGTACAGCTTGGCGATCGACGCCTCGGGCCCGGGGTCGGGGCGCAGTGTGCGCAGCGCGTTGAGCCGCATGATCTCCAGCTCCAGCCACGCCCTGACGATGCGGTCGCGCAGCACGGGGTCCTCGGCCGCGCCGGTCCGCTTCGCGGTCTCGACGACCTTGGCCAGCTCCCGCCGGAACCCGATCTGCTGCCCCAGCGTGGACACGCCGCGCTCGTGGCCGAGTGTGGTCATGGCGACCCGCCAGCCGTCGCCCGGGGCCCCGAGGATGTTGCCGGCCGCGGTCCTGGCGCCGTCGAAGAACACCTCGTTGAACTCGGAGGTCCCGGTGAGCTGCACGATCGGCCGCACCTCGATCCCCGGCCGCCGCATGGGGACCAGCAGGTACGACAGCCCGTGATGGCGCCGCGAGCCCTCCTCGGTGCGGCACAACACGAAGCACCAGTCGGCCAGGTGGGCGAGCGACGTCCACACCTTCTGCCCGGTGATCACCCACTCGCCGCCCTCCAGGCGGGCCCTGGTCCGGACGTTGGCCAGGTCGGAGCCGGCCTCCGGCTCGGAGTAGCCCTGGCACCACAGTTCCTCGCCGCGCCGGATGGGCGGCAGGAAACGGTGTTTCTGCTCGTCGGTGCCGCACTGGAGGATGGTCGGGCCGATGAGGCCCTCGCCGATGAGGCCCACCCGGGCGGGGGCGTCGGCCCTGGCGTACTCCTCGTGGAAGGCGACCTGGTCGTCGATGGAGGCGGCGCGACCGCCGAATCGTTCGGGCCAGCCCAGGCAGGTCCAGCGGTGCCGGCCCAGGTGGCGTTCCCACGCCAGGCGCACCTCGTGGCCCTCGTGCTCGCGCCCCGGGCCGCCCAGGCCCCTGGCGCCGGCGAACTCGCCGCTCAGGCTGTCCTCCAGCCAGGTCCTCGCCTCCTCACGAAGGCTCAACGAACCCCCCGTAGCCACCGCGGAAGAACACCAGCGGGCCGCCATCGGCGTGCGTGTCGAGCCGCAGCACCCGGGCCACCACGATGACGTGGTCGCCGGCCGGGTGCTCGGCCTCGACGGCGCAGTCGAGCCAGGCCAGCGCGCCTTCGAGCACCGGGTTGCCGCCGGGGGATTCGGTCCACTCCAGGCCGGCGAACTTGTCGCCGCCTTTGGCGGCCAACTGCGCGCACACGGACTGCTGGTGCTCGGCCAGCACGTTGACGGTGAGCGCCTTGGCGCCGCGCAGCTTGGGCCAGCTCGTGCTGGTGTAGGCGACGCAGAAGGCCACCAGGGGCGGGTCCAGCGAGACGGAGGTGAAGGAGTTGGCCGCCAGCCCGCACGGCAGGCCGTCCAGGGGATCGACGGCGGTGATCGCGACCACCCCGGTTGCGAACCTGCCGAGCACCTGCCGGAAGCGGAGGCTGTCGGGACGGCCGTTCTGGCCTGGCTGGAAGTGCCCCGTCGGCATGGTGGCTCCGTTGCGAATCCTGCTGCGCTGAGGGGACGTCGGAAGGCCGCGACAGCCGTCCGGCGAGATGAGCCGGGCAGCGTGTGTGCTCATGGTCTGCCTCCTCGATCCGCCGACTGCGCCTATCATACCAAGCGCTTGCTTGGACGGTAGGGGGAAGCGGCGAAAGGTGTCAAGTGGTGTCCCCCGGCCTCGCGTTGACAGGCCGGAAAGGCCATGCCTACCGTGCCGAATATGCCCAAGCGCTTGCTTGAATTCCGGGACCGCGCCGCGATCGCCGGCGTCGGCTACACCCCCTTCACCAAGGACTCCGGCGTCAGCACCCTGACCCTGGCCTGCCGCGCCGTGCTCGCCGCGCTGGAGGACGCCGGGCTCACCCCCGACGACCTGGACGGCCTGGCCACCCACCGGGTGGGCGACTCGGCCCCGCCCACCCTGGTCGGCCCCGCGCTCGGGCTGGCCGACCTGTCCTGGCACCTCGACCAGTTCGGCGGCGGCAGCGTGTCGCACGCGGTCGTCGGCCAGGCCGCGCTGGCGGTGGCCGCGGGCCTGGCGGAGACCGTCGTGTGCTACCGGGCCGTCAACGCGCGCTCGGAGTTCCGCATGGGCGGCACCGGACGGGGCGTCCCGGTCAGCCCGGAGACGCAGTACCAGGCCCCGTACGGGTACGTCGCGCCGCCCCAGCAGTTCGCCATGTACGCCCGCGCCCACATGCTGCGCTACGGCACCACGGCCGAACAGTTCGGCACGCTGGCGGTCACCCAGCGGGCCAACGCCGCCAAGAACCCGCGCGCCCTCATGCGCGCCCCCATCACCCTTGACGACTACCTGGCCAGCAGGTGGATCGCCGAGCCGTTCCGCCTCCTGGACTGCTGCCTGGAGACCGACGGGGCCTGCGCCGTGGTCGTCACCACGGCCGAGCGGGCTCGCTCGCTGCGCCGCCACCCGGTGCTCGTCTCGGCGGCGGCGTGGGGCGGCGGCACCTCCCACCTGTCCTGCCCGGACCCCACCGTGACGGCCGCCGCCGCCCTGGCCCCCCGCCTGTACGCCCAGGCCGGGCTCGGGCCGCAGGACATCGACGTGGCCGAGCTGTACGACTGCTTCACGTACTCGGTGATCGTGCAGCTCGAGGACTACGGCTTCTGCCCCAAGGGCGAGGGCGGCCCGTACGTGGCGTCGGGGGCCACGGCCCCGGACGGCGCGCTCCCCGTCAACACGCACGGGGGTTTCCTGTCGGAGGGCTACGTGCACGGCGTCAACCACATCGCGGAGGCGGTCTCGCAGCTCAGGGGCGATGCCGGGGACCGGCAGGTGCCGGGCGCCGAGGTGGCGCTGTCCACATCGCAGCCGGGCTACATCCTGCCCGCCACGTCCGCGCTGATCCTGAGGAGGGCCTGATGGCCGCCTACCGTCCGGAGCCCGACCGCGACTCGCGCGCCTGGTGGGAGCGGGTCGCCAGGCGGGAGTTCGCGGTGCAGGAGTGCGAGTCCTGCGGCACGCTCCGGTTCCCGCCGCGGGCGTTCTGCGCGGCCTGCCGTACGGAGGGGTGGCGCTGGCGGGAGATCGCCCCCGAGGGGGCGATCGAGAGCTGGATCGTCAGCCATCGTTCCTTCGCGCCGGGCCGGCACGATCCATACCCAGTGGTAATGGTCCGCCTGACGGCGGTACCCGGCTGCCTCGTGTACGGCAACTGGCGCGGGGAGCGCCCGCCGGAGGCGGGGGAGCCGGTACGGGCGGTGTTCACGCAGGTGGACGCGGAGCTGACGCTGATCGACTGGATGCCGGAAAGCTCCACGCCCGCTCGTTCCGGGGAAAATCAGGCCAATTGTTGACCTTGTCCGGAAAATTCTATTCGTACCCGTAAATCCCACCGGTCCCACCCTTACCAAGGGGCTCACAGGTTTGGCCCCCAGGGTCGATGATTGGGGCAGCAGACGTCGTCGTTGTGGACGGGGCTCATCCCCGGCCGGACTTGGTGGCAGATGTGAGTGGTGCGGATGCGGCGTCGAACACGACCACGAGGTCGCGGAGCCCGCCCGCGCGCGACGAGAAAAGCCCCCATCGGGAGATGGAGGCGGGTGATGGCCGGTCCTCGGAGGAAAACGCGTCCTGGCGGGCGTGGGGGACCCGCCAGGACGCGCTTCCTGCCCCGTGTGCGACGGGCCAGGACTCCGGCGAGGGATGGAGTCCTAGACCGTTGACTCGCACACGGAGTCGATGGGGGAGCACGAAGGCCCCTGCTGCCGGCGACGTGCGATGCGTCGAGCCGTACCGACCGGGTCATCGATGCGGTGCGTGACGGAGGCGCCACCCTTCTTGTTCCAGACAGGGGATCCGTCGTCGCGCAACGCGGTCAGTTCAGTCGACACCGAGTGCTCGGAGACGCCGTTGCTCTGGTAGGTGTGGGTGATCGCTTCACCAAGCAACACGTAACGCAGTAAACGGGTTGCTTCGCGAGGGTCATGCCAGGGCAGGTATGGCGTACCCGTGCGGACCGGCGACACTGGCCTTCACCCCCTCACCGGCCTTTAGATGGATTTGTACCAACGAATGGATGATGGGCCGGTGGAGGTGGTTCGGTCAAGGGGTTGTGGCCTGCTAGAACCAGATCGTCTAAATTGTTGGAACAAAAGGGGTGAAAGTGGCAAGGTCGGTGCTGTATCAGCAGGTGGCTTCGGAGTTGCGACGGGCCATCTACTCGGGTGTCCTCGGCCCCGGGGCGCAGCTGCCGACCGAGGCGCAGCTCATGGAAGACCATGGGGTGAGCAGGAACACGGTGAGGCTGGCTCTCGGCGAACTCGTCAACGAGGGGCTGGTCACGCGCACGCCGCGGCGCGGCACCGTGGTCAGAGACCGTCGGCCGCTGCTGATCTATCCGCAGCGGGAACTTGAGCCGCAACCCAGCGGGGAGTTGCGCGAGGCGTTCGCCTACGCCGTCGCGCAGGAAGGCCGCGCCCCCAGCCAGTACATCGAGGTGCTGACGGTGTCTCCCGTCGAGGAGATCGCCAGCAGGCTGGAACTGGCGGACGGCGAATTGTCGGTGGTGAGACGCCGTCTGCGGTTCGTGGACGGGCAGCCGTACAACACCAACGATTCCTACTTCCCCCGCGATCTGGTTGCCGACTCGGAGATCGCCAGGCCCGGTGACATCGCGAGAGGGGCGAACCGGGTGCTGGAGGAGTTGGGTCATGCCCAGGTGCGCGTCGTCGACGACATCTGGGCGCGCATGCCCAACCAGGAGGAGGCCGAGCGCCTCCAGCTTGAACTCGGAACACCAGTCATGGTGTACGTCCGAGTGGGGTACGACGGGGCGGACATGCCTGTGCGTGTCGCCGTGTCGGTGTTGCCAGCCGACAAACATCTGATCAGATACGAACTCGATCGCCGCTGACGAGTTCGTGGGTGAAGGGGTGATCCCGCCGGCCGGGCGCAGCGAGAAATAAGCCGCCTCGCTGGCCATGGGGAGTCGTGCATACTCCCCTAAATCGCCATTTATCCGTCTATGTCTGGATAATGCCTTCTTTCGCGCGCGTGCGACAACGCGCCATCACGCTGTGCGCGCGTGCGGACACCCAATGCTTCGAAGGGTCGACCTATGCACACCAATGCCCTCAGCACCCTCAGCACCTTCAGCGACCTCGGCACCCTCAGCCCCCTGTTCCATCCGCTCTCGCTGCGCCGGGCGGAACCCGCGGACCTGCCCGGCGTGCTCACCCTGCTCGCCGACGCGTCCGAATGGCTGCACTCGCGCGGCGTGCGGCAATGGCCCCGCGGGGGTTTCGGCCCCGAACGGATCGAGCCGCTCATCGAGGAGCGGACCCTGTTCCTCCTGGACGACGAGCTCAGATACCTCGACCCCGACGAATCGGCGCCGCCGGTGGCCACCATCGCCCTCGACGAGCACGCGGACCCGGAGTTCTGGACCCCCGCCGACGCCCCGGGAGCGGCGCTCTACGTCCACAAGCTGGCCGTCGCGCGCCCGTGGGCCGGTTCCGGCATCGGGGACGCCCTCCTCGGCTGGGCCTGCGCCTCGGCCTACCTGACGGGCCTGCCGTACCTGCGTCTCGACTGCGCCAAGACCAACCTGCGCCTGCAGGCGTACTACGCCCAGCGCGGCTTCCGCCACCTGCGCACCGTGGACCTGCCGCACCGGGCGTCGGGAGCGCTGTTCCAGCGTCCGTCGGAGGATGTGCCGACCCTGGCCTTCCGTGATCTCACGATCGCCGAGCTGATCAGCGTCTGACCGTCCCGTCCGGGTCCGGCCCCTTGCTCGGGCCGGGCCCGGACGAGCGGGCGTTCGGCCGTGACGTGCGACGACGCCCGCTGTGCCGGGCCTTCCGGGTCCGAGGATCCTGGGAGCACTCCTCTTTCTGGCACAAGTGGGTAAAGCGCCCTATAACCTCTCCTGCATGACCGGATCCCTGCTGGAGGTGATCGCGCTCAACGTGCGCGACGCCGTGGCCGCAGAACAGGGCGGAGCCGACCGCCTGGAGGTCGTGGCAGACATGGCGGCCGACGGACTGACGCCCGCCCCGGAGACGGTCGCCGCGATCGCCGCCGAATGCCCTCTCCCCCAGATGGTGATGCTGCGCTGCGACGCGAACTTCGCCGCCGACCCCCATGTCGTCGAACGCCTCCGCCAGGACGCCAAGGCGCTGAAACAGGCCGGGGCGGCCGGGTTCGTGTTCGGCTTCCTCGACAGCGCCGGAGCCGTCGACCTGACGGCCACTGAGGCGCTCATCCACGCGGTCTCCCCGCTGCCGTGGACGTTCCACCGCGCCGTCGATCACGCCGCCGACGTCCAGGCGGCCTGGCGGGCCGTGCGGCTGCTGCCGAACCTGGCCACCGTGCTCACCTCGGGCGCCTCCACCGGCGTCGGGGACGGCCTGCCCGTGCTGAAGACCCGCGCCGACGCCGGCGACGGCTCGATCGTGCTGGCCGGCGGCGGCCTGCGTCCCGCGCACGTGCCGGCCCTGCTCGACTTCGGCATCCGTGCCTTCCACGTCGGCTCGGCCGTGCGCGGAAGCTGGGCCGACCCGGTCGAGTGGCGCCTGGTACGCCAGTGGCGCGCCCTCGTCGAACGCGACTGAGCGGGTGCCGGCGCGCCTGACCGGGGCGGACGATCCGACCTGGCGGTCGCTCAACCGCGCGGTGCGATCCCGCTGCCGATGACCTGCTGGGCCGCGCGCAGTTCGACGTCGCGGGCCTGCCGGAACCGGTCGAAGTCGCCGCGGTGGGCGGCGATCGCGTCGAGCTGGACGGCCCGGTCGGCGGCGGACCAGGCGGCGACCAACCCGGTCGTCCGCTTGCAGCCGACGTCGGCGTCCGCCACGGCGATCTCCCGGGGCGAAGCCTGGCCGGAGCGTCCCCAGGCCGGGTCGCCGGCGGCGTCGAGGGGCGTGCGGTAGGCGTACCCCTTGGCCTGCATGCATCCGCTCCACGCGCCGAACACCGTGACGACGGCGGGCACCCGCTGGGACGCCTCGAAGGTCTCGCCGATGAAGCCGTTCAGGCGCTGCCGGTCGGCCTCGGGGAGGCCCCGCGCCAGTCGCGAACGGGCGGTGCGCCGGCAGCCGCCCTGGCCGTCGGGCCCGTACGCCGCGCGCCGTACGGCCGGGCGCAGCGCCTCCCGCCGTCGCCACACCTGCTCGCGCGCCTGCTGGTCAGGAGACAGGGGCGGCAGGTGGTAGCCGTAGCGCCTGGCCACCTCGGGCTCGATCACCCCGTAGCGCCTGCGGTGCACCGGGTCGGTGTCGGTGCGCTCGCGTGGCGGCAGCAGCTCCCAGTCGAAGCCGGAGGCGCGCATGCACGCGCGGGTGAGCAGGTCTTCGGCGTACTCGATCGTGTGGATGTCGAGGCGGGACAGGACGAAGTCGTCGAGCGGGACGCGAAGGCCGCGAGCCTCCGCGCTCGCCTCGGGGGCCTTTTCGGCCTCCGGTGTATGTGCACACCCGGCGAGCAGCGCCAGAGCGGCGACGACCACCAGACAGGCCCGGTGGGGCGGACGGGTGCCGGGGGCGGGACGGCAACGAGCGGCGCGGGAGAGACGTGCCGACCGGAAGGCGCCGGCAGACCGGGGAGTCCGCATGGCCTGCCTCCTGGTGGTGTCTCGCGGGATGCCGCCCCGCCGCCCGCTAGATCACGAAACGGACTGAGCTGGCGACGTTGTCGAAGTTGGCCGGGTTGTGGCTGTTGTGGGTCAGGTCACTGTCGGAGGAATGGGCGAGCGCGGAGTAGGCGGCACCGGTGTAGTTGGCGTCGGAGTACATCACCGCGCGCTGGTCGCCCTGGTTCTTGAACGAGCTGATGTTGTCGTTGATGCTCGCCCCGGTGCCGGACCAGTAGTTGTTCACGAAGTTGGAGTCGTTGGCCGTCAGGTGCGCCGAGCGGCCCTTGTAGTCGTCGTGCTCGTACACGTAGAGCGAGCGGGCTGCCCGCGCTTGCGCGTCCGCCGGGGCTCCTGCCACGAGCAGGCTGGAGATCCCGAGCACCGCGACACCGGCGGCCGTACCGAACCTGTGCTTCATACGCTCTCCCTGCGTGTAGGCTCTCGTCACGCTCAGCATAGTCAAGATAACGCAAAGTAGCAGCCCGGCCGCGAAAGTTCGCGGGAGCCGCCGGCCATGAGGGTCAGGGGAGAGCGGCCTCGGCGCGGCGCAGGGCGGCCGCCAGGGTGCGGATCGTGGCGGGCTCGTCCATCACGCCGTCCGCGGCCGGGCGGCGCTCCTGCCAGGCCAGCACCCGTTCCCGGTAGGAGTCGTAGCGCGCCAGGTGGAAGGCGTAGACGGTGGCGAACCGGCTCACCAGGTGCGACGGGTGCATGTCCCATCCCTGGTAGTAGCCGTGCCGCAGCGAGTGGCGGACCAACTCGGCGTGCCGCCGCCACAGCGCGTGCACGTCGGCCGCGCCGCCTGAGGCCGGCGCGGCCGCCAGCGACCCGTCGGACAGCTCCACCCCCGTCCCGGCGAACGCCGTCTGCATGACGTGCCGGGCGTGGTCGCAGGCCGGATGGTCGAGCCGCTGCTCGTGCGGGGGCAGCCCGAGCGCGGCCGTGTAGTCGAAGACCCCGAAGTGCGCCGCCGCCAGCCGCCCGCCCAGCGACTCGTTCAGGTCGGCGCGCAGGAACGGCAGCGTCTGCGGGGCCTCCACCTGCATCTCGAAGCGCAGCCGCACGCCCAGCTCCGCCTCCAGTTCGGCGAGCACGTCCGCGAACTGCCGGAGATACCCCTCCATCAGCACTTTTGGCAGGGTTACCGTGAACCCGCCGGGCAACTCCCCGGTCCGCTCCACCACCCCGGTCAGGAACCCGTGCAGGGTGCGCACCGACCGCTCGGGATCGCCGTCGGCGAACGACTTCACCCGAGGCCCCCACCGCCGTGGCAGCGTCCCGGCCGCGTGCATCGCGGCGACCGCCGTGGCGGCCTGCGCCACGTGGCCGTCCTCGACGTGGCCGGGACGCGTGCCGTAGCCGTCCTCGAAGTCGACGCGCAGGTCCTCCACCGGCTGGGCCGACAGCTTGCGCGCCACCGCCTCGTGCACGACGCCGGCCAGCCCGGACGGCACGTCGAAGACCTCCGCCACCTCCTCGGGCCCGGCCAGATGCTCCTTGAGCGCCGACAGCGCCTGCCCGCCCCACTCGGCGACCGTGCGGGCGGAGAAGCGGTCGGCGGGCACGTACACGGTGTGGACGGGCTGCCAGCCGGGCGCCGTCTCGGGATAGCGGGCCCGCTGGACCCGGTACGTCTCGGCGAAGCCCTCAGGGACGGCAGGCACGGAGCATGGCCTCCAGACCGGAGATCTTGACCCGCTGGCCCCGGTTGAGCGACTGGGCGAGCTCGGCCTCGGCCGTCTCGATGGCCAGCCACTCGGCGTACGTGATCGGCCGCACCCCGCGGGAGGCGAACAGCGCGTCGATGGCGCCGGAGCCGGCCGGCGGCCGGTCGCCGAGGTCGGCGAGGAGCGTGCGGACGGTCTCCGCGGCGTCAGACTTGTTGGTGCCGATCACCCCGGTGGGCCCGCGCTTGAGCCAGCCCGCCACGTACTCGCGGTCGCGCACCCGGCCGGCCTCGTTCGGGACGGTCATGGTGCGCTCCGAGAACGGCACCCCGGGCAGCGGCACGCTCTGGTAGCCGACCGAGCGCAGCACCATGCCGACCGGCAGCGTCTCGTACTCGCCGGTGCCGCTCACGCGGCCGTCCTCCGACAGCCTGGTGCGTTCGAGCCTGAGCCCCTCGACCCGGTCGGCGCCGAGGATCTCGACGGGCCGCATCCAGAAGCGCACGTCGAGACGGCGCGGGCGGCCCTCCGGCGGGCGGTCGGACCACTCCTGGAGCACCTTGATGTTGCCCTGCACCTGGCGCGGGAAGCCGCCGCCCAGGACCACGGCCTCGTCGCGGCGCACGCACACGTCGGCGTTGGCCAGCTCGCCCAGCTCGCGCAGCTCCTTCAGGGTGAACTTGGCGTGCTCGGGGCCGCGCCGCCCGATCATGTGGATGGCCTTGACCTGGCTCTCGCCGAGCCGCTGGAGCACCTCGTGCGGCACGTCGGTGGCGCGCAACTCCTCGGACGTCTTGGCCAGCACGCGCACGACGTCGACGGCCACGTTGCCGACCCCGATCACGGCCACCTCGGAGGTGTCCAGCCGGAACCGGCCGGGATCGACGTCGGGATGGCCGCAGTACCAGTTCACGAAGTCGGTCGCGGCCACGCTGCCCGGCAGGTCCTCGCCGGGGATGCCGAGCTTCCTGTCGACCATCGCGCCCGTGCAGTAGACCACCGCGTCGTAGGCGCCGAGCAGGTCGTCCACCGACACGTCGGAGCCGAGTGTGACGCCGCCGAGGAAGCGGACCTCGGGCAGCTCCAGCACCTTGCGCAGGTAGTTCGCGATCGACTTGATCGAGGTGTGATCGGGCGCCACGCCGTACCTGACCAGCCCGTACGGGGTCGGCAGGCGTTCGATGACATCGACCTGGACCGGCTGGTCCGCCTGCTTGACCAGCGCCTCAGCCGTGTAGATGCCGGCCGGGCCCGATCCGATGATCGCCACGTGCAACGTCACGCCGCCTCCCAACGCCGGTCTTCGAGTGACACGTCCCACTAGATGTAACCGGCCAGTGTGATCGATGTATCCCCGATCGCCGGTGCGGATGAACCCGTCCCTGGCGAGCACCGCATGATCGGTGCTCATGCCAACGTAACCCGTCGGCATGGTCTCCGGGTGGAACGCTGCCGCTAGCGGCGGCGCAGGACGGTCTTGTCCACCTTGCCGTTGGCGTTGGTCGGCAGGGAATCCAGGACGATGATCCGCTTGGGCACCTTGTATCCGGACATGTTGCCGCGCGCCCACGCCAGCAGCGCCTCCGGATCGGCCGCCAGGCCCGGCCTGGGCACGACGTAGGCGAGCCCCGCCTCGCCCGACACCGCGTCCGGCACGCCCACGACGGCAGCCTGGGCCAGCGAGCCCTCGCGCAGCAGCAGCGACTCGACCTCGGCGGGGGAGACGTTGAACCCGTTGACGATGTACAGGTCCTTCTTGCGGTCCACGATGGCCAGGTTGCCCGCCTCGTCGAGCACGCCGACGTCGCCGGTGTGCAGCCAGCCGTCGGAGTCGATCACCTCGGCGGTACGGGCCGGATCCTCCCAGTAGCCGCGCATCACGCCGTAGCCGCGCTGCAGGACCTCGCCGCGCTCGCCGGGCGCGACCGGCTCGCCGTCGTCGTCCACCACCTTCACCTCGATGCCGGGGACGGTCCTGCCGGTCGTGTTCGCGATCACGTCGATGGGGTCGCCCGCCCTGGTCATGGAGACGACCGTGCCCTCCATGAGCCCGTACGCGTTGATCATGCGCTCCAGCCCGACGCGCTCGGCCAGCCGGGTGATCAGGCGAGCCGGTACGGCGGCGGCCCCGCAGATGGCCACCCGCAGGGACGACACGTCCCAGGAGCCCCTGGTGTCACGGTCGAGCTCGTCCAGCAGCCGGTGGAACAGCGTGGGCGGCCCGGCCAGCACCGTGGCCCGCTCGTCGGAGACCAGCGACATCAGCGCGTCCGGCGTGAAGACCGGGATCGGGATCATCGTGGCCCGGCGCAGCACGCAGGCGACCAGCCCGGCGTTCAGCCCGAACCCGTGGCTGAACGGCGCGATCACCGGATAGCGGTCGTGCTCGCCCAGGGTGACGATCTCCGACCAGTCCCAGTAGCCGCGCAGCACCTGGGAGTGGTCGATCATCACGCCCTTGGGCGTGCCGGTGGTGCCGGAGGTGGACATGATCTCGCACAGGTCGTCCGGCCGCACGTCGAGCGCCCGCCGTTCGGCCCCGGGCGCCGCGGCGTCCGGCACCTCGGGGCCGACGTGCCGGAGCCCCGCGATGGGGGGCAGCAGCGCGGCGAGCCCGGCCTCGGCGATCAGCACCCGCGCGCCGGTCTTCTCGATGAGCTGGGCCGCCTCGATGCCCTTGTAGCGGGACGACAGCGGCACGAGCACCGCCCCCGCGTCCCAGATCCCGAACGCGTTCACCACCCAGCGCGCCGAGTTCGGCCCCCACAGCACGACCCGGTCGCCCGGCCGGACGCCCAGGGCGATGAGGCCGCGCGCGGTCGTCGCCGCCGCCTCCCTCAGTCCGGCCAGCGTCAGCCGCGAGCCCGAGGGGTCGGCGACGACGACCGTACCGGGGTGGCGTTCGGCCTGGTCGCGCAGCATGCGGGGGAGCGTCCCCCAGTCCGGAGCCGATCCCATCGGCTGCCCCTTCTCAGGTGATGAGCGCTCTGTCCCTGCCGAGGTGGTGGCCGCGCAGGTCGGTCACGACGCCGGGCGCGGGCGTCTCGGCGACCTCCTGGGCGACCTCGACGGCGATCGACACGGGGGTCAGCGCCCGGACGGCCTGCTCGATCCTGGCCTTCCACATCGGGTTGCCGACCAGGCTCGGCCGGGCGAACCGCACCGTGAGCGCGGCCGTGTCCAGCGTCCCCTGGCGGCCGATCGTCAGCTCCCAGCCCGCCACCCCGTCAATCCTGGACAGCGCCTTCTCCACCCGCGCCAGCGCCAGCCACACGCCTCTGACCAGCACGTGGTCGCCCACGGTGTGGACGGGCGCGGGGACGCCCCGTCCGTCGCCGAGCCCGACGAGCCCGGTCCTGAGCACGGCGTCGCCGAGCGTCGAGTGCGCGGACGGGGTCACGACCAGTTCGGCCGGGCCGGAGCCCGCGGCGGGGGCGTCCTTGTCCAGGGCCGCCGGCCCCAGCAGGCCGTCCGCGAGCGGCGTGAGCGGGTCCTCCTCGGCCGCCCGCCAGGCCAGCGCGCCGCCGCCGAACGGGCTGGACAGCACCTCCGTGACCTGGGCGCCGAACTCGCCCGCCAGGTGCGCCATCGTGCGCTTGGAGGCGATCTCGCCGGTCAGCACGATGGTCCTGAGTCCGAGATCCAGCGGGTCCAGCAGGAACTCCAGATGCAGGCGGGCCAGCAGGTCCATCGCGCCCGTGGGCGTGGCGACCAGCGTGGTGGCCTTCAGCGCGGACAGCGCGTGGTGCAGCCGCATCCGGCCGCGCGGCCCCACGCAGGCGCCCGCCTCGGCCACGTCCGCCGCGGCGGCGGCCCACAGCGCCCCGGCCGGCTCGGCGAGGGCCACCACGACACGGTCGCGCCCGCCGACGCCCGTCTCCCGCAGCGCCGCCCCGGTCAGCTCCGCGGCGATCGCGCGGTCGCCGGGGGACAGCGGGAAGACGCTGGAGACGTCGGGGGAGACCAGCAGCAGCCCGGTGGCCGAGCCCGCGCCCGCCCCGAGATCGTCCCGGGTGAGCCAGGCCGTCATCAACGCACCACGTCCTTCATGAACAGTGAGATCGACTCGCACACCCGCTCGTGCGCCAGCCCGCCCACCTGCGCCTGGATGATCAGGTCGGTCGCGCCCGCCTCGGTGATCCTGGCCAGGGCCTTGCGCGAGCCCTCGACGTCGTCCACGACCACCATGAGGTGCTCGCGGAGCGTGGCCATCGCCTCGTCGGAGGGCAGCCCCGCGGCGAGTTGCCCGAGCACGCGGTGGGTGGCGTGGCGGGCGTCGTAGTAGTCGGGCGGGGTGACGAGGTTGACCTGACGGCGGATGTACCACAGGACGGGGTCGGCCGCCGTGGTGTTGGCCTCGTCGCGGGTGGGGGCGACGTACCAGGGGATCATGAGCGCGACGCGCCGGGTGGCGGGGTCGAAGCCGTGCTCGGCCAGGCACTCCCGGTATCTCGCGATGTCGGCGGCGACGTCGTCGATGCCCTTGAGCATGGTCATGCCGAGCAGGTTGTACCCGTGCCGGGCGGCGGCCAGGTAGCCCTCCAGCGAGGTGGAGGCCACCCACACCGGGGGATGGGGCACCTGGGCCGGCCGGGGGTAGACGGCGACGTCGGGGATCTCGAAGAACTCGTTCGACCGGCTGACCGGCTCTCCGTCGGCCCGCCAGATGGCCAGCGTGGCCTCCAGCGAGTCCTCCCAGATCTGCCGCGACTTCTCGAACGGCCGCTGGAACGCCTGGTACTCCAGTGGTGAGGCGCCCCGTCCGGTGCCGAAGTCGACCCGCCCGCCGCTCAGGACGTCCAGGGTGGCGACGCGCTCGGCCGTGCGGATCGGGGACTGGAACGGCAACAGCACGACCCCGAGCCCCAGGCGGATGCGCTCGGTGCGCTGGGAGATGGCGGCCAGGACCAGATCGGGGGCGGAGGAGTGGGAGAAACCCCTGGTGAAGTGGTGTTCCACGAACCAGGCGGCCTCGCAGCCCAGCCGGTCTCCCAGCACGACCTGGTCGATCACGTTACGGAACGCCTGCTGCTCGACCTCGCGGGTACGCCCGCGGACCTCCAGTTCGTATCCCAGGCTGATCCGTAGGGACGACGTCATCGCGCCTCCGGCGAAGTAGGGAACCAAGCGCTCGCTTGGTAGAGCGTATCAGCGGCAAAGACTTGCGGGAAGGGCGCGACGGCGATCAGAGTGGATGTCTGTGAAGCGAAAGCACGCGTTGCGGCGGCCGAACAGCGGCATGGTCCCGGACCAAGGCGACGAACTCTCGCTCACCAGCGCCCGAAGATACGAGGCGTTCGGGCGCGTGATGGCCGCGCTGGCGGCCGACGCCGAGTTCATCGAGTCGTGCCGCGACCTGACCTGGTGGCGCGGCTCCGACCATAGCTGGCACATCGAGTGGCGCGACGGGCCGTACGCGTCCGAGGCGGCGGCGCTCCTCGCCGAGCAGGTCCGCGACCCCGGCTACGAGGGCTCCCTCGTCACCCAGGCCGGTCCGGGCAGCGCGGGATCGGCGGTGCTCGACGTGATGGGCGTGCGCTTCGAGCTGCGCGCGATCGACCCGATGGGACGCGCCACCGTCCGGGCCAGGCCCGGCCTGTGGCGGCTGGCCGAGGCCCTCGACACCACCCGCCGCACCAACACCCGACACCCCTGGGAAGAGCTCCTGGGCGGCTGACCCTGCGTCGGGCCGTGCGCCGGGTCGGGGCGTCGGACCGGAGTGGCCGGGGCGTCAGGCCGGGCCGAAGACGTGGGGGGCGAGCCGGGCGCGATGGGCCTGCGGGGGGCCGAAGAGCTGCGCGTCCGAGGTGGCCCGCTTGAGGTACCGGTGCGCGGGATGCTCCCAGGTGATCCCGATCCCCCCGTGCACCTGGATGTTCTCTCCCGCCGCCGTCAGATACGCCTCCGTGCAGTACGACCCGGCGATCGCCGCCGCCGCCTCGCCGCCGCCCGCCGCCCCGGCCGCCGCCGACCGCGCCGACTCCACCAGCAGCAGCAGGTCCGCCAGCCGGTGCTTGATGGCCTGGAAGGAGCCGATGGGCCGGCCGAACTGGTGCCGCCGCCCGGCGTGCTCCACCGCCATCTCCAGGCACCGCTGCGCCCCGCCCACCTGCTCGGCCGCCAGCGCCGCGATCCCGAGGTCGCGCACGCGGCTCCACCCCGTTCCGTCGCCCAGCCGCCGCACGGGGGTGTCGTGGAAGTCGAGCCGCTGCAACGGCCGGCTCTCGTCCATCGTCGCGTACGGCGTCCGCCGCGCCGGCACGGCCTCGACCAGCGTCCCGCCGGCGTAGACGAGCACCAGCTCCCCTTCCAGCGCGTACGGCGCCACCCCGGTGAGCCGGTCCCCGTCGAGGCGCAGGTCTCCGTCCCCCGGCAGGACCACGGTCGCGACGGCCCCGCCCGCCAGCCTCTCCAGCAGCTCGCCGGCGCCGCAGGACCGAGCCGCCTCGACCGCCATGACCGCCGACTGCAGGAAGGGGTGGGGCGACAGGGCCCGCCCCAGCTCCTCGGCCACGGCGGTCAGCTCGGCCGCCCCGCAGCCCGCGCCGCCCCGTTCCTCGGGGACGAGCAGCCCGGCGGCCCCCACGTCCCGCGCGAACGCCTGCCAGGAGGCGCCGGGGCGGCCGGCCAGATAGTCGCGGACGACGGCGCGAAGCTCCTCGGCGAGTGCCACGCGCTGATCATAACCAAGCGATTGCTCGGTTTGGCACGGAGATGACCGAAATTTGCCTTTTTGGGATGGATACATAATCTGTAGGTGGTCATCCCCATACATTTCCAGGGCGGGGTTGACCAGGGACTGAACATGAACCACACCACCATCGACTACGCCGACTTCGCCGAATACGACCGGCGGCAGCGCGCGATCGAACGCCATTTGCTGGCGGCCTTCCTCGGAGGACTGGTCGTCGGTCTGGTCGGCATGCTCATCTCCGGCAACGCCCCCGCGTGGGTGGGCCAGATCTACGACCCGTACGCCTATCACGCCCTGTCCCTGGCCGTCGGCGCGACCGCGTCGGGGTTCGGCTGGGCGCTGCTGACGACGTTCCTGGCGACGGTGTCCTCGCTGGTCGCCGCCCTGGGCGCGGGCGCGGTGCGCGGCCACGACGCCTTCGAGGTGATCGGCGGCAGCGCCGCCGGGCTCAACTGGACGCTCGCCCTGCTCGTGGGCCTGGGCCTGCTGGCCTACGCCACCCGGCGGGACGACGGCTGGGGCGACCTGGCGGCGGGCGCGGTCGGCGCGGTCCTGATCGCGGACGTGGTGGACCGGGCGACGCCGGGCTTCATCGGCAGCGAGCAGGCGTTCTGGCCGGGCCCGGCCACGGCGGTCGGGCTGGCGTCCGTGGCGCTGGTGCTCGCGCTGCGCAAGAACGCGCGCGGGCGGTTGCGCGCGCTGATGGTCTCGGTGATCGTCGCGGGGGTGTTCACGGCCTGCCTGGCCGCCTTCGTCACCGGCTGGTTCCCCGTGGCCGTCTGATCACCGGACGGAACGACCGGCGACGCGGCCCTGCGGGGATAAGCCCGAGCGCGGGGCTCCCCCGACTCGATAGCCTGTAATCCTTCACGTCCGGGTTCGAGCAAGGAGTAGCCGTGTCGCTGCGCATGTCGTCGTTGTTTCTTCGCACCCTGCGGGACGACCCGGCAGACGCGGAAGTGCCGAGCCACAAGCTCCTCGTCCGCGCCGGCTACGTCCGCCGCGTCGCGCCCGGCATCTACTCCTGGCTGCCCCTCGGCAAAATGGTCCTGGAGAACGTCGCGAAGGTCGTCCGCGAGGAGATGAACCGCATGGGCGGCCAGGAAGTGCTCTTCCCCGCCCTGCTGCCCCGCGAATACTACGAGCCCACCGGCCGCTGGACCGAATACGGCGACACGCTCTTCCGGCTGCAAGATCGAAAAGGCGTCGACTATCTTCTCGGCCCCACGCACGAGGAACTCTTCACCGACATGGTGAAGGGCGAATACTCCTCGTACAAGGACTATCCGGTCGTCCTTTACCAAATTCAGACGAAATATCGCGACGAGGCCCGGCCCAGGGCCGGCATCCTGCGGGGCCGCGAGTTCCTCATGAAGGACTCCTACTCCTTCGACCTCGACGACGACGGGCTCAAGCACTCCTACGAGCGCCACCGCGACGCCTACATCAGGATCTTCGACCGCCTCGGCATCGACTACAAGATCGTCTTCGCCCAGTCGGGCGCGATGGGCGGCTCGGCGTCCGAGGAGTTCCTGGCCCCCACGCCCACCGGCGAGGACACGTTCGTCGCCTGCCGCTCCTGCGGCTACGCGGCCAACGCCGAGGCCGTCGTCACCCCCGCCCCCGCGGCCGTCTCCGGCGAGACGCCCGCGCAGCGGGTGATGGACACCCCCGGCACCCCGACCATCGACAGCCTTGTCTCCTACGTCAACGAGCACCACGGCCTGTCCATCACCGCCGCCGACACGCTCAAGAACGTCGTCGTCAAGGTCTCCACGCCCGGCTCCGACAAGACCGAGACGCTGATCATCGGCGTGCCCGGCGACCGCGAGGTCGACTTCAAGCGCCTGGAGGCGTCGCTGGCCCCCGGCGAGCCCGCCATCTTCGAGGCCGCCGACTTCGCCAACCACCCCGGCCTCGTCCGCGGCTACATCGGCCCGCAGATCCTGCGCGAGCTCGGCATCCGCTACCTCGTCGATCCCAGGGTCGTCACCGGCACGTCCTGGGTGACCGGCGCCAACGAGCCCGGCAAGCACGCCGCCAACGTCGTCGCGGGCCGCGACTTCACCCCCGACGGCACCATCGAGGCCGCCGAGGTGCGCGCCGGCGACGCCTGCCCCCGCTGCGGCTCCGAGCTGTCCATCGACCGGGGCATCGAGATCGGCCACATCTTCCAGCTCGGCCGCAAGTACGCCGACGCCGCCGGCCTCGACGCGCTGGGCCCCGACGGCAAGCCCATCCGCATCACCATGGGCTCCTACGGCGTCGGCGTCTCCCGCGCCGTGGCGGTCATCGCCGAGCAGGCGCACGACCCGCTCGGGCTCGTGTGGCCGCGCGAGGTCGCGCCCGCCGACGTGCACATCGTCGGCACCGGCAAGGACAACCAGATCGAGGCCGCCCTGGAACTGGGCGCCGAACTGGAGTCGCGCGGCCTGCGGGTCCTGGTGGACGACCGCGCGCAGGTCTCGCCCGGCGTGAAGTTCAAGGACGCCGAACTGCTCGGCCTG
The DNA here is from genome assembly GCF_021699195.1 of Nonomuraea sp. MG754425. GTDB lineage: Bacteria > Actinomycetota > Actinomycetes > Streptosporangiales > Streptosporangiaceae > Nonomuraea. The sequence continues at coordinate 30,358 of NZ_SSXE01000043.1, read as the reverse complement.
CCGACGATCGTGGTCGTCGGGCGCGGGCTGTCGCAGGGCGTGGTCGAACTGCGCGACCGGGTCTCCGGGGAGAAGTCGGAGATCCCGCTCGCCGAGGCCGCCGACCGCATCATGGCCGCCACCCGCGCCTGACCCCGCCGCTCAGGCCCTCGCGCCACCCCGGAGCCCTCCCGCCCTGCGGGAGGGCTCCGGCCGTTCCCAGGGCTTCTCACCGCCCGCAGGTTCCTGCCACGCGGGGCGGGCTTCCGGCCGGAGGCGGGTTTCCGGCGTGTGGAGCGGGTTCCCGGTGCGTGGGGGACGTTCCCGGTGCCGGGAGGGCTCAGCCGCGCGGGCCGGACAGCACCGAGGCCAGGAAGTCCTTGACCGGATCGAGCACGTGCAGCGGTTCATGCCCCACCCCCGGCACGACGTCGAACCGCACGCCGATGCCGTGTGCCTCGAAGTTGTCGCGCAGTGCGGCGAGCCGCTCCACCCGTGTCAGGCCGTACGCGTCGGCGCCGTCCATCCAGTTGGAGCCCCCGGGGTTGTTGATCTCCCAGGTCTCCACGTCGGCCCCGCCCACGACCATCTGCACGGGGACGCCGCGCAGCTCCGCCACCCGCGCCGCGCGGCCGAACCGCTCCTCGAACCCCCGCAGCCCGATCCACCACGGACGCTCGGGATCGATGTACGTGATCCGCCCCGGCGCCCCGATCGACAGCCCGCGCAGCCGGTCGGGGTGCAGGTAGGCGAAGCGGTGCGCGAACTGGCCGCCGCCGGAGAACCCGTACAGCAGGAACCGCCCGGTGCGGACGTTGAAGCGCGCGCCCACCTCCTCGACCATGGCCAGCAGGGCAAGATCGAACCGGAGATCGCCGTAGCGGACGAACTTGAAGTTGTGCAGATCGTCCGGATCGTCCCCGATGCCCGCGGGGAACAGCGGCGCCAGCAGCAGGCAGCCGTGCTTCTCGGCCCATCCGGCGAAGGCGTCGCGGTACTGCGGCCCGCGCCGCCCCGTGCCGTGCTGCAGGACGGCCAGCGGCAGGGGCTCGCCGCCGGGGTCGTGGGCGGAGGGCACGTAGAGGCAGTAGGACAGCCGCTGGTCGTAGCGGGAGGCGAACACGGTGGTCGCGCCCGCCGAGTAGAAGCCGGTCGGGTGCCTGACCACGTGGAGCGCCTCAGCCACGGGCCGCTGTCACGGAAGCCGGACGGGGACGGCAGACGGAACGCAGCATTTCTCGATGTTAACTCACCGTATGCGACCGGAAACCGAACGTGTCTCGCCCCGGGTCGGGCGATCAGTTGCCCGCCTGCCCGGCCGAGGGCGAGGCCGGCGTGGAGACCGCGGGGGCGGCCGTGGACGGCATGCCGGGAAAGGCCGGGGGCTGGTCGGGCCGCAGGCCGTACGAGCGGGTCACCGCCTCCTGCATGGCCAGCGCGGCGTGCCGGCGCAGCGCCGGATCCCGCGCCGAGACCAGCTCCAGGTAGGCCGCCGTGACCCCGCTCTCCAGGTGCACCGCCAGCTTGACGGCCTGCGTGGCGTTGGCGGGGAAGAACGGCAGCGCGTACGAGGCGTCGGCCTCGGCGGGCCGGCCGCCCCGGGCCGTGATGAGCGTGCGGAGCTGGTCGCGCCGGGCCCGGTGCGCGTCGAAGGCCGCGCTCATCCGTTCCCGGACCGCCCCCGAGGTGCGCGCCCCCAGCAGCCCGTACGCGAACAGCGCCGCGTGCTCGGCGGCCAGCGCCCTGCGCAGCTTCTCGATGTCGTCGGCGGCTCTCACAGTGACCTCGGCAGGGCGACGGCGTGGGCGGCCTCACAGGCCCCGATGCTGGCGATGAGCTGGGCCACCCCGGGCGAGACGCCGTCGAGCTGGCGCGGACGCTGGGCGGCGGCCTTGCGTTCGAGCTCCCGCAGCCGCGACAGCGAGGGTTTGCCGGACGCGCTGGGTGACGGTGCCGGAGTTCCGGACGTCGGCGCGGTGGTGGCGGCCTTGGGCACGTATTTCCGCAACTCGGTCAGGTGGGCCTGATGGCGATCCCGGAACGGGGCCAGCTTCTCGCTCCCCTTGGCGACCGCGGACGAGTAGAGCGCGATCGTCCGCTCCTTCTCCGCGATGAGCGCCTTCAGCAGGACGGTCTCGGGCGAGTCGGGGGCCGGGACGGCCGGCCGCGGCGGCCCGGACGTGCTGCAGGCCGTCAGAGCGGCGGCCCCGCCCGCCAGCAGGGCCCGCCGGGAGAGCTGACGCGCGCGCACGGACTCGAACCTCCACTTGTCACCGACCTCGTTGGGCCTCGGTAGCATCGTACGGCCAGTGCCGCGGAACGCCGTCCGGCGACGCTCCGCCATTCGACCATGACGAGTGGCGCTCTCCCCGTGCCCTCATACGGATAGGGTGTCAACTGTCGTCGCTGGCTGAACAGCCAGGCGGCGGATGGCCAGAGGCGAGGTCCGCCCGGCTGAGACATGACAATAGGGGAGGTCGATATGGGCAGCGCATCATCCCGCGACCACCTGATGAAGCTCCTTGAACCTGTGGTCAGCGCGGAGGGCCTCGACCTGGAGGACATTACGGTCACCCAGGCGGGCAAGCGACGGCTGCTGCGCGTGATCGTCGATCGCGACGGCGGCGTGAGCCTCGACGACGTGGCCGACGTGAGCCAGGCCGTCTCCACCGCCCTCGACGACGACGACTCCATGGGCCAGGCGGCTTACACGCTGGAGGTGTCCTCGCCGGGCGTCGACCGCCCGCTCACCGAGCCGCGTCACTGGCGCCGCGCGGCCACGCGGCTGGTCAAGGCGGAGCTGAAGGACGGCACCGTGGTGGAGGGCCGCGTCGTGGCCGCCGACGCCGCCGGCGTCGACCTCGACGTCGCGGGCGCGGCACGCAGGCTTGGTTACGAGGACCTGACCCGTGGACGGGTGCAGGTGGAATTCCGCCGGATCGACGACGTCGACGGCGACGAAGGCTAAGGGGAGCCGCCGTGGACATCGACATGAGCGTCCTGCGCAGCCTGGAGCGGGAGAAGGACATCTCCTTCGACCTGGTGGTCAAGGCGATCGAGGACGCGTTGCTGATCGCCTACTTCCGCACCGACGGCGCCGCCTCCAAGGCGCGCGCCCAACTCGACCGCGCCAGCGGCCACGTCACGATCTGGGCGGCCGAGCTGGACGACGACGGCGAGATCGTCAGGGAGTTCGACGACACTCCCGGCAACTTCAGCCGGATCGCCGCCACCACCGCCAAGCAGGTCATCCTGCAGCAGTTGCGCGACGCCGAGGACGAGATCAACTTCGGCGAGTTCGCCAGCCGCGAGGGCGAGCTGGTCTCCGGCGTGATCCAGCAGGGCAAGGATCCGCGCGTGGTGCTGGTCGACCTGGGCAAGATCGAGGCCGTCCTGCCGCACGCCGAGCAGGTGCCCGGCGAGGAGTATGTGCACGGAGAGCGCATCCGCGCCTACGTGGTGCAGGTGAAGAAGGGCCACAAGGGCCCCTCCGTCACCTTGTCGCGCACGCATCCCGGGCTGGTCAAGAAGCTGTTCGCGCTGGAGGTGCCGGAGATCGCCGACGGCACCGTGGAGATCGCGGCGGTGGCGCGCGAGGCGGGCCACCGCACGAAGATCGCCGTCCGGTCGCGCAAGCCCGGCGTCAACGCCAAGGGCGCCTGCATCGGCCCGATGGGCTCGCGTGTCCGAAACGTGATGACCGAGCTGCACGGCGAGAAGATCGACATCATCGACTGGTCGGAGGACCCGGGAGAGTTCGTGGGGAATGCCCTGTCTCCCGCGCGCGTTTCCCATGTCGAGGTTCTCGACCTCGACGGTCGCGTGGCGCGAGTGACCGTGCCCGACTACCAGCTCTCGCTGGCCATCGGCAAAGAGGGACAGAACGCCCGGCTCGCTGCGAGACTCACGGGATGGCGGATCGACATCCGGCCCGATACACAAGCCGAGGACGCCGCCGGTTCCGTAGATGCGTCAACACGGTAAGCTGGAATATGGTGGCCACGCGGTCCCACAGCGCACCTGTGTGGGCTGCAGGGTTCGCGAGGCTAAGCCCGAGTTGCTCCGCCTGGTGCGGGTCGAGGATCAAGTGGTCCCCGACCTGCGAGGACGGCTCCCGGGGCGAGGTGCGTCGCTGCATCCGTCCCTGAGTTGTCTGGAGCTTGCCGAGCGGCGCCGAGCGTTTCCGCGCGCGTTCCGCGTGACGGGGCCGCTTGACGTGTCGCCCGTGCGGGCGCACCTGGAAGGAGATCACGAAATGTCATGTAGGACGCCGAGTTGATGGGCGGAGTCAGATTGCTATGAGCGCCTGATGAGCACGCGGCGATGAAGACGTCAAGGTAGCGACGGTCCGGACGGCACAGCCAGCCTCCCGGGCCGAGTAAGGGAGTGCAGTGGCGAAGGTCCGGGTATACGAGCTCGCTAAGGAGTTCGGCGTAGAGAGCAAGGTCGTCATGGCCAAGCTCCAAGAGATGGGGGAGTTCGTCCGTTCGGCGTCCTCCACCATCGAGGCGCCGGTGGTCCGCAGGCTCACCGAAGCGCTAGGGGTATCGAAGGGTGGCCCCTCCAGGGGCGGCGGTCAGCCGTCCAACAGGCCGCAGCCGCCCAGGGCTGCGCACCGGCCGGCGGAAGGCCAGGCCGGAAATGGCGCCGGGCAGGCGCCGGTTCCCGCTCCACCGCGTCCGGGCCCCAAGCCCGGTCCGCGTCCCGCCCCCGCGAGCGGTGGCGGCGCGGGTGGTCCGGGTGGCGGCGCTCAGCCGCGCCCGCCGGTGGCGATGCCGCACCAGCAGCCGCAGCAGCCCGAGGCCGCGCGCGGCGAGGCTTCCAATGCTCCGCAGGCACGATTCGAGAGCGGCGCGCCCGCTCGTCCCGCTCCCGCTCCTGGTCCGCGTCCCGGACCCGCGGGTGGTGGCGGCGGTGGCGGTGGCCCGCGTCCCGGGCCCAAGCCCGGTCCGCGTCCCGGCCCGCAGAGTGGTGGCGGAGCCCAGCAGGCGCCGCGTACCGGTGCGCCCGGCGGTGGCGGTGGCGGTGGCCCGCGTCCCGGGCCCAAGCCGGGCCCGCGTGGCCCGCGTCCGGGTAACAACCCGTTCTCGTCCAACGCCAGCGGCATGGGCCAGTCCCGTCCGCCGCGTCCGGGCGGCAACCGTGAGGGTGGTCCCGGCCAGCGTGAGCGTCGTGACGGTCCGCCGCGCGACGGCGGGATGCCGCGTCCGCCGCAGGCCCGTCCCGGTGGCGACCGGCCCGCTTCGGGTCCGCGTCCCGGCCCGCCCCCCGGCGGTCCGCGTCCGGGTGGTGGCGGCGGCGCCGGCGGTCCCCGTCCTGGTGGGCCGCGTCCCAACCCGATGATGATGCCGCAGGGTCGTCCTGCCGGTCCCGGTGGTGGCGGCGGTGGCGGTCGTCCGGGTGGCGGCGGCGGTGGCGGTCGTCCCGGCGGTGGCGGCGGTGGCCGTCCCGGTGGTGGCGGCGGCGGTGGCGGTCGTCCCGGTGGCGGCGGCGGTGGTTTCGCCGGTCGTCCGGGTGGCGGCGGCACCGGTCAGCGCACCGGCACCGGTGGTCCCGGTGGCGGTGGCGGTGGCTTCGGCGGTCGTCCCGGTGGCGGCGGCCGTGGTCGTGGCGGCGGCACCGCGGGAGCCTTCGGGCGTCCCGGCGGCCGTCCGGCGCGTGGCCGCAAGTCCAAGCGTCAGAGGCGCCAGGAGTTCGACAACATGTCGGCGCCGGCGATCGGCGGTGTGCAGGTCGCTCGCGGCAACGGCGCGACGATCCGCCTGCCGCGCGGCGCGTCGCTGTCCGACTTCGCCGACCGCATCGGCGCGAACCCCGCCTCGCTCGTGCAGATCATGCTGCACCTCGGCGAGATGGTGACCGCGACGCAGTCGGTCAACGAGGAGACGCTGCAGCTCCTCGGCTCCGAGCTCGACTACAACATCCAGGTCGTCAGCCCGGAGGAGGAGGACCGCGAGCTTCTCGAGGCCTTCGACATCGAGTTCGGCGAGGACGAGGGCGACGAGGCCGACCTGGCCGCGCGTCCGCCGGTCGTGACCGTCATGGGTCACGTCGACCACGGTAAGACCAAGCTGCTCGACGCCATCCGCAAGACCAACGTGGTGGCGCGCGAGGCGGGTGGCATCACCCAGCACATCGGCGCTTACCAGGTCTCCGCCGAGCACGAGGGCCAGGACCGGAAGATCACCTTCATCGACACCCCGGGTCACGAGGCGTTCACCGCCATGCGTGCCCGAGGCGCCAAGTCCACCGACATCGCGGTGCTGGTGGTGGCGGCCGACGACGGTGTGAAGCCGCAGACGATCGAGGCGCTCAACCACGCCCAGGCGGCCGAGGTGCCGATCGTGGTCGCGGTGAACAAGATCGACAAGGAGGGCGCAGACCCCAACAAGGTCCGTGCCCAGCTCACCGAGTACGGCTTGGTGGCGGAGGAGTACGGCGGCTCGACGCTGTTCGTCGACATCTCGGCGAAGAACGCCACGGGCATCGACAACCTCCTCGAGGCCATCCTGCTGACCGCGGACGCCGAGCTCGACCTGCGGGCCAACCCGACGATGGACGCCCAGGGCATCGCGATCGAGGCGCACCTCGACCGTGGCCGCGGCCCCGTCGCGACGGTCCTGGTCCAGCGCGGCACGCTGCGCGTCGGCGACTCGATCGTGTGTGGCGAGGCCTTCGGCCGCGTCCGCGCGATGCTCGACGACAACTTCGAGCCGGTCGAGGAGGCCACGCCGTCGCGGCCGGTCCTGGTGATGGGTCTGACGGCGGTGCCGAGCGCCGGTGACAACTTCATCGTGGTCACCGACGACCGGATGGCCCGGCAGATCGCCCAGCAGCGCGCGGCGCGCAAGCGCAGCGCCGACATGGCGAAGTCGAGCCGTCGCCGCACCCTCGAAGAGCTGTTCAGCGACCTTGAGAAGGGTCGTGTCGACGAGCTCAAGCTCATCATCAAGGGTGACGTGTCCGGTTCGGTGGAGGCGCTGGAAGACGCCCTGCTCAAGATCGACGTCGGCGACGAGGTCAGGCTCCGTGTCCTGCACCGCGCGGTCGGCGCGATCACCGAGTACGACGTCAACCTCGCCGTCGCCGACGACAACGCGGTCATCATCGGCTTCAACGTCCGCCCCGAGCCTCGGGCGCGCGACCTGGCCGAGCGCGAGGGCGTCGACATCCGCTACTACTCGGTCATCTACCAGGCGATCGAGGAAATCGAAGCGGCGCTCAAGGGCATGCTCAAGCCCGAGTTCGAAGAGGTCCAGATGGGCACGGCGGAGGTCCGCGAGGTCTTCAAGGTGCCGAAGATCGGCAACGTCGCCGGTTCGCTGGTCCGCTCCGGCGTGATCGTCCGCAACAGCAAGGCCAGGATCATCCGCGACGGCGTCGTCATCGCGGACAACCTGACCGTCTCGTCCCTGCGTCGCTTCAAGGATGACGCGACCGAGGTCCGCGAGGGCTTCGAGTGCGGTATCGGTGTCGGCTACAACGACATCAGGCTCGACGACGTGATCGAGACGTTCGAGATGCGGGAGAAGCCGCGCGTGTGACGCGCGGCCGGGCGCCCGGCGGGACATCCGCCGGGCGCCTCTCGCACGCCTTGGCCTGCTCCCCGCCGCAGCGGGCCGGTCGTGCTCACACCCCAGGTCAAGCGGCGGTTACCAACGATGTATGTGGGTTCTCTGACCCTGGACATCCTGCTCGGCGACGTCAGATCGCTGAAGCAGAAGCGCTCTGTCGTACGGCCGCTGATCGCCGAGTTGCAGCGCCGTTATCCCAGCATCGCGGTGGCTGAGACCGGCCACCTCGACCTGCATCGCAGGGCGGAGGTCGGCGTGGCGGTGGTCTCCTCCTCTGCGGGTAACTGCAAGGAGTTGCTGGACGCCTGCGAGCGGATGGTCGCCTTCCGACCCGAGATCGAGCTGCTGTCGGCCCGGCACCGGCTCTACAACGACGAAGACTGAACGACTGCACGGCCAGGTCGTGCGTGAGGGGGAGCCAACATGGTGGATGCCGCACGAGCGCGCAAGCTCGCCGACCGCATCCAGCAGATCGTTGCCGAGATGCTGGAGCGCCGGATCAAGGATCCGCGTCTGGGCTTCGTGACCGTGACCGACACCCGCGTCACCGCGGACCTGCGCGACGCGACGGTGTTCTACACGGTGTTCGGCTCCGATGCCGAGCGGGCCGACAGTGCCGCCGCTCTCGAAAGTGCCAAGGGCATCCTCCGCTCGGAGGTGGGCCGCCAGACCGGTGTGCGTTTCGCGCCGACGCTGACGTTCAAACACGACCCGCTGCCCGACAGCGCGCGTCACCTCGACGACCTGATCAACGTCGCCCGCGCGCGTGACGCCGAGGTGGCGCGGCAGGCCGAGACCGCCTCCTACGCGGGCGAGGCCGATCCGTACCGTAAGCCCGAAGAGGAGGAGGACGGCGAGGCCGGCCAGGAGGTCCGCGCGGAAGCCGGTCCAGAGAGCCGCAGGGACGATCAGGCGTGACGCCCGACGTGCGCGACCGTGCCGACAGCCCGGCCGGCGCGGGGCGGCGTCCGGCGGACGGCTGTCCGATCCCCGAGCCGTCGTGGGATCGGGCGCTGCGGCTGATCGGCCGGAGCGACGAGGTCGCGCTGGCCTGTCATGTGACCCCTGACGCCGACGCGCTGGGCTCGATGCTGGCGGTGGCGTTCGTGCTGCGCTCGCTGGGCAAGCGCGTGGTGGCGTCGTTCGGCGACCGGCACTTCGCGGTGCCCAGGTTGCTGCGGTTCCTGCCGGGGCAGGAGATGCTGGTGCCGCCGGAGGAGTATCCGCCGGCGCCCGAGCTGATGATCGTCTTCGACTGCTCGACGTTCGAGCGGGTGGGGCTGCTGGGCGCCAACGCGGCCTCGGCCCGCGAGGTCATCGTGGTGGACCACCATCCGTCGAACTCGGGGTTCGGCACGCTCGACCTCATCGACGCCAAGGCGGCGGCCACGGCCATGCTGGCCGAGCAACTCCTCTACCGGCTCGGCGGACGGCTCGACCGGGACATCGCCATCTGCCTGTACGCCGGGTTGGTGACCGACACCGGATCGTTCCGCTACTCCTCGACCACGCCCGCCGTGCACCAGATGGCGGCCAGGCTCGTGGCGACCGGGCTGCGCACCGACGAGATCGCCCGCGAGCTGTGGGACCGTTCCCCGTTCGGCTATCTCAAGGTGCTGGCGAACGCGCTGGAGCGGGTGACCCTCGAAGGCGGGCTGGTCTGGACGTACGTGTCGCGGGTGGACCGGGCCGCGTACGGGCTGCCGTACTCCGAGCTCGAAGGCGTCATCGACATCGTGCGCCGCACCGACGAGGCCGAGGTCGCGGTCGTGCTCAAGGAGGACGACTACGGCGACTGGCAGGTCTCCACCAGGTCCAAGGGCACGATCGACGTGGCGGCGGTGTGCACGGCGCTGGGCGGCGGCGGCCATCACAACGCGGCCGGTTTCACCTCGTACGACACCGTGGAGGAGACCATGGCGAAGTTCCGGCGCGAGTTGCGGAAGGTTTCCTAGATGGCCGAGAGCGGTCTGATCATCGTCGACAAGCCGGGCGAGTGGACCTCCCACGACGTGGTGGCCAAGATGCGCCGCCTCGCCGGCACCCGCCGGGTGGGGCACGCGGGCACGCTCGACCCGATGGCCACCGGCGTGCTGGTGGTCGGCGTGGAGAAGGCGACCCGGCTGCTGGGGCACCTGACGCTGACGGAGAAGGTGTACGAGGCCACGATCCGGCTCGGCGTGCGCACGAACACCGACGACGCCGAGGGCGAGGTCATCGCCACGGCGTCGGCGGCGCAGGTCACCGCGGCCGAGGTGCACAAGGGTGTCGCCGCGCTGACCGGGGAGATCATGCAGGTCCCGCCGCAGGTCAGCGCCATCAAGGTGAACGGCGAGCGGGCCTACAAGAAGGCCCGCGCGGGCGAGGAGGTCGAGCTGGCGGCCCGGCCCGTCACCGTGCGGCGCTTCGACGTGCTCGACATCCGGGCCGCGGGCGACGTCGTGGACGTGGACGCGGTCGTGACCTGCTCCAGCGGCACCTACATCCGCTCGCTGGCCCGCGACCTGGGGGCCGCCCTCGGGGTGGGCGGGCACCTGACGAAGCTGCGCCGCACCCGGGTGGGGCCGTACGACCTGTCGCTGGCCAGGAGCATCGAGCAGCTCGCCGAGGAGTGCGTGATCCTGCCGATCGGGCAGGCGGTGGCGGCGGCGTTCCCGCGCAGGGACGTCACGGCCGAGGAGGCCCGCGTCATCGGGCACGGCGGGCGGCTGCCCGCGGCCGGGCTGGGTGACGGGCCGATCGGCGTGTTCGGGCCCGAGGGCGAGCTGCTGGCGCTGGTGGCGGAGCAGGGCCGGGTGGCCAGGCCGCTCGCGGTGTTCGCCGGCTGACTCAGCGGGGCTTGCGGGCCACGATGATGTCGCGCACGATCGCCTGGTCCACCCAGTGCTCGAAGTCGGGGTAGTCCATCACGTCGAGACCCGCGTCGGTGAGGATCCTGGCCAGGTCGGCGCTCTTGCCGCCGTAGGTGTTCCAGGCGATGCCCATCGCGCCGCCGGGTCGCAGCAGTTCGGCCCAGCCGGGCACGGCCCTGCCGAGCAGTTCCAGCGGGCTGCGCGACAGCCCGCCGCCGCCCTTGCTGCCGTGCTGCACGCCGTAGGGGGCGTCGGTGACCAGGAGGTCGAACGAGCGGGGCTTGAAGAACTCGCGGCTCTTGAGCGTGTCGGCGTTCACCACGGCCAGGTGCTGTACGTCTCCGGCCTTGACGGCCTCCTTCGTCAGGCCGAAGGTGACGTTGAGCCGCCGCCCGACCAGGGCGCGTTCGCGGCGCACCGGCACGGTCTCGGCGGTGTGCTTGAGGCGCTTGTTGCGCAGCCAGGTCTTCACGAAGACGGAGTAGGCCTCGAAGTCCTTGGTGTCGACGTCGATGCCGTAGGCGTCGTAGCCGTACATGAGGGCCTGGTTGAGCGTGGTGCCGCGGCCGCACAGCGGGTCGAACACGGTCAGGCCGTCGCCGAGACCCTTCTCCCCGGCCAGCGCGGTGACGTTGAGCAGCAGCTTGGTGAAGTGCTCGTTGGTCTTGCCGGCGTACTTCTGGATCGTGATCAGATCGCTGCTCAGCCGGTCGCGCGGGCGCATGTCGAGAGGGCGGAGCAGGTCGCCTTCGAGGCCGAACACGGCGTAGACGGAGGACAGGTTCGACAGCAGCCGGACGTCGGGCTCGCTCAGCGGGTGCGCGGTCTCGAACGTCACGTACGGCACGCCGCCGATGCGGGTCTCGTCGCTGTCGAGCACCTCGCCCTCCAGGGCACGCGCGCTGAAGACGGCCAGTTCGGCGCGGGTCAGCCGGATGGAGCTCTCGCCGTAGACCCGGTTGAAGGCAGGCAGGATCAGAAGCGCGTAACGAGGCATGATGCCCGATGATAGCCCCCTCGATTGGAGGGAACGCCGCCGTGCATGGCAGGCTTGTACGGGTTGATCCGCGGACGAGCGAATGGGGCTCAGCGTGCAGGGTTCGGAGAGGTCTGCCGTCACCATCGGCGTGTACGACGGCGTCCACCGCGGGCACCAGCGGGTGGCCGGGCGGACCGTGGCCGTCGCCCGTGAGCGGGGGCTGCGTGGCGTGGTGGTCACGTTCGAGCCGCATCCCGACGAGGTCGTGCGGCCGGGCTCGCACCCGCACCGGCTGACCAACGCGCGGCGGCGGGCCGAGTTGCTGGAGGGGCTGGGGGTGACGGAGGTGGACGTGGTCGAGTTCACGCTCGGGCTGTCGCGGGCCACCCCCGACGAGTTCGCCCAGAGCGTGCTGGCCGAGCGGCTGCGGGCGGAGATCGTCGTCGTGGGGGAGAATTTCGTGTTCGGACAGGGCGCCAAGGGCGACGTCGAGACCCTGCGGACGCTGGGCGAGACGTACGGGTTCGAGGTGGAGGCCGTGCCCCTGCTCGACGGCGTCTCCTCGACCTCGATCAGGGAACTGCTGGCCGAGGGCGACGTCGCGCGGGCCAGGGCGCTCCTGGGCCGTCCGCACCGGGTGGAGGGCGTGGTCGTGCGCGGCTACCAGCGCGGACGCCAGCTCGGTTTCCCCACCGCGAACGTCGAGACGCCCCAGTACACCGCCATCCCGGCCGACGGCGTCTACGCGGGGTGGCTGGAGTGCGTGCCGGTGGGCAACCTGCCCTGCGTGTACGAGGGGGAGCGCTGGCCCGCCGCGATCTCGGTCGGCACCAACCCGACGTTCGAGGGGGTGCCGCGCACGGTGGAGGCGTACGCGCTGGACCGCGACGACCTGGAGCTCTACGGGGTGCACGTGGCGGTGGAGTTCGCCGCCCGGCTGCGCGGCAACACCCGTTTCGAGTCGATCGACGCGCTCATCGCCCAGATCCACGCCGACGTCGACGCCACCCGCCGCCTGACCCGGGCGTCGGCCGGCCACGGCGCGTGAGGACACGGCGGGTAAAGAATGGCGAGATCTTCGGATCGAGGCGACACGCGGGCACGGTGAGCGGCGCGTCCGAGCACCGGACACGAGGTGGTAGCCTTGCGTGTCGGCTCTGTAGCGGTAGCGCCGCGCGCTGCCCATGACGGCCTTCACGCGGCGACTGTAGGCACGCACGGTCGTTCGCGCATTCATCTCATTCGCGCGTGTCCGTAAATTGAAGGAGAGCCGTGTCCCTCGACACCGCTGCCAAGAAGACCATCATCGGTGAGTACGCGACGACCGAGGGCGACACCGGGTCGCCCGAGGTGCAGATCGCGCTGCTCAGCAAGCGCATCAGCGAGCTGACCGAGCACCTGAAGACGCACAAGCACGACCACCACAGCCGTCGTGGCCTGCTTCTGCTCGTCGGTCGCCGGCGTCGGCTGCTGAAGTACCTGCAGAAGGTCGACATCCAGCGCTACCGGACGCTCATCGAGCGCCTCGGCCTGCGCCGATAGCATGAAAGGGAGCGGCGTCCGCGCCGCTCCCTTCTCATATGGGGTAGGACCCATACGGGCCCGGGTTCCGGGCCCACCGCCGGGAGCGTGGCGGCGTGAATCAGCCGCGCGCCTGGCGTACAACTGAAGATCCGAGACACACAGCCCCCGCGTCCGCTCAGCACCATGCGACCCGCGACGCCTGCGGGCCGGTCCTCGGTAGTGGCTTCCGGTAACAAACACACTTGACCGGGCGCTTCGATCGAAGACCGGCGCTGCACCTAACGAGGGTGCCGGTGAGAAAAGGGCGCGGGAGACCGACCACAAGGAGGTCCCCCGTGGAGGGTGTCCACACCGCTGAAGCCGTCATAGACAACGGCTCATTCGGCACGCGCACGATCCGGTTCGAGACCGGTCGGCTCGCGCAGCAGGCGGCGGGCTCCGCCGTCGCGTATCTCGACAGCGACACGATGGTACTCGCGGCGACCACCGCCTCGAAGGCGCCGAAGGAGCAGTTCGACTTCTTCCCGCTGACGGTGGACGTCGAGGAGCGCATGTACGCCGCGGGCCGCATCCCCGGCTCGTTCTTCCGGCGTGAGGGCCGTCCGTCCGAGGACGCCATCCTCACCTGCCGGCTCATCGACCGGCCGCTGCGCCCGTCGTTCGTCAAGGGCCTGCGCAACGAGGTGCAGGTCGTCGCCACGATCATGGCGCTCAACCCCGACCACCTCTACGACGTGGTCGCCATCAACGCCGCGTCGCTGTCCACCCAGCTCGCCGGCCTGCCCTTCTCGGGCCCGATCGGCGGCGTGCGCGTCGCCCTGATCGACGGCCAGTGGGTGGCCTTCCCGACGCACCCCGAACTGGAGCGGGCCACGTTCGACATGGTCGTGGCCGGCCGCGTGCTCGACGACGGCGACGTCGCGATCATGATGGTCGAGGCCGAGTCCACCAAGGACACGCTGAAGCTGGTCGCCGAGGGCGCGGTCGCGCCCACCGAGGAGACGGTCGCGCAGGGTCTCGACGCCGCCAAGCCGTTCATCAAGGTGCTGTGCGAGGCGCAGTCGCGCATCGCGCGGGTCGCGGCCAAGGAGACGGCCGAGTACCCGGTCTTCCTCGAGTACCAGGACGACACCTACGCCGCCGTCGAGGCCGCGATCAAGACCGAGCTGGCCGCCGCGCTGACCATCGCCGGCAAGCAGGAGCGCGAGAACGAGCTGGAGAAGGTCAAGGCGCTGGCCGCCGAGAAGCTCCTGCCCGAGTTCGAGGGCCGCGAGAAGGAGATCAGCGGCGCCTTCCGCTCGGTCATGAAGAAGCTCATGCGCGAGCGGGTCGTCAACGAGGGTGTCCGCATCGACGGCCGCGGCACCAAGGACATCCGCGCCCTGTCGGCCGAGGTCCACGTGGTGCCCCGGGTGCACGGCTCGGCGCTGTTCGAGCGCGGCGAGACGCAGATCCTCGGCATCACCACCCTGAACATGCTGCGCATGGAGCAGGTCATCGACACGCTCAACCCCGAGCGGACCAAGCGCTACATGCACAACTACAACTTCCCGCCCTACTCCACCGGTGAGACCGGCCGGGTGGGCTCGCCCAAGCGCCGCGAGATCGGTCACGGCGCGCTGGCCGAGCGGGCGCTGATCCCGGTGCTGCCCACGCGTGAGGAGTTCCCTTACGCGATCCGGCAGGTCTCCGAGGCGCTCAGCTCCAACGGCTCCACCTCGATGGGCTCGGTCTGCGCCTCCACGATGGCGCTGCTCGACGCCGGTGTGCCGCTCAAGGAGATGGTCGCGGGCATCGCGATGGGCCTGATCGGCGAGGGCGACTCGTACGTCACGCTGACCGACATCCTCGGCGCCGAGGACGCCATGGGCGACATGGACTTCAAGGTCGCCGGCACCAAGGACGTCATCACCGCCCTGCAGCTCGACACCAAGCTCGACGGCATCCCGGCCCACGTGCTGGCCGGCGCGCTCAAGCAGGCCAAGGGCGCCCGCCTGGCGATCCTCGACGTGATGCAGGAGGCCATCAACTCCCCGGCGGAGATGAACCCGACCGCGCCGCGGATCATCACGATCAAGGTCCCGGTCGACAAGATCGGCGAGGTCATCGGCCCGAAGGGCAAGATGATCAACCAGATCCAGGACGACTCGGGCGCCGAGATCACCATCGAGGACGACGGCACGATCTACATCGGCGCCACCGACGGGCCCTCCGCCGAGGCCGCCCGTTCGGCGATCAACGCCATCGCCAACCCGCACATGCCGGAGGTCGGCGAGCGTTACCTGGGCACGGTCGTCAAGATCGCCGCCTTCGGCGCGTTCGTCTCGCTCATGCCCGGCAAGGACGGCCTGCTGCACGTCTCGCAGATCCGCAAGCTGCACGGCGGCAAGCGCATCGAGAACGTCGAGGACGTCATGGGCGTCGGCGAGAAGATCCAGGTCGAGATCGCCGAGATCGACGGCCGGGGCAAGCTCTCGCTGGTGCCGGTCGAGGTCATCGAGAAGGAGGCCGCCGAGAAGGAGGCGAAGGGCGAGGCTCCCGCCGACGGGTCCGAGCAGCCCGAGGCCGCCGCTGGGGCCGCCGCTGGGGCCGGCGAGGACAAGCCCGAGCGTCCGCGCCGCACCCGCACCCGCACCCGCACCCGCGGTGCTGAGGGAGACGACCGGAACTCGTGACGACGACCACGCTGCACCCCGGCAAGGACGGAGCCGGGGTCGTGAGGCGCACCGTCCTCCCGGGTGGGCTGCGCGTGGTGACCGAGACCATGCCGACCGTGCGTAGCGTCGCGGTCGGCATGTGGGTCGGCATCGGCTCGCGTGACGAGGCCCCCGAGCACACGGGGGCCACCCATTTCCTCGAACACCTGCTGTTCAAGGGCACACCCACGCGTGACGCGATGGAGATCTCCGCCTCGATCGAGGGCATCGGCGGTGAGATCAACGCCTTCACCGCCAAGGAGTACACCTGCTACTACGCGCGGGTCCTCGACGAGGACCTGCGGATCGCGGTCGACGTGCTCGCCGACGTGGTGACCAGTTCGCTGGTGACCGCCGACGACGTCGAGTCCGAGCGGGGCGTGATCCTCGAAGAGATCGCGATGCACGACGACGACCCGTCCGACGTGGTGCACGAGCAGTTCGCCGCGGCGCTCTACGGCGACTCGCCGATCGGCCGGCCCATCCTGGGCACGGTCGAGTCGATCAACGCCCTCGGGCGGGAGCGGATCGCCGAGTACTACCACCGTTACTACCGGCCCCGGGCCACGGTGGTGTCCGTCGCGGGCAACGTCCGGCACGAAGAGGTCGTCGAGCTGGTCACCCGGGCGTACGAGCGGGCGGGCGCGCTGGGCGGCCCGGCCGAGTTCACGCCGCCGCGCACCAGCGGCCCCGGCGCCGAGACGAACTCCCGCGCGGTGGTGCTCGACCGGCCCACCGAGCAGGCCAACCTGGTGCTCGGCACGACCGGCCTGGCCCGCACCGACGAGCGCAGGTTCGCGCTCGGCGTGCTCAACGCGGCGCTGGGCGGCGGCATGTCGTCCAGGCTGTTCCAGGAGATCAGGGAGAAGCGCGGCCTGGCCTACTCCGCCTACAGCTACACCTCGGCCTACGCCGACACCGGCCAGTTCGGCATCTACGTGGGCTGCCTGCCGTCGAAGATCGACGACGTGCTCAAGATCTGCCGCGACGAGGTGTCCCGGGTGGTGAGTGAGGGCCTCAGCGCCGACGAGATCATGCGCGGCAAGGGGCAGATGCGCGGCGGGCTCGTGCTCGGCCTGGAGGACACCGGCTCGCGGATGTCCCGCATCGGCAAGAACGAGCTGGTCTACGAAGAGCTGATGTCGGTCGACGAGGTGCTCTCGCGCATCGAGTCCGTCACCCCCGACGAGATCTCCGAGGTGGCCCGCGACGTGCTCAAGCGGCCGCTCACGCTGGCCGTGATCGGCCCGTACGGCGACAAGGACTTCGGCGACGCCATCCGCTGAGCTCCGGGTTCGCCGTTGGGATAGGCTCACCTCTGTGATCAGGGTAGGTGTGCTCGGCGCCCAGGGGCGTGTGGGCGTCGAGGTGTGCAAGGCGGTCGAGGCGGCCACCGACATGGAGTTGGTGGCCGCGCTCGACAAGGACGACTCCATCGAGGGGCTCGACGGCGCCGAGGTGGTGGTCGACTTCACCCATCCCGATGTGGTGATGGGCAACCTCGAATGGGCCATCGGCCATGGCATCCACCCTGTGGTGGGCACGACCGGGTTCGACGAGGCGCGGCTGGCGACCGTACGCGGCTGGCTGGCGGCCGGCCCCGGCGCCAACTGCCTGATCGCCCCCAACTTCGGCATCGCGGCCGTGCTCATGATGCACTTCGCGCAGCAGGCGGCCCGCCACTTCGAGTCCGTCGAGATCGTGGAGCTGCACCACCCCAACAAGGCCGACGCGCCGTCCGGCACGGCCCGGCGCACGGCGGAGCTGGTCTCCGAGGCGCGCGCCAAGGCGGGGCTGGACGCCATGCCCGACGCGACGACCACGGCGCTCGACGGCTCACGCGGGGCCGACGTCGGCGGCGTGCACGTGCACGCGGTGCGGCTGTCCGGGCTGATCGCCCACCAGGAGGTGCTGCTCGGCGGCGACGGCGAGCTGCTCACCATCAGGCACGACACGATGAGCCGGGCGGCGTTCACCCCCGGCGTGCTGCTCGGCGTGCGCCGGGTGGGCGGGCTGCCGGGCCTCACGATCGGGCTGGAGCCGCTGCTCGACCTCTGAGCCGGCACACGATGAGCCGGCACACGATGAGCCGGCACACGATGAGCCGACACACGATGAGCCGACACACGATGAGCCGGCACACGATGAGCCGGCACACGATGAGCCGACACGACATGCCCACGCCCGACGGCCGGGCGTGGGCACCTCGTGAGGAGAGGGCCCCGGCTCCGCACAGCCGGGCCTACGATCATCAACCCTAATACGAGCGGTGAGATCCGCCCGAAACATGAGATCGTGTCGCCATGGTGCGATGGGCCGAGAAGGATGATCTGCCCGGTCTGGTGGCCGTGGAACTGGCCGCCGACGGGCTCTTCGAGCAGGTGGGCATCGTCTTCCCGCCCGGCACGACCCAGATCGAAGAGGTGGCCGACCCCGGCGCGGTGCTCGTCGAGGGGACACCACCGGCCGGGTTCGCGCTGGTCGGCTGGGTGGACGGGAACCTGCACCTCGAACAGCTCGCCGTGCGCCCCGCCAGCATGCGCCAGGGCATCGGCGGGCGGCTGATGGCGGCCGTGATCGACCACGCGAGGGCCGCGGGGGCGGCGGCCGTCACCCTGACGACCTTCCGCGACGTGCCCTGGAACGCCCCGTGGTACGCGCGGCACGGCTTCACCGTGCTGCCCGAGGCCGAGTGGGGGCCGGAGCTGCGGGAGATCGTCCGGCACGAGCGTGACCTGGGGATCGAGGTCGCGCCCCGCGTCGTGATGCGCCGCGTCCCGTGAGTCTCTTCGCACGTCGGTCTTCTGCCGGGTTGCGGAGGCCCGCAGCGGGTCACAGGGCCCTTGCCGCCGGTCAGCCGCGGCCGGCGGTGCGCTGCGGCGGCTCCTGGAAACGTGAGCGCTGGGGCGGCTCGCCGCTCACCTTCTCCACGATCGAGGCGGCGACCTGGTGCAGCTTGACGTTGCGGTCCTGGGAGACGTGGCGGAGGATCTCGAACGCCTCCCGCGCCGTGCACCGGCGTTGCACCATGACGATCCCGAGCGCCTGATCGATGACCGCGCGCGTGGTGAGCGCCTCCTTGAGCTGCGCCGCCACCTCGCGCATGCGGGCCGCGTCGAGAGCCGTGCGGAACACCACGCCGATGTGCGCCGCCGTGAGACGCACCGCCACCCACACCTCCTCGGCGAAGCCGTGGGCCAGGTCCGAGTAGACGGTGAGCACCCCCAGCAGCCCGCCCTCGAACGTCAGCGGCTCGCAGTGCACCCCCCGCACCTCCGGCGCCGCCGTCCGGAAGCGCGGCCAGCGGTCGTCGGCGACCAGGTCGAGGGCCGTCACCGGCGCGCCGGAGTCGATCGCGTCGAGCACCGGCCCCTGCTCCAGGGCCCGCTGCAACCCGTCGAGGAGCTCGGCCCGCCGCTGCGAAGCGGCCACGGTGCGGACGTCGTTGTCGTCGTCGCACAGCGCGATGCTGAGCACCACGAAGTCCGGCATCGCCCGGTCGGCGATGGTGACACACTCAGTGAGCGCCCGCTCGAACTCCTCGATGCCGGTGGGCAGGCTCGGCCGGTTCACCACGATCCCTCGCGATCGTTCGGATGCCTTCAGGCTAGCGGCTCAGGGACGCCGTCACGAGACGTACGCGTCCACCTCGGCGAGATAGGCGTCCTTGAGCTGCCTGGGCAGCCAGGTGATCTCGAACGCGTTGCGCTGGAGCTGGGCCAGTTCCTCGCGGGTGAGCTGGAGCGCGTCATGAAGGGCCAGGAGGTTCTCCCGTACGTAGCCGTCGAAGTACGCCGGGTCGTCGGAGTTGATCGTGACCCGCACGCCCAGGTCCATCAGCTTGCGGATGCCCTCGGCCTTCATCGAGTCGGTGACGTAGCCGTTGGAGATCGGGCAGCAGGTCAGCCCCATGCCGCGGGCCAGTACCGTGTCGACCAGGCGCTGATCCTCCAGGATGTTGACGCCGTGGTCGATCCGGTCGACGCCGATCTCCTCGACGGCCTGCCGGATGTGCTCGATCGCGTCGTCCTGGTCGACGTCGCAGTGCATGGTCAGCAGGTAACCCTCCTGCCTGGCCCGCTCGTAGACCGCCGCGAACTTGCGCGGAGGGTTGCCCCGCTCGTCGGAGTCGAGCCCCACCCCGGCGATCCACTCCTTGTACGGCAGCGACTCCAGCAGCGTCGCCATCGCGTACTCGGCCTGGAAGTCGCGCAGGAAACACATGATGAGCTGGGCCCGCACGTCGAGCTGCGTGTGCGCGTCCATCAGCGCCCGCCGCAACCCCCTGATCACCACGTCGAACGGCACGCCACGCGAGGTGTGCGCCTGCGGGTCGAAGAAGATCTCCGCATACCGGACGTTCTGCGCGGAGGCCTTGCGCAGGTAGGCCATGGCCAGGTCGTAGAAGTCGGGCTCGGTGCGCAGCACCCGCATGCCCTCGTAGTAGATCGTCAGGAACGAGGACAGGCTGTCGAAGGTGTAGGCGGCGCGCATCTCCTCCACGGTGGCGTAGGGGAGCTCGAGACCGTTGCGCGCGGCCAGTTCGAACTTGAGCTCGGGCTCCAGCGTGCCCTCGATGTGCAGGTGCAGCTCGCATTTGGGCAGCCCGGCGATGAAATCCTTCACCGTCTCACCTTAGAAGATGAGCGCGAGCCCCACGGCGAAGAGTGTCCCGTAGGCCATCTGCAGCTTGCCCGTCTGCTGCAGCACGCCGATGAGGGCCGGCCCCACCGCCCTGCCCAGCACCGTCTTGACGGGGCCGACCGCCAGCGGCGCGGCCAGCAGCACCAGCGCCGCCCAGGGCGTGATCGGCACCATCGCCAGCGCCACCGCGAACGGCAGCACCTGGCAGGCCACGTACAGCGTGCGGGTGCGCTCGGCCCCCAGCAGCACGGCCAGCGTGCGCTTGCCCGACTGCCCGTCCGTGCCGACGTCGCGCAGGTTGTTCACCACCAGCATCGAGCACGACAGCAGCCCCACCGGCACCGACGCGAACAGCGCCGCCCAGCTCAACTGCTCGGTCTGCACGTACGCCGTGCCGACCACGGGCACGACCCCGAAGAACACGAACACGGC
Source organism: Nonomuraea sp. MG754425 (assembly GCF_021699195.1). Lineage (GTDB taxonomy): Bacteria > Actinomycetota > Actinomycetes > Streptosporangiales > Streptosporangiaceae > Nonomuraea. The sequence goes on along the minus strand of NZ_SSXE01000043.1, from coordinate 9,678 downwards.
CGCCTCGCCCAGGCCGCGATACCCGTACGGGCGTTTCCCGCCGGTGTAGAACCACGCCGCCGCGATGGCCGCCGCCCCCACCAGCAGCACCCACCACGCCTGCGTCACCAGCACCAGCACCAGCCCGAGCACCGCGGCGAGCGCGAAGCAGCCCAGCGCGGCGGTCAGTACCTGCCGCGGCGTGGCCGCACGCGAGCCCACCAGCCGCATGGGGCCGACCCGCTCGTCGTCGGTGCCGCGGACGCCGTCGCTGTAGTCGTTGGCGTAGTTGACCCCGACCTGCAGCGTCAGCGCCACCAGCAGCGCCAGGATCGCCCGCCACCACACGAAGCCGCCTTCGCCGACGGCCACGCCGGTGCCCACCATGACGGGGACGACGGCGTTGGGCAGCGTGCGCGGGCGGGCCCCGGCGATCCACTGGGCGGAGGTTGCCATGGAGTCGTTCTACCTCTAGCTGATGTCTGTGGTGAGCCTGATCATCCGGACCGGACGGCCCATGTCGAGGACCCGCTCGGCCATGTCCTCGCCCCAGCCGGCCGACTCCAGGAAGCCGAGCATCGCATAGTTCTCCGCGAACACCCAGGTGACGATCTGCCGGAAGCCGTCCTCGCGCATGTAGTCGACGGTGGCGTTGAGCAGGCGGCTGCCGTGCCCCCGGCGGACGAAGTCGGGGTCGACCAGCAGCGTCAGCATCTCGGACACCCGGCCGGGGTCGAGATCGGGATCTTCGGCGGGGGCATGGGAGACGAGCCCGACGACGCGCTCGCCGCCACGGGGCGTGACCAGGGCGGCGCTGCCGCCCGCGCCCAGGGCGGGGAAGCCCTCGGTGTCGAGGATGGTCTCCACCGCCACCAGCACCCGGTGCATGGGGCTGGGCGGGGCGACGATCGCCTCGTCCCACTGGCGCAGCCACATCTTCTCGGCCGCCGCGCCGGTCATCTGCTCGAGTGGGCCTTCGGGGAGGAAGTCCCGATAGCCGTAGCGCCAGGCGCGGATCTGACAATTCGCAACCTGGAGCACATCCTCGCGCCGGGCCGCCCGGACGCCTACGTCTGCCATCTCGGCCCGCTCCTTCGCCTGCCGTTCAGTGCCACAAGGCACGAGTTACACCGTATCGGTGTTTGAGCCTTGCAGACGACGCGAACCCCGCTTCCTCGCCCGGTAAGCGCGTGTCTTGGTGCGATTGCCGCAGACCCGCATGGAGCACCACGAGCGGGAACGGTTCTTCGACGAGTCGATGAACGCCCACTGACACGTTTCCTCCGCGCAGACCTTGAGCCGGTCCCACGACGCGCCCATGGCCGCCGCCGCGACGCGGGCGAGAGCGCCGCGTACGCCGTCCACCGCCGGGTCCAGTTCCAGCCCCTCCTCCCGCGCCACGACCCGCAGCGGCAACTCCGGGAGCTCGGCCGGTTCCCGCCTGAGCGCGGCCCTGAGGCCCTCGCGTAGGGCGTGCGCGATCTGGAGGTCGTCGTCGCCGGCCCGGTCGTGGGGGCCGGCGAGCCCGCGCTCGCACAGCCAGCGGGCCAGTTCAGCGGGGGAGGACAGCTCGTCTGCCTGGGCTTCGACGTCGAACGTGTTCACGAAGTCTCGGACGAGCTCCGCGGGGAACGGCATGCCGTCACTCTACTTGCCCGTGATCGCGAACGGTCTGGTGTCCGCCGGTCGCCTGGCCGCCTACCGGCCGGTCGTCAGGGTCGCCATCGCCTCGGCGAGCCTGCGCACCCCCTCCCGGAGCTCGGCCACGTGGGCGGCGGCCATGTGCGTGATCCGGAGCCGCGGCCCGGGCGGCTCCGACGGGTAGTACAACCGTCCGGGGCTGACCAGCACGCCGTTGCGTCTCGCGGCCTCCACCAGGGCGCTCTCGTCCACCTCGGCGGGCAGCCGGACCCACACGTGCAGCCCGCCGGCGGGCAGCAGGTGCGGCTCGGCGTCCGGCAGGTGCTCGGCGAGGGCCGCCACCAGCGCGTCGCGACGGGTGGCGATCTCGGCGTGCACCGCCGCCAGATGCCGCCGCCAGGCCGGGGACCCCACAAACTCCAACGCCGTCTCCTGCAGCGGACGCGCCACGAAGAACGACTCGACGAGCTGACCGGCCCGCAGCCGGTGCGCCGCCGGACCCCTGGCGATGACCGCCGCCACCCGCATGCTCGGCGAGAGGATCTTCGTCAGCGAGACGATGTGCACCACGGTGCCGTGCCGGTCCATGGACGCCAGCGACGGGGGCGGCTGCGGGGTCAGGTAGCGGGCGAAGTCGTCCTCCACCACGAACGCCCCCGCCGCCCTGGCCACCTCCAGCACCTGCTCCCTGCGCTCAGGCGGCAACGTGGCGCCCGTGGGATTGTGCAGGGTGGGCTGACAGCAGAACACCCGCGCCCCGGTGACGGCGAACGCCTCGGCGAGCAGTTCGGGACGCACGCCGTCGCGATCGATGGGCACGGCCGTGGCGCGCAGCCCGGCCGCCTTGGCCGCCGCCAGCGCGCCCGGGTAGGTGGGCGTCTCGACCAGGACCGGCGTCCCGGGGGCCGCGAGCGCCCTGAACGCGTGCGTGAGAGCCGCCTGCCCGCCGCTCACGATGATCGTGTCGGACGCCGTCACGTCGCCCCCGGCCTGCGTCGCGAACCACCGCCGCAGCTCCGGCAGGCCCGTCAGGGGAGGCATGGCCCAGGCGTCCGGCCTGCGGACGGCGCGGGCCGCGGCCACCGCGAGCTGCCTGTCCGGGCGCAGGCCCGGCCGCAGATATCCGCCGGTGAGCGGCACCACCCCCTCGGGGGCCGACTCCAGCAGCGTCGACACCGGCCGATCGTCCACCACCCGGTCGCCCAGGGCGACGGTCTGCCAGGACAGGTCGGGAGCGTCCTGCGCGCGGCCGGCGCGCTGGGTCACGAAAGCGCCGCTGCCCGGCTTCGTCACGACCCGGCCCTCCGCCGCGAGCTGGCCGATGGCCCTGGAGACGGTGACGGGGCTGACGTTGTGCCGGCGCATGATCTCGCGACTGGACGGAAGCCGGGCCCCCGGGCCGAGCCGCCCGGCCTCTTCGCGCAGTATCGCGGCGATCTGGGCGATACTGCTATCGTTGTTCATGAAAGATGAGAATAGCGCTACTGATGGTGGCGGAGTAGCGCTCCCCGAGACTCTCGACGCGCCCGGCCGTCCGGACGGGGCGCACGCGCCGCACGGGCTCCACCAGGGCGATGACCACGACGGCGGGCACCTTGACGACGGCGAGCAGCCTGGTTACCGCGACGGCGAGCGCCTTGGCCACCGCGATGGCGAGCACATTGACCACCGCGAGGGCGGGCACCTTGAGTACCGCGACGGCGAGCGCCTTGGCCACCACGATGGCGAGCACATTGACCACCGCGGCGGCGGGCACCTTGAGTACCGCGACGGCGAGCGCCTTGACCACAGCGACGGCGGGCGCCTTGATCACCGCGACGGCGAGCAGCCTGGCCGCCATGGCGGTGCGCAGATCGGTCACCGCGGGGGCGATCGATCGGGGAACCCTGAGCACCCCGGTGACCGCCTGATCGAGTCGCACCGCCACCCCGGATCACGCGACGGCCGTGCCTCAGGAGCGTCACCGGAGCACGGCGCGAGGCCAGGACCGGGCCGGGGCGCGGGAGCGGAACCGGCGCCGGTCCGGCGCGCGAGATGGGCGCCAGGCGGGGGCACGGGGCTGGCGTTCCTCGGTGTCCTGGCGTTCTCGGGCTCCTTCCCGGCCACCGTCTACGCGATGCGCGGCTTCGACCCGTGGCTGGTGGCGGTCGGCCGGGCCGCCGTGGCGGGCGTCATCGCCCTGGCCTGCCTGAAAGCCGCGAAACGCCCGCTCATTCCCCCCAGGGCGGACTGGCCCTCCTACGCCCTGATCGTGCTGGGCGTGGTCGTCGGCTTCCCCGTCTTCAGCGGCCTGGCCCTGGACCTGGGCTCCAGCACCGCGCACGCCGCCGTGGTCATCGGCCTCCTCCCGGCCGCGACGGCCGCCTGCGCCGTCCTGCGCGCCTCGGAACGCCCTCGCCCCCTGTTCTGGGCGGCCTGCGCGTCCGGAGCCGCCGCCATCACCGCGTTCACCCTCGTCCAGCACCAGGGCAGACCCTCCTGGCCCGACCTCCTCCTGCTGGCCGCCCTGCTCTCGGCGGCGGTCGGCTACACGGAGGGCGGACGCCTCGCCAGGCACACCCCCGGCTGGCAGGTCATCTCGTACGCCCTCGTTCTCTCGCTCCCCCTGACGGCCCCCGTCACGGCCGTCCTCGCCCTCACCACCCCCATCACCCTCAGCCCGCAGGCTCTCGCGGGCTTCGCCTACGTGTCGGTCATCTCCATGTTCCTCGGCTTCATCCCCTGGTACGCGGGCCTGGCCAGAGGCGGGATCGCCAGAGCCGGCCAGACCCAGCTCACCCAGCCCCTGCTGACGCTCGTCTGGGCCTGGTTCCTGATGGGCGAACGATTCGGCCCCGCGACCCTGGTGGCGGCGCTGGCCGTGCTCGTATGTGTTGCCGTCACCCAGCGCGCGCGTACTTGAAAGCCGTGACGTCGCACCACAGGATGGGAGTGGAGGTGTCACACCGATGGCGGACGTCACAATCCCGGAGGGCGGTTTCTGGCCTGCGCCGGAAATACCGCAGCCCAACATCTATCCCATGGAATGGCGGGTCGAGACGGAGAAGCTCGCCGCCATCTACGAGAAGTCCAAGCGCGTGGTCTGGAACCCCGCCGACCTTCCCTGGGACGACCTGAATCCCGAGGATTTCACCCGGGAACAGCGCCTGGGCATCATGTACTGGTTCTCGGTCCTGGCGAATTTCGACGCCTCCGGGCCGGCCGTGTTCGCGCGGGCCACCATTCAGGCATTCGAGAAGCACGAGGAGGACCCGGTCCGGAAGTGTTTCTTCTCGATCACCCGCGACGAGATGAACCACGAAGAATGCTGCCAGCGCACCATCGCCAGACTCTGGCCTGGCGGCCCGCTCGACTGGACCCCGTCCGACGACCTCGAATCAGCCGCGCACAACAACATCGGCTGGCTCTACCACAATGGCGGACGCTACTGGACCGGTTACACCTCGGCCGTCGGAAGATATTCGCTGCCGGTGCTGTTCACGAGTTTCATGATGGGGGAGATGGCCGCATCGACCCTGTTCCGAGGAATGTCCTCGGGTACGCGGCACCCGGTCTTCAGCGAGATGTTCCGGCGCATCGGCCGCGACGAGTCCCGGCATCTGCAGATCTGCATGACGATCCTGGAGAACGAGTGGCCGGGCCTCACCGACGAGACCCGCGCCCTCATCACCCGCCAGCTCAGGGCGGGCTTCGTCTTCCTCAGCATGATCCTCTGGGAGCCGCCCGAGGGCTTCTGGGAGCTTCCGCCGTACTTCCTGCCCAACCACCGCGTCCTCATGGACCACGCCAGGCAGGCGGGGCTGGGCGTGCTGTCGTACGAGGAGCAGGCGGAGAACTGGCGGGTGGCGATGGCCAGGATCCGCGCGATCGTGGAGCGGTGGGGAATCGCGTTCCCGGCCATTCCCGAACTGGACCTGGAGGGGGTGGAGGTGAGCTTCATCGACCCCGAGGAGATCATCCCGGTCTTCTGACCTCCTGCACCAACCGGCCACCGGCACGATCGGGCGCTCAACCGGTCGCACGTCTGTCGTTCTTTCGGTCTGCCCCTTCGCACCGGTCGGCCGTGAATGGACGCTCCGCTCCAGATGGACCCTGAGCCGGCCCGCCACTTCGGGCCGGCCGCCGGTCAACCGGCCACGTCAAACGAGAAGGCCGGCCCCTTAGCCGGCCTGTCACCTCACGTGGGCCCGATCGCCAGTCGGGTTCGCTGTCCAGGACCGGCCCCAAGCCGCCGCCCCGCCCCGCCTCAGGCCGGCCACTGCTCCTCGGGCGAGACGTAACTCCCGCGATGCGGAATGCTGTAGAGCCACCCTTCCTCACGCAACAGGGCGATGGCCCGCCGTACGGTCTCGCGCGCCGCGCCGTACTCGCGCACCAGCACCACTTCACTCGGAATCTGCTGCCGCGACATAAACTCCTGCCGCTTTATCCGCTCCCGGATTTCACCGGCGATATACCGATAGAAGGGCGACTGCCGCCCCAAGGGCCCTGACTGTCCGGGAGCGTTGACGAATGTCCCTTCGCCCTGCCTGGTATGCACCAGTCCTTGGTTTCGCAGCACCCGGATCGCTCTGCGCGCGGTGGTACGCGCGACCTTGAACTCCCGCTGTATCTCCGCCTCGCTGATCACGAGGTCTCCGGGCGAGAGCTCCGCGGTGATACGTGACCTGAGGACGTCGCTGATCTGGAGATAAAGATAGGTGTCACCCTCGCGATTCAGCACGCACCAAGGATATCCAACGGCGCGGTCATCGGAAGGGTAATCAGGAGCCCTGGTTTATGGGCCATTTTTCGGGGTCGGCCACGTATGTTCCCCGATATGGCACCGTGAACACCCAGCCCAGATCCCGGAGATGCGAGACGGCCTGCCGGGCGGTCACCTTTGCGACGCCATATTGCCGCATCATCGCTTTCTCGCCGGGAATGGCCCTGTTCGGCGGGATCTCGCCCCGCTGGATGCGTTCGATGATCTCCGCGGCGATCTTCTGATAAACCGGCAACTTCCTGGGCGACCGAGGTGTCCCGGGCGGGCCCACGAACGTGCCCTCGCCCTGGATCGTGTACGCCAGCCCCTGCTCTCGCAACTCCCGCGCCACCCGCCGCGCGGTGGTCCGGGCGATGTCGTACGTCTTCTCGAGAGTCGCCTCGCTGGGTACGGGATCGCCGGCTTTGAGCTCTCCGCGTTCGATCTGATCGCGGACCAGGTCGGCGACCTGCTTGTAGATGGGCACGGGGCCTTCGCGATCTAGCACGCCGGGATTATAGACGAAAGCGTACATGCCTGCCTAAAGTAGACGTTTGGTGACCGTAGCCATACGTGATGTAGACCATGAGAGACGCATGGGATACAGTTCCTATGTGCACCAGCGAGACCAGAGGGTGCTCCTTCCTGAAAGGACCATGTCGAAAGAGAGCGAACCACCTGAATCGATCCGGGGCCGACCCTTCGCGATTTCCTCAGCTTGTTCTTTATCCTCCGGACTGTTGTAGTACTGCGAGGGTGCGGCCGCGTTTGACGGTCTTGCCGACGTCGTAGTGGGGTGCGGGCCGGCGGTTGGGGATGCCGGGTGGGCGTCCGGGGCCGGGCCTGGCGGCGCGGTGGGTGAGCCGGGGGTGAAGCCGGTCCCAGGCGCTGGTCTCGGCCTTGCCGTAGTGGGTGGTGTCGGTGACCGTGGTCACCGCGGCCTTGGGCCAGGTGGCGGGGTCGGCCAGGGCGAACTCGTCGCCGTGCTTGGGCGGCCGCCCGTTGGTTCCCGGCAGCCGTGGTGGGGCGGGCAGGCGCAGTACCCGGTCGGAACGGATGCGCCCGAGCAGTTCGACAGGTAGGTCACGCAGGGCGTAGGCCAGGCGGGTGATGTCGTAGCCGGCGTCGGCCACGACGAGCATGTCCGGGTCCCCGCTGCGCCACTGGCCGGCGGCGATCAGCCGCTCGATCACCCCGCGCATCTGGGCGGCGGTGACGGCGGTGGCGTCGTCGGCCGGCCCCAGTCGCACCACGTCCAGCGGCGCCGTCCACGAACTGCGGCCCATCTCCAGCGCCGCGACGAACGAGTACGGCCAGCCCGGGATGAACTGGGAGGCGCTCTTGGCCCGGCCGTACACGTGGCAGAACAGCCGCTCGGCCGAGCAGGCGGCGTCCGAGCGCAGCCATGGCGACACATCCACCGCCAGCACGATGCGGCCATCCGGCCAGCGCGGTAACGGCAGCCTGGCCAGCACTTCACGCAACTGTTCCACGTCGATCCGGCCGTGGTTGAGCCCGCCGTACAAGGCGCCGTGCCCGCGCCGATACTCCGCCGACAAGGACAGATCCACCGGCGAGTGCACCGGCCCCGGCGCGCACAACAGCGCGTCGGTCAACTCGAACAACGCATCGCCCCGCGCGCGAAGGCACGCGTAGACGTCCTTCCGGAACCGGGACAACACCCTTGAGGACTCGACACAGGCGGCATCGTTCAGCAGACTCACCCTCACGGCCTTGTAGTGATCGGCAGCGACTCGACACCGCACATGATCACTCAAGGCCGTCTTGCTGTCCGCGAAACGATCAACCCGCCCCTCGGCACAACAATCTGGACGATAAAGAACAAGCTCAGTCCTCAGTCCGAACCGCACAAGTTCCCGGCTCTATCAATGCCGCCCAGAGCCGGGTCCCACACGACTGCCGCATAAAGGATTTAAAGTGCTCGCGGGGTCGTGTTCCACGGGTCGGCGGCATCAGGCCGCGCCCGTTCATCCGAGGCAGGGGTAATGGTCGGACCTGCCTGGTTCCGCCAGCAAGTGTCATCTGAGCACAGCACTTGCCGCGGCACTCGATCGACCCCGTACGAATATCTCCCCGACAGCGGCCGTTGAACCCATTTCAGTAGTTGTTCCGCCCGTAGCCGCACTTGCCGTACGTCACCCCGCATGGGCCCGAGAATGACCTCAACGCTTCGCCCATGGCTTGGAATAAGTAGGGGTCCCCGATGGCAATCGCCTGCGCGCCGGTCACCGCCGGTGCCACACTGTTTTCGCGGCCATCGCTTGCCCTCCTTCTCTTTGGATTGCACACCATTCGAAGGATCCGTCGCGGTGGCCGTCACCCATGCATGACACGGACGCGATCGATCGCTATGACCCGGGCCACCACCTGGAGCTCACAACATGACTCCTGAAGTCCCCGCCCTCGCCGGAGGGCCCGGCCTGCCACCCGCGCGCAGTCGCGACCGGGCCTCACTCGCCTCCGGCCGCAAGACAGGGCCCGCACTCGGTACTCGTAGCAGCGCCCCACCGTCGTGGCCCGGGCCTACCCCTTCGGCCCGGGCCACCCTTTCCAGCAGGTCCGGACGGCACCCTGCGGACCGACAGTGCTTCCCGCCCGCTCAGCCCTGTTCGCGGTGACGCCGACGTTCGCAGCGGCGGGCGCCGCGCTCAGGGGGCGCTTTGAGGCTCACCTCCTGGCTGGGGCGTACCTCAGTGGTAATTCCTCCCATGAGCCGAACCGGACCTGCCGCCCTGCCCGCTCGTGTCGTACCGGGAGACGCGAACGTCGCCATAAAGCCGGGGTTCCCAATCCTCGAACGCCTGCGTCCCCACCGTGCGCAGGCGTCACAATGATGCCGACGGCCATCGCATTGTTTCTCCTTCGATCTCGACCAGGCCCTCGAAGGGATGCGCGATGGCCGTCACCATTGCGGTAACTCGCCACTCCAGATGTGCTACGACGAAACGCGTAGCACGGACCAGACAAGCGGTGACCAACGGCATCACAGGCGAGGTGATCTTCGCCGCATAGTCCGCCGGCCCTGTGGCGTGGGAGCCCTATGTGCCCACTCTGCCTGTGGGGCCCGGCGCAGGCTATTGCCACTTCTGCAGGCTGGCCCGATTGAGGCCGTATACACGCTAGCGCGGCCACCGCACATACCCCTTCAAAGCAACGATTCAAGGCGAAGGAGAATGGCGGTGGCCGCAGGCATAAGTGAACGCTTTTCATCCTCACGCCGCCTGCGAAACTCGGTGATTCTGCAGGACGGCGATGGCCTTGCACAGGTGGCCGGCCTTGGACGGGCTGCACCG
>NZ_SSXE01000420.1 GCF_021699195.1 Nonomuraea sp. MG754425 | reverse complement strand
GGCGGTGGTGGGGGCCTGTCTGGGCCGCTGCTGGCCGTCGGTGGGGTCGGGGCGGTATTGCCGCAGGTGGGCGCGGACGGCTTCGGCACTGCCCTTCCAGCCCCGGCTCTTGATCTCGGCATGAAGGGCGGCGGCGTTGGTGACTCCTTGGTTCCATCGCTGGTGGAGGTAGGGCTTGAAGTCGTCCAGGATGCCGGCGCGGTGAGTGGCCTTGAACAGCACCTGCTCCAGACTCTCGGCGCGGGCGAACCGGGCCACGGTCTGCCGGTTCAATCCCAGCTCACGGCCGATCGCCGAGAGCGACAGCCCTTTGGCCAGCAGGGCTTGGATGGCGTCGTACCGCTCCGTGTGCCGGGCGACCAGCCGCCGCGGCTGACCTGCACCGTCACGGTATCCGTCCGGTTCGGCGGGCGGCGGCGCGAGGTCTGCACCAGGCACGATGGGGTGTGGCGCCGCCGTCGGCGCGGGCTTCCCGTGGTCCGGGCCGGGATCGGGGTCGTGCAGGGCGGCATGGTGGGCGATGACGGTCTTCTCCACCGCCTTGCCCAGGTCCTGGAGCAGATGAAACCTGTCAGCCACCTGCTGAGCATCGGGCGCGCCCTGCCGGGCTCCCAGCGCATAGGAACCTCCCCTGTCCCTGCAGATCACCTCGATGCCCGGATGCGCGCGCAGCCAGTTGGCGAAGGTGTCGGCCTCACGGCCGTCGAGCACGTCGATGACCTGGTGGGTGTCCATGTCCAGCAGGACGGTCGCGTACGAGGCGCCCTTGCGCTTGGCGAAATCGTCAACTCCGAGGACAGTGACCTGCCCGACCTCAGGATCCGGCAGCGCCCGGATCATCCGGATCAGCGTGAAACGCGAGACGACCTGGCCCATCACGCGCGCCAGACGGGAGCCCGCGCTGCCGGCCAGCGCGAGCGCGACCCGCTCCAGCAGGCCCCGAAGCCCCACGGTGCGGCGCTGGTGCTTGGCGGTCAGCCCGTCGACCTGTTCGGCGAACGTCGCGACCGGGCAGGAACCGCTGCCGCAGACGAACCGGCGGACCTCTAACGCGACCTGGATCGGCCGCCCGCCACAAGACACATCCTGCAGACGCCGCCGGTACCGGTCATGCACCCGAGTAGTCGGTGTGGCGCACCGCGGGCAGATGGCCAGCTCGGTTCCGGTACATGCCATGATCCGGACGCTGCCGCTCGCATCCTCGATCCGCTCGAAATCCAGCCCGTCCAAGTGCGGGAACAACAAACGCAGCAGACGAGCCTGGTCGCTGGTGACCGGATGCAGCACGATGACTCCCCGCGGCCGTTCTTGATGATCAGATCTTGGCGATCAAGATCGTCACAGAACAGCCGTCGCTATACGCGACGAGTTGCCAAATCTCCACCCAGCCGGGCTTGCCTAGAGGTCTTCAGACTGCCCTCGACGTCACTCCAGGTAACCGCTCCCCAGAGAGTGCTCAAGAGCC
>NZ_SSXE01000419.1 GCF_021699195.1 Nonomuraea sp. MG754425 | reverse complement strand
CGCCCGCCACCCCCGCCACCTGGAACGCGTACGGCAGCGTGCGATGCCCCAGCCACGCGATGTGCCGCAGCCGCGACGTGTCGGGGTAGGCGATGCCGAGCGGGCCGGTGATGTCGTGCGCGTGGGCCCAGTGCTCGGCCAGGCGCGTGGTGGCCAGCGTCGCGGGCGACAGGGTCGCGGCCACCCAGTCCAGGCGGCTGCCCGCGGGGTGGCCGCGCAGCGCGGCGGGCGTGCCGGCGGTGGCCGCGCGCCAGCGGGCGAGCAGGCGGGCCGGGGCGATGTCGCGTTCGGCGGCCACGGCGGCGTCGGCCATGGCGTCCACCACGCCCCGGCCGGAGCCGCCCGCCGCCGGGGGCGCCGAGGCCCTGGCCGGTTCGCCGCGGATCGAGGCGGCGGCGAGTTCCTCGCTCTGGGTCAGGTGGAGCACCACGTCGGAGACGGTCCAGCCGTCGGCGGCCGACGGGTGCGACCACTGCGCGGGCGTCAGGACGGCGAGGACGGCGTCGAGCTGCCCGTACTCGGCCTGGAGGTCATCGAAGATGTCCGTCATGCCCCGACATTACAGAACAAAGTTCGGGACGGCTTCAGTCGAGCAGCGGCAGTTCGCCGAACGTGTGCGTGGCCCACAGGCGGCGGGACGCCTCCTCCGGGTAGGGCACGACCGACGGCCGGACGTCGAAGAGCCGGGTCAGGCGGGCTCCCGGCTCGTAGGGCTCCCACCCGGGCCCGTCGCCCGCCGCGAAGCCCGTCCACGCGCGGCGGAAGTCCGCCGACACGGCGGCGGCCTCGGGCGCGGCCCCCTCGCCGAGGAGGAAGCGGCCCATCCCGCTGTCCAGGTTGCCGAACACCAGCGGCACGTCGAGCCCGTGACAGGCGCCCAGCGCGCCGTCCATGACGGGGCTCGGCCAGGTCAGCTCGTACGTGTGCGCCCGCCCGCCGCCGGCGGCGTGCGCGTCGGCCAGCCGCAGCGAGGGCATGCGGAACACCCAGTCGGACTGCGCCAGTTCGTCCAGCGACTCCGCGTGCGCCGCCGGGTAGGCGTCGCGGTAGCCCTGCTCCAGCCCGGGGGCGAAGACCCGCAGCGGCTCGCCCGCCCGCGTCCGCCCGAGCCGTCCCGTCGCCGTGAACAGCCGGTACTCGTCGCGGTTGTGGCCCGCGATCAGCTCGATCCCGCGGCCGGCGCCGGCCGCCAGCGCGCTCCACGGGTCGCGGGGCAGGACGTCGCCGTCCACCACGGGCGAGAACGGGGTGACGGTGTGGGCGACCGCGCCCCAGCGCTCCTCGTGCCCGCGCATCCGGGCCGTGGCCGACTCGGCCGCCTCGACCAGCCGGGCGGGCGTGACGGCGGCGAGCGCGGCGGCGTCCGGACGCAGGCCCAGCTCGGCGGTCAGGGCGGCGGCGATGTCGGCGGCCAGCGCCGCGGAGAAGAACGTGCCGGGCACGCTCTGCGCGATCGCCCGTCCGAACAGCCCGGCGGCGCGCGGCATGACCATGAGC
>NZ_SSXE01000418.1 GCF_021699195.1 Nonomuraea sp. MG754425 | reverse complement strand
GTCGATCATGGGGCTGATCGGGGCGACGCGGGCGAGGATCTCGTGGGTGCCGCGGACGTGCAGGCGGAGTTGTTCGGCGGCGGTGGGGGCGGTGCAGGCGGCGTGGAACCAGGGGCGTTGCATGGTGGCCACGGGTGCGGTGTCGCCGGCGATGGTGGTGTCGACGACGTCCTTGAACAGGGTGCGTTTGTTGCCGAAGACGAAGTAGACGGTCTGGACGGCGACGCCGGCCTGGTCGGCGATCTCTTGCAGGCTGGTGGCGCCGTAGCCCTGGGTGATGAACAGTTCCCGCGCCGCGGCGATGATCTTTTCGCGGGTGGCGCGGGAGCGTTCGGTTCTTTTGTCGGTTCGCTGCCCCTTGTCCATGGTGAGAGCTTACCTCTAGAGTTCAACTCTAGATTCCTGTCTTCCGGTTCACCCCGCACCCCTCAGCCCGCACCCCCACGCGGTATAGAGTGGGCCCCATGGTGCGACCACCCCTGACCCCCGAGGAACGCCTGCGCGGCGAGCAACTCGGCCAGGTCCTGCGCCAGGCCCGCGGCGAACGCAGCATCGTCGAGATCGCCGCCGCCGCCGGCATGTCCGCCGAAACCCTCCGCAAGATCGAGACCGGCCGCATCGCCACCCCGGCGTTCTTCACCATCGCCGCGCTCGCCGACGTACTCGGCATCTCCCTCGACCGCCTCGCCGTCCGCTCCACCCCCGCACCCGCACCCTGACCGGCAGGCCACCCCTCAGGGACGGCCACGCAACAGCGGATGCGACCGCATCGCCACCTCCAGCTCACCCGGCAGCTCATCACGGTAACGACCCAGCGTCGACAGATCACTGTGCCCCAGCACCCGCCGCACCGCGTCCATGTCCACCGCATCGGCCAGCAGATGCGTCGCCGTCGTGTGCCGCAGCCCGTGCGGCGTCACCGACCGCCGCTGATCCGGATCCACCCGCCGCTGCACCCGATCGATCACCGCCTGCACGTCACCACGCGCCAGCCGCCGCCCCCGCCACGACAACAACAACGCCTTCCCGTCATCGGCCGACCCGCTCGCGCACATCGCCGGACGCCCCCGCACCAGATACTCCTGCAACACCCGCGCCACCCCCTCCGGCAACGGCACATCACGCGTACGCCCGCCCTTACCGAAGATCCGCCAGTACCGCACCCCGTCGTTGGTGAAGAAATCCTGCACATCGGCGCGCACCAGCTCCGACACCCGCGGCCCCACCGTCGCCAGCAGCAGCACGATCACCGCGTCACGCAACTCCGTACGCTGATCGCGCCGCTTGCCCGCCTCAGGAGCCGCCTGCGGCAACTCCTGCGCCGCCCCGATCAACCCCTCGGCCTGCTCCCGCGTCAACGCCCGCCGCTCGGCCCGCAACCCGCCCCGCTGCCTGGCCGTCACCGTCGAATGCGTCATCGGGTTGATCTGCACCCACCCCGCCAGCTCCGCGTGCTTGAACCTGTCTCTTATACACATCT
>NZ_SSXE01000417.1 GCF_021699195.1 Nonomuraea sp. MG754425 | reverse complement strand
CGGCCGAGCCAGTCCGCCAGTGACGGCCCGGCCACCTCGCCCGCCGATCCGAGGTGGGCGACTACCTGGCGGACGCGTTCGGCCGGGCGGCACGCGACGCGCCCCCGAACGTCCGGGTGCACGCGCACCGGGCCAGGGCGGTGGGCCTCGACGAGTCGGCCCCGGCGGGCCGGCAGCGCGTCCGGCTCTCCGACGGGGGCACGCTGACGGCCGACGCCGTGGTGCTGGCGCACGGCCGCCCGGCCGCCCCGCCCACGGACGAGGAGGCGGCCGAGGCCGTCTTCGCCGCCCGGCACGGGCTCGTCCACCTGCCCGGCGGTCACGCGCCGGCCGACGACGTCCCGGACCTGGAGCTGCTCCGCGCGGGCGAGCCGGTCCTCGTGCACGGCTCCGGACGCGCGTTCACCGATCTGACGGCCCTGCTCACCACCGGCCGCGGCGGGCGGTTCGCCGAGCGCGGCCGGGGCGAGACCGTGTACCTGCCCAGCGGGGACGAGCCGCTGCTGCACGTCACCTCGCACGCCGGTGTGCCGCACCACGCCCGGCCCGCCTACGGCCTCGCGCCCGGCCCGCCGCCCCGCTGTCCCGTGCCCGGCCCGCCGTCGCCGGAGAGCCAGGCCAAGGGGCTGGCCAAGGGGCTGGCGTGGGCGTACTACCGTGAGCTGTTCACCCGGCACGGGGCCCGCACCCGTACGTCGTGGCCGGAGTTCGAGGCCGCGCTCGCGGCGGGCGAGTGGGGCGGCAAGGAACTGCGCGCGCTGGTCACCAGGTCCGTGCCGCGCTTCGCCGACCGCCTGCACCTGGACCGCCTGCGCCGTCCGCTGCACGGCATGCGCTTCGGCGACCTGGCCGGCCTGCAGCGGTGGATGCACGGCTACCTCGCCGCCGACCTGGAGCGGCGCGCCGACCCGGCCTTCAGCGCCGACCTGGCGCTGATCCACGCGCTCGTCGCCGCCCGCGCCGCGCCGGCCGGCGACCCGGAGTTCGATGAGCTGTACGACCTGCTCGCCGGCGGCCCGTCCCATGCCCGGCAGGCCGAGTTGCGTGCGCTGGCCAGAGCGGGCGTCGTCACCTTCCTCGGGGCCGAGCCGCGCGTCGAGCGGGACGAGGAGGCCGGCGTGTGGCGGGCGAGCGGCCCCACCGTGCCGGGCTCGACGCAGGCGCGGGCGCTCGTCGACGCGCGCCGGGCCGCGCCGGACGTCCGCCGCACCGCCGACCCGCTGCTCGCCGGGCTGTTCGCGCGCGGCGAGTGCCGTCAGGCCCCGGGCGGGCTCCTGGACGTGCGCCTGCCGGACCGCAGGCTCGTCACCCGGCGCGGCGCGGTGCACGCCCGCCGGTTCGCGCTCGGCCCCTGGACCGCCGGGGGACCGCCCGGGTTCGACGGCCCCACCGGCTCCGCCCCGCTGCTCGACGCCGCCGACGCGCTCGCGCGGGCCGTGCTGGTGCAGGTCGCGGGCGCCTGGCTGCACGCGGCGGCCTGACCATGCCCCCGCCCCACCCCAC
>NZ_SSXE01000416.1 GCF_021699195.1 Nonomuraea sp. MG754425 | reverse complement strand
GTCAGGACCCGGACGGCCCAAGGACATCCGCGTCCGGGTCACGCCCGGATGGCGGGGGGAGGGTGCGGGTGGCTTGGGTGAGGTCGTGCAGGGCGGCTTCCACGCCGGAGTGGTGGATGCGGGCGGCCAGCCAGGACACGTCGCACACCAGGTCGTGCAGCCGCTCCCGCTCCCCCGCGTCCGCGTACAGGCCGGCGAGGTTGCGCAGCATCCACTCGCTCGTGCCGGGCAGGCCGGCCCAGCCCTCGGGGGTCCGGCCGGGTTCGGCGTCGATCAGCAGGCGCCGGGCCCGGTCGAGGCCGTCCGGGCCGAGGAGCTCGCGCACCCGCGCCTTGACGGCGTCCGCCAGCACCAGCACCGGATGATCGGTGCGCCGCCCCACCAGGCGCAGCCCTTCGAGGCGGGCGACGAGCGCGCCGATCTGCCCACCCGTCGCGGCCCCGCCCGAGCTCCACAACATGGCGGCCACGCCGATGGGGATGTCCTCGCCGGGGCCGAACAGCCCGAGGTGGAGGAAACGTTCGGCCGCGACCGGATCGACCGTGCGCAGCCAGCCGAGCGAGCGGTCCACCAGCGCCCCGATCAGGGCGGCCCGGGAGTCGGGGTCGGCGAGGTCCACGCGGCCGGGCAGCCCGGCGGCCAGCCGCGCCGCCGCCTCGGTGGCGGGCACGCCGGTGACGACCTGGCTGACGACGAACCCGTGCGCCATGGTGAGGGCCAGCGGCCAGCCGCCGGTCAGCTCCGCCAGGCGGGCGGCCGTCGCCTCCTCCAGGGCGGGCAGGTCGCGGCGCAGCAGCGCCGCGCCGTCGGCGGAGGTCATCGGGCCGACGCGCACCGTGGCCGCGAACTCCAGCCCCGCTGCCGCGGTGTCCGCCGTCTCGGACGTGACCAGCCAGGTGCAGCCCGGGACCGCGAACGCCAGCGGCACCACCTGGCCGGCGTGCCGCAGCCCGTCCACCACCATCAGGTGTCGTCCGGGGGTGAAGACCTGCTCCCGCAGCAGCCCGCCGGCCGCCTCCTCGTCGTGCACGGCGCCCAGCAGGTCCTGCGGCTCCAGCCAGGAGAACAGCTCCACGTCGTCGCCGTGCAGGCGTTCCAGCACCTCGGTGAACTCCGTGGCCCGCTCCTCCGGATGGGAGCCGCCGGCGCCCAGCCAGCCGACGCCCCCGGGGAAGCGGGCGGCCACCTCCGAACGGCGCAGCGCCGCCGCCACGACGGCGGTGACGCCCAGGCCCTCGACGCCGTCCACCTCCGGCGCCACCACGATCAGACCGGTGTCCGGCGAGGTCAGCGCTGCCACGACCCGGCCGACGTCCGCCTCTCGCCCGATCCAGCCGTCCGTGCTCGGAATCGCCCCGGCCTGCGTCACGTACGCTCCCTCCGCTGCCTGCTCCCCGTGGATCAACGACCGGGCAGGCGGCCGAGTTCGCGGAAAGCGGCGATGCTTCGCAAAACCCTGAAGCGTGCCGGCCCGGTCGTTGATCCACGGGGAGCAGGCAGCGGAGGGAG
>NZ_SSXE01000415.1 GCF_021699195.1 Nonomuraea sp. MG754425 | reverse complement strand
CGGTGGGGGTCGGCGGTTCGCGGAGGTCGGGGTCGTCGATGAGTTGCCACCGGATATTTCAGACTTTGCCGGGCGGCGGCCGGTGCTCGACTGGATCGCGCGGATGGCCGCCGAGCGGCTGCCGGCACCCGTTCACCTGGTCCTGCACGGGCCGCCGGGCTGCGGCAAGTCGGCCGTCGCCGTCCACGCCGCGACCGCGCTCGAACTCCCCGACGGCCGCCTCTACGCCACGCTCGGCACCCGTCCGCCCAACGCCGTGCTGGAGGACCTGCTGCGCTCGCTCGGCTGCCCGGACGGCGCGGTGCCCCCCGAACCGGACGATCGCATTCGCCTCTACCGCAGCATGACGGCCCGCCGGCGGCTGCTCGTCCTGCTGGACGACGCCGCCGACGAGTCCCAGGTCCGCCCGCTCCTCCCCACGGGGCCGGGCAGCCTCACCCTGGTGACGAGCCGGTCGCCGCTGGCCGGGCTGGAGGCGGCACGCGCGTACGAGCTGGGCCTGCTCGACGAGGACGAGGCCGTGGCGCTGCTCGGAGGCGTGGCGGGACACGAGCGGGTCCGCGCCGAGCCCGAGCCCGCCCTGCGCATCGTCCGGCTCTGCGGCCACCTTCCGCTCGCCCTGCGGATCGCCGGATCCCGGCTGGCCAGGAAACCGGGCTGGACGCTCGGCCACCTGGCGGGGCGGCTGGGCGACGAGCGGCGGCGGCTCGACGAGCTGAGCGCCGGGGACCTGGCCGTGCGCGGCAGTCTCGCCGTGGGCTATCGCGGCCTGCCCGACGCCGAGCGGCTGCTCCTGCGCCGGCTCGGCGCGCTGTCCGCCCCCGACTTCGCCCCCTGGGCGCTCGGCGCGGACCTGGAGCCGCTGGTGGAGGCGGGCCTGCTCCAGTCGCGCGGCCTGGACGAGGCCGGCCAGGAGCGGTACGGGTGGCACGACCTGACCCGCCTGTACGCCGCCGAACGCCTGGCCGAGGAGGACGACGGCCCGTCCGGCGTGCTGGCGTCCATGGTGGACGCGGTGCTGGAGCGGACCCGCCAGGCCAGGGCCTCCCTCCTCCCGGCGGAACCCGGCACCGGACGCACCGAGGTCCACCGGCCCCAGGACGTCCACCTGCCGTGGGGTGGCGACGTCCTGCTGACGGGGTGGTTGCGGCAGGAGGCGCGCTGGCTGAGCGCCGAGCGCCGGTTCCTGGTGGCGACCGTCGAGGACTTCTACCGCGCGGGCCTGTACGAGGCCGCGTGGCGGCTGGCCTTCTACCTCACGCCGCTGTTCGAGCTGGGCGCGCACCACGACGACTGGCACGCCACGACGGCGACCGGCCTGGACGCGGCCAGGGCGGCGGGCCACCGGCGCGGCGAGGCGCTGCTGCTGCGCGGCCTGGCCGACCTTCACCGGGCGGAGGGCCGCCTGGACGCGGCGGCGGCGGCGCTGCGGGCGGCCCAGCCACTGGTGGACGGGCTGGAACTGGCCAGGATCACGCTCAGACTCGGCCTGGTCCAGGCCGAAACCGCACCCCCTCCTGCCCCAGGCGGAGAGGGCGGCGTGGCCGGGCAGTCGGTGGGGCGGTCGGCGGGGGTGCC
>NZ_SSXE01000414.1 GCF_021699195.1 Nonomuraea sp. MG754425 | reverse complement strand
GAGGGCGGGGGCCTGACGTACCCATCGGTCGATGAGCGCGGCCACCAGCCGGCGTTCCAGCAGCGACTCCCCCACCCTGCCGGTGTCGGCCACCAGGGCGGCGAGCAGCCGGTCGTCGTCGGCGAGCGCGGCTCCGAAGCGCGCCAGGACCGCGCCGCGGTCGGCGCTCTGCCAGGCGGGGGCCCGCTCGCGCAGCCCGGCCGCGACGGCGGCCAGCCGGTCGGGCGGGATCGGGGCGAGCGGTCGGTCGGACTGCCCGGTGATCGGGTTGATCACGTTCATGCGGTGCGGCCACGGGACATGGTGCTCCTGCGATGCTCGGCGGGAGCCATTGTGATCATGTGAATGCCCCCGCGTCAACGCACCCCGGGCTCGATGCGGTCACTCTGTGCGATCAGTCTGGTCGTCACTTCGTACGTTCGGCTACATGGTCGCCCCGTGGTCAGCCGCCCCAGCCCGGCACGGCCATCCGGACCGTCAGCGCGTGCTCGACGAGCTGGATCAGCGCGACCTTGACCGAGTCCTTCTTGCGGGCGTCGAGCCGGACCATCGGGATGTGCGGCGCGAGGGTCAGGGCGTCGCGCACCTCGGAGTCGCTGTGGGGATACTGGCCGTCCCAGCCGTTCACGCCCACCACGAACGGGAGCTGGGCCTCTTCGAAGTAGTCGATCGCGGGGAAGCTGTCGGCCAGCCGGCGCGTGTCGACCAGCACGACCG
Source organism: Nonomuraea sp. MG754425 (assembly GCF_021699195.1). Classification (GTDB taxonomy): domain Bacteria; phylum Actinomycetota; class Actinomycetes; order Streptosporangiales; family Streptosporangiaceae; genus Nonomuraea. The sequence continues at coordinate 1,887 of NZ_SSXE01000414.1, read as the reverse complement.
CGCCGATGGCGCCGCGCACCAGGTCGTCCCACATGAACCAGAACCGGTGCTGTCCGGGGGTGCCGAACAGGTAGAGGATCAGGTCACGGTCCAGGGAGACCCGGCCGAAGTCCATGGCGACGGTCGTGGTCGACTTCAGCGGCGTCATACCCAGGTCGTCGATACCGGCGGAGGCGTCGGTCATGACAGCCTCCGTCGTCAACGGCATGATCTCCGACACCGCCCCGACGAACGTCGTCTTGCCCACCCCGAAACCTCCAGCCACCACGATCTTCGTCGAGGTGAGGCCGGGGCTAGAGCCTGCGAAGTCCACTGAGAACCCTTTCGAGCAGATTGACGTCCGGCCTGCCGGCGTCCAGTTGTGGCTGATGCACCCGGACCAGACCTTCGGCGGCCATGTCAGCGATCAGCACACGCACCACCCCCAGCGGGATCCGCAGCAGGGCCGACACCTCGGCCACCGACCGGACCTGCCGGCACAGTTGGCTGATCGCCTGGTACTCCGGCGTGATGTGGGAGAACTCCCGCTGCTCGGCGGTCGCCGAGGACACCAGGGCCTCCATCGCCAGCTTGACCCGCGGCGCCGTTCGTCCACCTGTCACCGCATACGGGCGGACGGGCGAAGCGGGGTCGGGGCTGCGCGGCGACTGGGACTGGGGCTGGGGCTGGGGCTGTTGCGGAGGGGCCCAACCGGTGCTGTCCCATCTCGGTTCCGTCACGTAGATCACCTGGTCTGGCTGGCGCGCAACTCCGCGCGTACGGCCGGTGTCGAGCCGTCGCTGATCGACATGATCAGCATCAGCCCGCGCTGCATCTCCACGATCGTCTGGTTGACCGCGCCGCCTTCGAAGACCCTGGCCGCGCCCTGCGTCAGGCTCACCAGGCCCGACGCGATCGCAGCGAGCTGATCGGCCCGGTCGGCCGGGAAACCCGCCGACGCCGCCAGCGGCAGCCCGTCGGACGAGACGACCACCGCGTGCGCCACGCCCGGGACCGTGCTGACGAAGTCGGTGATCAGCCAGTCGACGCCGCGGGCCGCGTGGCTGAGGTCGGTCATGCGCCCTCCTCTCTTTCACCCTGGTTCGATGGGTTGGAGCCGGGCGGGAACGCCCTGCCCTCGCTGATATCGTCGCGCGCCGCTCTGAAGCCCTGCTGGAAGCTCGATAGGCGGTTGCGCATCCGGTCCGGCGACACCGACGGCATCGGTGCGACGTTCTTCGGGGCGGCGGCGGTGTCGGCCGAGCCGGGCACCAGGTTGGCCTTGGGCACCCGTTTCGGCAGACCCGCCGACGTCGAGCCGTCGCGTACCGGTTCCGCCGCCGCCTCCGCCGCGCTCCAGCCCGCGTCCACCTTCGATGAGCCCCAGCTCGCGCCGTTCGAGTCGCGCCCGAACCAGGCGGACTCGACGGCCGCGAAGATCGGCAGGTAGTCGTCGCCCGCGGACGCGGGCGGTGCCGCCGGCATGGGACCCGTGACCTCGGACCTGGACTCCGGCTCGGTGAACTCGAACCCCGGCCGCTGCGGCGGGTTCGTGTCCTGGCTCCAGCCGCCGGGGGGCGGCGCGGGCATGGGCCGTCTGGGCAGGCCCCGGTCGCCGTTCCAGGCGGAGCCCTTGGGCGGCGTCCAGACGTCGCTGCTCTCGAAGCCGCCGCGCGGCTCCACCGGCCAGGCTCCCGGGTCCGGCTGCCACGGCGGGCTGCCCCAGTTGCCGCCCGCCTCCGGGTTCGACGGGAACGACGGGTGGCCGGGCCCCATCTGGAACGTCGGCTGCTGCGGCCAGTCGGTGGCGGGCGGGGCGGAATGCGGTCCCGCGTACGGCTCGCCGGGCGGAGCGCCATGCGGACCACCGTGGGGGCCACCGTGGGGGCCGCCGTGGGGGCCGCCGTG
>NZ_SSXE01000413.1 GCF_021699195.1 Nonomuraea sp. MG754425 | reverse complement strand
ATCCCCAGGAACACCAGCCCGACCAGGCCGACGGCGACCGCGGTGCCCGAACCGCCCGTGGTGATCGACGTCGGCGGCGACGCCAAGGTCAGGGCGATGATCGGCGGCTCGGTGGCGGGCGCGCTCGGGCTGCTCGCGATCGTGTCGGCGCTGACCGGCCAGACCACGGGCGGTTCGGGCACCGCGGTCGCCGTCGGCCTGGTCGGGCTGGTGTTCCTGGGGATCGGCCTGCTGCCGGTCGTCGCGTGGAAGAAGGTCTCCCGCCCGCGCCGGCTCGTCTTCGACGCCTTCGGGGTGCGCTGGGACGACCCCCGGGGCCGCCCGTGGGCCGTGGCGTGGGCCGAGCTGTCGGGGGTGGGCATCTCGCGGACGCGGCAGCGCCGGGTCCAGCTCGCCGACCACCTCGTGCGCAGGACGATGGTCAGGCTCGACCTGTTCCCCGCCGACCAGGGGTTCCGGGCGCGGCATCAGGAGATGGCGCACCTGTGGGAGTTCCACACGGTCAAGAACGGGTACCGGCTGCCGCTCGGCTCGCAGCCCAAGTACATCCCGGTCATCGAGCACGCCATGCGGCTGCACCGTCCGGGGGCGTACCTGGGCATCAAGGACGAAGGGCTGGTGGTCGGGCTCGTCTGAGCGGTCGGGCCGCGGGGGTGTCAGGCGGTTCCGCCGGGTGAGACGAGGCCGGTCTCGTACGCGATGACCACCGCCTGGGCGCGGTCGCGCAGCGCGAGCTTGGCGAAGATGCGGGCGACGTGCGTCTTCACCGTCGCCTCGCTCAGGGTCAGCGCGTACGCGAGTTCGGCGTTCGACAGGCCCTTGCCCAGGAGCGTGAGCACCTCCAGCTCGCGTGGCGTCAGGGTGGCGAGTTCCGCGTGCGCGGCCGGGGCCGCCGGGCCGGGGGCATCGAGGCCGCCGTTGACGGCCCGGTCGGCGGGGGCGAAGCGTTCGACGAGGCGGCGGGTGATCGAGGGGGCGAGCAGCGCGTCGCCGGTGCCGACCAGGCGTACGGCGGCGGCCAGGTGTTCCGGGGTGACGTCCTTGAGCAGGAAGCCGCTCGCGCCGAGTGCCAGGGCGGCGTAGACGTACCGGTCGAGGTCGAACGTGGTCAGCATGATCACCCGGCAGCGCGGGTCGTTCGCGAGCACCCGGCGGGTCGCCTCCAGGCCGTCCATGCCGGGCATGCGGATGTCCATCAGCACGACGTCGGGGGCCAGCCTGAGCGCCTCCGTCACCGCCTGGGCCCCGTCGGCGGCCTCACCGGCCACGTCGATGCCGCGCGCGGTGAGGATGAGCCGGAAACCCACCCGGACCAGCTCCTGGTCATCGGCGATGAGCACCCTGGGCGCGGACGCCCCCGCCTCGGACCCGCTCGCGCGCTCCTCGACCGGGCTCGTGGACCCCCCGGCCGGACTGACGGGCTCCCCGTCCGGGCTCGGGAACGTCGCGGCCGGGCGGGTGGCGGGAGCGGGCCGGCGCGCTTCGGCCGCGCCCGCGAGGTGCCGGAGGGTGGTCACGGGCGCTCCAGCGGGATCCGGGCGCGCACCCGGAAGCCGCCGCCGAGGCGACGGCGGGCGTCGAGGTCGCCGCCGTAGACGGCGACGCGTTCGCGTAACCCGAGCAG
>NZ_SSXE01000412.1 GCF_021699195.1 Nonomuraea sp. MG754425 | reverse complement strand
GTGCCCGCGCAGCGCGCGCGGGCGCTCGTCGGCCCGCGGCCGTCGCAGGACGCCGGTCTCCCGCTGGGCAGGCGCGTCGGGGAGATCAGCGAGCTGCTCGGGCAGTACCCGGCGGCCTCACCCGACGTGAAGCTGGCCGTGCAGCGCCGGATCGAGGCGCTGGCCGGGGGCGGCCGCCACGACGACCGGGCGATCGTGCACGAGGCCGCCGCCGGCACGCTGCGCGTCACGGTCGGCGACGCGCTGGCCGCCGACCTCCGGGGCCGCGTGCCGGCGGTGCTCGACCTGCTCTCCGAGGAGGCCGAGCTGACCAGGCTGCGCACCAACCGGCTGCTGGCCGGGCGGCTCGGGCCGGGCACGTACGCGCTGGCCGAGGTGCTGCGCACGAGCGGCGACCTGGAGACCGAGTACGGCGACCGGCTGGCCGGGCGGATCGCCGCCCTCGTCCGCGACGCCCCCGCCGGGGCGTCCGAGCTGAACCTCGCCGGCCGGCTCGGCGAGCCCGCACCGCCCGCCGCCCCGGTCCTCTGCTCGGCCGGCGTCATGGTGGCCGCGCCCACGCTGGAGGCGTACGAGCCCGGGGTCACCCCGCTGGTCCTCAACCGCCTGCACGACACGGTGCTGCTCACGCCGTGGGCGCTGCAGTTCCACGAGGAGGGCGTCAAGTGCCTGGCCGCGCGCGACGCCGAGATCAGCCGGGCGCTCGCCGGGTTCACCGTGCTGAACGTCATCTCGCGCCGCACCGACGGCGTGCCGTCGCTGGAACTGCCCGGCCCCGTGCTGGAGCTCGGCGGGGTGGCGGCCGACCCGCGCCGCCGCCGCATCGGGCTCGACGAGCTGTACGTGCACAGCGACGGGCAACGGGCCGTCCTGCACGCCAAGGGCATGGAGGAGCCGCTGCTGCTGCACAACGGCGAGCACGGCATGGCGCTGCACACGGCGTTCGCGCTGCCGGGGATCCGGCTGCCGCGCCTGCCCGACCTTCCGCACGTGCCCCGGCTGACCTGGGACAACGTGGTCATCTCGCGGCGGCGATGGTGGCTGGGGCGGGCCTCGTTCGACACCCTCGGGCAGGCGGACCGCGACCGGGACCTGCTGGTGGCGATGGCGCGGCTGCGGGCGGCGTACGAGCTGCCGGTCGCGTTCTTCGCCTCCTCGCCCCGGGAGCGCCGCTCCCTCTACGTGGACACGCGCTCGCCCGCGCTGCTCGAAGGACTGGCCCGGATGGCCGCCACGGCCGACGGCGTCACGCTGACGGAGGTGCTGCCCGGGCCGGGGGAGTGCTGGCTGCGGGACGGGCAGCAGCGGTTCGCGGCCGAGCTGAGCTGCGTCTACGTGCGGCCCGCGGGCGGCGGCCGGCCGGAGGTCCGGGAGGGCGTGCCCGCCGGGCGACGGAGACCCGCGGGCCGGTCCGGCGCGTCCGCGTCGCCGGGCGACGGCACCACGCAGGCGGGCCTCGCCGCGGCCCGGCCGGGCCGCGGGGGCGGGCCGGACGGGCCCGACGGGCCGGTTCCGGCGCTCGGCCCGCACACCGATGGGCCGGGTGGTTGTGCGGACGCGCCGATCGTCCGGGCCGATGGGCCGGTCGGTGGTCCGGATGAGCCGGTCGTTCGAGCGGATGGGCTGGGTG
>NZ_SSXE01000411.1 GCF_021699195.1 Nonomuraea sp. MG754425 | reverse complement strand
GTCCCGGACAGAGCGCCACCACCCCGCTCTCATCACCCTCCCTTCACCGCTCAGTGCCGCCCACCTCGGCCTTTTCTCCTGGTTCCTCCTCCACCCCGCCACGTCCGATATCCTCCCTGAGGCCCGTACGCCGAGACGGGCCCCTGGACAGGCATCGCCGGCCACCATGCTGGGGACACTGTCCACGCGGGGTGTGATCGGGTTGACAGGCTGACACGGGGAAAACCTGTGCGTGACATGTCGCCGGATCATGCACAATAAGGCGGGAGCGCCCTTAGCTCAGCTGGATAGAGCACCGGACTTCTAATCCGACGGTCGCAGGTTCGAATCCTGCAGGGCGCGCAACCGAGACCAGGCAATCTACGGGCTGACCTGGTCTTTTGCATGATCGGCGGTCTTGGCTCGTAGGCAGGGTGCGGCGGCCGAAAGCAGCCCGGTGCCACTGGTCGCGGAATATACGCGGAATGCCCGCAGGCCCGTTTTCCCAGGTGAGCACGGCGGTTTCGAGCCTTGGAACGGCGAAAGGACCCCGAGATGTCCCAGGGTCCTGCCGTGCGTTGTGGATCATGCAGCGAGCGCGTCCAGGATGCGCCGGTTGGCGACTTCCTGTTGGCCGTCGATGCACTTGGCGTAGACGCGGAGCATCACGTCTATGCCGTGGCCGGCTCGTTCGGCCGCTTCCGGGGCGTGCACGCCCGCGTTGAGCCAGAGCGAGACGGCCGCGTGTCGAAGGTCGTACGGCCTGCCCGCCAGGGGGGAGGCGGCCTGGTCGGGCGTGAAGGCGTACGTGCGAGCTTCCTGCCAGACCTTGGCGTAGGCCGATCCAGAGATCACGCCGCCTGTGCGAGTGCGGAAGAGACGGTCGTCCTCGCCGACCCCGAACGCTGCGATGTGATCGCGGAGGATGGTCACCAGTTCGGATGGGATGGGAACGGTGCGTGTCTGCTTCACGTCCCGATGCTTCAGGCCGCGTTCGTCATGGGCCTGCCCGGAGTCGGTGAAGCGCTTGTTGCTCTGGGGCCTGGTCTTCTCCAGCGTCAGCAGGCCCCAGTCCTTCGCCGGGAGGTGGCAGTCCTTCTGCCGCAGTCCGGCCGCCTCCGCCGGACGAAGGCCCCCGAAGTACATGCACGCGAACATGGCGGTCAGCATCGGCCCGCGTGACCGTCCCACGTAGGTCACCGCGGTGAGCAGTTCGCGGGCCTGCTGCGGATTGACCACCGAGCGTCGGTCGACCTCGCCGCTCACCTTGGCCTTGCGGAACTTGACCTTGTGCAGCGGATTTGCCGAAAGCTCTTCCAACTCCACGGCGTATTCGAGTGCGTGATGGAAGACGGCTCGCTTGCGGCGATAGGTCGAGGTCGCCGCGGCCTTGCCGTCCAAGCACAGAGCCAGGGCTTCCAAGGCTGTCCGCGCGTGCTTGGTTTCTTCCAGTGCGCTCAGCGGCAGCGATGTGCTCTCCAGCCAGCGCAAGGTCCGTGCGATCTCCGGTGTCGGAGTCGGCCTGCGGTCTTCGGGCAAGAACGAGTACCCGCGCAGAGTCCGCCTGGAGTTGGCCCAGTTTGGTAGACACCTGATCTCTGGGGAACCCTGGTCCCCGGAAGAAGGAGTCTGCAGTGCCAAACAACTATCCGCCGGAGTTTCG
>NZ_SSXE01000042.1 GCF_021699195.1 Nonomuraea sp. MG754425 | reverse complement strand
GTGCTCGGGCGGGTGCTGGCGGGCTCGGCCCACCTCCTCGAACGGGCGCGCGAGCTGGGCGTCGGCGTGGTGCCCACGCTGGCCGCCCGCCTGCACGCCACCCCCGGCATGCGCGAGGAGGCCGGCCGCTGGCTGGCCGAACGGGGCCGTCCCTGGCTCGAACACCGCTGGACGCCGCCGGACCTGCCGCACGAGGCGCTCCTGCGCACCCACCACAGCCGCTCCGAGCGCATGACCGACCTCGCCATGTCCTCCGACGGAGCCTGGCTCGCCGCCGCGGGGGACCAGGGACGGGTGCTGCGCTGGAGCGTGGACGGCACCCCGGCCCGCACCCTGCTCGGCCACGAGGGCGAGGTCACGTCCGTGGCCGCCGCCCCAGGCGGCGCGTGGCTGGCCAGCGGGAGCTGGGACGGGACCGTCCGGCTGTGGGAGCACGACGGCTACCCGCGCGCCGTCCTCGACGACCTGCCCGGGACCGCCGAGGCGCTGGCGATCGCGCCGGACGGCACGTGGGGCGTCGCGTGCGGGGACGGTTTCCTGCGCTTCTGGAACGCCGACGGCACCCCGCGCACCGCCCCCGAGGCCGACGACGCGTACGAGGAGTACGAGGCCGTCGCCATCGCCCCGGGCGGCGGCTGGCTGGCGGCGGTGGGCCCGTACGTCACCGAGCTGTGGAACGCCGACGGCACCCGCGGCCCGGCCGTCACCGTCCTGCGCCGCCACGACGAGGAGAGCGGCGGGACGGACGCGCCCCCGCGCGGCGGCGCGGAGGCGGTGGCCATCGCGCCCTCCGGCGAGTGGCTGGCGGTGCTCAGCGAGCACGGCACCATCCGCCTGCTGAGCCCCGACGGCGCCCCGCGCGCCGAACTCGACACCGTCTTCTGCCACGGCACCGGCCTGGCCATCGCCCCCGGCGACCGCTGGCTCGCCGTCTCCGACTTCGACGGCAACATCGCCATCCTCGACCGCGACGGCACCCCCCGTGCCCGGCTGAACGGCCACACCGACACGATCACCGGCCTGGCGATTTCACCGGACGGCCGCCTGCTGGCCTCCGCGAGCGGCGATCGCACGGTGCGCGTCTGGGACGTGGACCTCGCCGTCCGCGCCGGCGCCGCCGACCCGCCCGCCCGGCATGACGTGCGCGGGATCGCGGTGGCGGGCGACGGCTCGTACCTGGTCACGGCGGGGCTGTCCGGCCTGACCGTCTGGAACCCCGACGGGACCGTGCGCGGCCGGGGCCCCAGGCAGTGGACGGGCAGCGTGGCGGTGGCCGCCGACGGCGCGTACGCCCTCAGCGTCGACTCCCAGGGCCGCATCCGGACGCACGCCCCGGACGGCACCGTGCGCAGGACGGAGTGGCCTCCGTCCATCGGGCCCGTGGCGGAGGCGGCCACGGCGATCGCCCCGGACGGCACCTGGATGGCCGTCGCGATGGATCGCACCGTGCGCGTCCTGACCCGCGACGGCGCGGTCACCACGACGCTGGGGCCGTCCGACGAGGAGGTGACGGCGCTGGTCATCGCGCCCGACGGCACCTGGCTGGCCGCCGCGTCCGGCGACGAGGTGCGGCGCTGGACCCCCGACGGCCGCCCGCTGGGCCCGCCGGCGGAGGCGGAGAGCCTGGTCGAGGCGCTCGCCGTCGCCCCCTGCGGCGGCCGGCTGGCGGCGGCCACCATCGAGGGCTGCGTCGAGCTGTTCGACCTGGCGGGCGCGCGGACGGCCAGGTTCGGCCAGGATGACTGGCTCACCGGTGTCGCCTTCTCCCCCGACGGCACCCGGCTGGCGACCGCGGCCAAGCACGGCTGCCTGCGCGTCTGGGACGTCGAGACGCGGACCACCGAGTGCGGGATCGTCCTGGACGGCGAGCTGCACGGCTGCGCCTGGCACCCCGACGGTTCGGTGCTGTACGCGGCCGGCGACGCCGGGCTGTTCGCCTTCACCCGCCACCGGTGACACGTTGATCTCCGAGGTGCCCGAGCAGATCGTCCAGGCCGGCGGCCGGGGCATGCGCGCCGCCCAGGACGACCACGCGCAGAGCCGCGCCAACGGCAACGAGGTCCGCACCATGAAGGGCTACCGCGCCGCGGGCGTCGAGGGCGTGCCCGCCGGGCGGCCACTGGACGATATCGGACAAAACTCTCTAGCTGGTCAATACGCGGAGCAATAAGCAGGTCCTCCAGGAGGGTCCATCGGACCCGCGTCCCTCACGGAGGCACTCATGCACATGCGCTCACGGCGACGGATCATGTACGCCGCCCTGGCCGGCACGCTGGCGCTCGGCGGCACGGGGCTCACCATAGGAGCCGCGACGGCGCAGCTCGACACCGACGACCCGGACCTGACCATGGTCGAGAAGGCGGCGCAGGGGCAGGGCGACCCGCCCCTGTCCGCCGCCTCCGAGGAGTCGGAGGAGATCAGCGTCGCGGACGAGGCCGACGACCCCGACGCGTCCGCTGACCCGCCGGACACCACAGACACCGACTCCGACGTCTCGGAGGAGACCGCCGACAGCCCCGCCGACAGCCCCGCCGAGGTCAGCGCGGACGAGGTCGAGGAAGCCACCGACGAGTCCGCCGACGAGTCCGCCGACGGGGCCATCGACGAGGAGGAGCCGGCCGCCACCGCCGCCACCGGCGAGGAGACCCGCTGCCCGTTCACCACGATCTACCGGGGCAGCGTCAAGCAGATGCTGACCAAGCGCGAGGGCGGCGCGCGGACGAAGGCGTACGACGCGGGCGAGAAGACCAGGGCGGGTAAGAGCCGCAACATCGTCACCATCGGGATCGGCTTCAACCTGAGCCGCGGCGACGCGCGCACCATCGTCAACCGCATCCTGAGCGAGACCAGCCCGCAGTCGGCGCAGGCCGCCATCAAGTCGGGCAAGGCGTTCGACGACCTCAAGGCCGGGCTCACCGCGCTGACGGACGAGCAGGTGTCGATGTTGTTCGAGGTCTCCTACGAGGAGGCGAAGGACCTGGTCACCCGGCGGGGCATCGAGAACTTCGACAAGCTGCCCCGCGCCGTGCAGGCGGCGCTGATCGACGTCGCCTACCTGCGGCCGGGCAACATCAACGACATCGCCGACGAGGTCAACCTGGCGACCCAGGCGGCCCTGGCCAAGAAGCAGCCGCTGAGCGGCGCGGACCTCGAGCCGGCCGCCAAGCGGCTGGAGACGTTCGGCAAGATCGCCGCCAAGCGGGGGCAGGGCGGCAACAAGATCAGGTTCGACGAGGACGCCGCGATGTTGCGCAACAAGTGCTGAGCGCCTTCGCCTGACCGGTTCGTGACGTGCCCGGGTTCCCGCCGGAACCCGGGCACGTCCGTGTCCACGCCCCGGCGCTCGACCGTTCGCGGCGGCTGGACAACGTCCGCACCTGGATGGTCATCGACGGGCCCCGTACTCAGGAGTGGCCGGAACATCCGCGACGCGCCCCGGGCGGCTCCCGAAGGAGCGGGCCGCCCGTCGGCCGCGTCACTCTGAGAGGAGAAACAGCGTGAGAGCACCTTCGAAACTGCGTCTGGTGGTGGCCGGGCTGGCGGCCGGCGGCGTGCTGGCCGGCAGCGGCCTGGCCGCCGGGACCGCGCACGCGCAGGCCGACGACCCGTTCGACTTCTTCGGCGGCTCGCCGGGCAGCTTGTCGGGCGGCTCGTTCGACTTCGGCTCCGGGCTCACCGCGCCGCTGCCGACGACCCAGGGGAGCGGCGGCTCCGACGGCGGCTTCGGCGACCTCCTGAAGGACCTGGGCAAGGACCTGGGCAAAGAACTCGGCAAGGAGGTGGGCGACCGCGCCATCGACGGCCTGCTCGGCCGCGACCGGACCGGCACGAACACGCCGCAGACCGCCACCGGGGACGCCACCACGCAGTCCGGCGACCGGACCATGGGCGGGCGCATCTCGGCCACGGTCGAGCAGGTCCTGCGTGGGGCCGGGATCAGCTTCGTCGACTGGCTGGTCAAGCGGCAGCCGGGACAGAACCGCAGGGGGTACGGCACGTACGGGGAGTCGGACAGGTACTTCCGTCCGGAGCTGCAGCGGCAGTTCTGCCGCATCCCCGGCTACGTCAGGCTGTTCGGCACGACCGTCGGCCGGGGCCGCTTCACGCCCCGGACCTTCATCGGCGGCGACAACCTGGGCAAGACGCTCGTCGTGGGACGGAACTCGTTCCTGGCCCCGTCCGGCGACAAGCTCAAGCGGAACAGCACGGTCAACTTCGTGTTCCTGTCGAAGAACGGCGCCGAGGTGCTCCGCCCGCAGCCCCGCGTCGCCAGGAACACGGTCCTGGAGGACCGCGTCAGGTACTCCACCGACTTCCTGAAGAGGGGGGTCAAGTACACGGTGGTCGTCCGGTACGTCAACACCTGCGACGAGCCGGTCGTGGACGTGCTCGGCAAGATCAGAAGGCGATAGCCCCGGATCGCCACGGGCGGGCGGCTCCCAACCGGGGGCCGCCCGCCGCCGCGTTCGCGGGACCCCGGACGTCTGGTCATGGCCCGTTCCGGAACCCGAAGGATCAGTCCACCGGCCCCCGTCAGCACGAATAGGGGCAGGAACGTTCATATCGTCAGGGGGCACGATGATCCACCAGGACACCACCACCCGAGGCCGGCGGGAACGGCCGGTCCCGCCCGGCCCGCTCCAGGAGTTCGCCCAGGGACTGCGCGACCTGCGGACGGCGGCGGGCAATCCGAGCTACCGGGCGATGGAGCGCAAGGCGGGCTACTCGTCATCGGCGCTGTCCGCCGCCGCGTCAGGGGACAGGCTGCCGAGCCTGGCGGTCACGAAGGCGTACGTGGGGGCGTGCGGCGGTGACCAGGACGCGTGGGCCGGGAGGTGGAACACGCTGCGGGAGCACCTCGACGCCGGCCGGAACCACGACGACGGGCCGCCCGCGCGCCGCCCGTCCCTGGTGCGGCCGAACCGGCGGCTCGTCAGGTTGTCGGCGGTCCTGCTCGCGCTCGGGGCGGCCGGGCTGGTCATGGCGGGCGCGTTCCACGACGTCCTGCCGCTGCGGGCGGTCGCGACCACGGACGACGGCCCGCGCAAGCAGGGGGAGCACGGCGGTCCCGCCTTCACCGCGGTGGCGGGGCCGAGTTGCCCGCGCGACACCGCGCGCAGCGTCCGCATCGAGGGCCTGCCCGGCCGCGACGGCTGGAAGGACGCCACCGCCTCCGGCTGGACCGGCGCGGGCTGCGGCGACGGCTTCCTGTTCTCGGAGCTGACCGGCGGCCCGCGCGCGGACCCGCCCGCCCGCAACTCCTTCCAGTGGCTGTTCACCACGGGGCTGCGCGGCCCCCGCCAGTGCACGCTGATGGTCTACGTGCCGAGGTCCAGGCTGGCCGGGCAGCGCGTCTGGTACACGGTCAGGGACGGCTTCGGCGAGGAGGCGCGTACGGTGGGCGAGTTCACCCTCGACCAGCGCATGCGCCAGGGCCAGTGGGTGCCGGCCCCGGCGCCCCTGGCCGTCGCCGGCGGCCTGGTCGTCGTGGAGATCACCGACACCGGCCGCGGCAACACCACAGGCGACCAGGCCATGGCAGCCGGCCCGACCCGCCTCACCTGCCCGTGACCCACCCTCCGGCTCGCGCCACCCTCCGGCTCGCGCCGCGCCGTGCTTCGGCTCGCGCCGTGCCGTGCCGCTCTTCGGTTCGCGCCCGGTTCGTCTGCCCGTGACCCCGCGGCTCGGCCCACTCCCTCCGTGACCCGGCCGGGATCGCCCGGTGGGGGCGAGCCGGGAGGGCTGCGGCGGGCTCGTACCTGGCTGCGGTCAGGGCCGGGCGGTCTCGAGCGGGCCGAACGCGCCCGCGGCGGCGTGCTCGGCCACCAGCCGCTCCTGCTCGCCGCCCCAGCCCGCCGTCTCGCGGAGCGCGGCGAACTCCCGCTCCAGCGTGGTGGCGGACGTGGTGCGCGCGTCCGTGCCGATGGTGACGGCGAGCCCGTCCGCGAGCAGCCGGGGCGCGGGATGGGCGGCCAGGCCGGAGGCGGCGCCGGTCTGCACGTTGCTGATCGGGCACATCTCCAGCGTGATCCGGTCGCGGCGCAGCCGGTCGAGCAGCGCCTCGTCCTCGGCGCAGCGCACGCCGTGGCCGATGCGGCGGGCGCCGAGCACGTCGAGCGCCTCCCAGACGCTGGCGGCCCCGGCGGCCTCGCCCGCGTGGACGGTGCACGGCAGCCCCGCCGCGTGCGCGGCGTCGAAGGCGGGACGGTGCGGCGCGCCGGGAAAGAGCCGCTCGTCGCCCGCCAGGTCGAGCCCGCTCACCACGTCGCGGCGGCGCACGGCGGTCTCGGCGACGTCGAGGCTCTCCTCGGGCGTCTGGTGGCGCAGGCAGCACAGCAGCAGGGCGGTGCGCACGCCCGTCGCGGCCCGCCCGTCCGCCAGCCCGGCGGCGACCGCCGACACCGCCTCGTCCAGCGTCATGCCCTGGCGTCCGTGCAACTGCGGCGCGAACCGCGCCTCACCGTGGACGACGCCGTCGGCGTGCCAGTCCTCGACCAGCTCGCGCGCCGCCCGGCGCAGCGCGTCGGGCGTCTGCAGCACCTGGAGCGGCAGGTCGATGTAGGTGAGGTAGCGGGTCAGGCTGCCGCAGTCGGGTGGCGCGGTGACCAGCTCCGTCACGGGACGGTCCACGACGACGCCCTGCTCGCGGGCCAGGTCGGCGACCGTCCCGGGGCGTACGGAGCCGTCGAGGTGGCAGTGCAGGTCGTAGCGGGCGGCGGTCATGGGCGTCCTTCCGTGGGGGTTCGGGCCAGGGCGTCGAGGAGCAGCCGCTTGAAGCCCGGCTCGTCGATGCGGCGGATCAGGGTCAGGTTGGGCGGGGGCGCGGTGCGGCGGCGGTCGATGATGAGCTGGCCGCGGGTCTCGTCGCCGAGGGCCACGTCCACGTGGGCGCGTTCGCTGTCGAGGACCAGGCCGGGTCGCAGGGCCACCGCCATGGCGGCGGGGTCGGGCAGGTCGTAGCCGGCCAGCCCGGTGACGTCGCGCGCCCAGTCGGCGACGGAGCGGTTGATCCGGTGGGCGAAGTCGGCCCGCTCGGTGCCGAGCTCGGCCAGCCGGCGCTGGTCGCCGGGGGTCATCACGGCGTACCGGCGCGAGACGTCCCAGCCGATCCAGGTGACCTGGCCGGGGGTGGCCGCCCGCAGCACCACGCGGGCGGCCTCGGGGTCGGCCCACACGTTGTACTCGGCGGTCGGCGAGACGTTGCCGCGCAGGTCGGCGGCGCCCGCCATGCAGTAGACGTGGCGGAAGCGGCCCAGCAGGCCGGGGTCGCGCAGCAGCGCGGCGGCGAGGTTGGTGAGCGGGCCGAGGGTGACGAGCGTCAGCTCGCCGGGGTGGCGGCGGGGCAGGGCGAGCAGGACGTCCACCGCGTGGCCGTCGGCCGGGCCCCGTGCCGGGTCGGGCAGTGCGGTGTCGCCCATCCCGTCGAGGCCGTGCACGTGCTGGGCGGTGGCCGGCGGCCGGGTGAGCGGCTCGGCGCGGCCCTCGTGCACCGGGACGTGGGCGTGCCCGGCGAGCTGCAGCGTGATCAGCGCGTTCCGGGTGGCCGTGGCGAGCGGCACGTTGCCCGCGACGGTGGTCACGGCACGCACGTCGCCGTCCGCGACCGCGAGCAGCAGGGCCACGGCGTCGTCGGAGCCGGTGTCGGTGTCGATGAGCAGGGGGAGTCCCGGCAACACGAACCTCGTCTCATCGGTCTAATCGTTTAGATGAACGGATGCATTATCTAATCGTTTAGATGCGAGAATGTAAACCGTCATGAGCGAACCCGCAGGCAAGCCGGCCACGCTGGCGGACGTGGCCCGCCGGGCCGGCACCTCCACGGCGGTCGTCAGCTACGTCATCAACGACGGCCCCCGCCCGGTGGCCGCCGCGACCCGCGCGCGGGTGCTGGCCGCGGCCGAGGAACTCGGCTACCGCCCCAACCGCATCGCCCGCGCGCTGCGCTCGCGCACCACCGGCGTGGTGGGCCTGGTGCTGGCCGACGCGCTCAACCCGTACTTCGGCGCGCTGGCCAGGCATGTCGAGCAGTCGCTCGCGGGATACGGCCGCCTCATGCTCATCGGCAACGCCGGCTACTCCGCCGAGCGCCAGCGCCACCTCGTCGAACGTTTCCTGGCCGCCCAGGTGGACGGCCTGGTGATCGCCTCCGCCGACGCGGACGGCGCGGCCGACGTGGCCGCTCTCGCCCGGACGCCCGGCGTCCCCGCCGTCTACCTGCACAACGGGCCGGCCACCGGCGACACCCCCCTGGTCACCGCCGACAACGAGCACGCGGTGCGGGCGGCGCTCGCCCACCTGCGGGCCCACGGCCACCGCGACATCGCGTTCCTGGCCGGGCCGCGCGACACCGGTCCCGTGGGCCGGCGAAGGGAGGTCTGGGAGTCGGCGGCCGGGCCCGGCGCGGCCCCGCTGCGCTGCGCGTACTCGCGCGCCGAGGCGGACGCCCTGATCCGCCGCCTGGCCGCCCGCGACGCGGTGCCGCGCGCGCTGATCGCCGCCACCGACGAGCAGGCCATCGGCGTCCTGTCCGGCGCGTGCGCCGCCGGGATCCCCGTGCCCGGCCGGATCGCCGTCATCGGCCTGGACGGCACCCCCGACAGCGCCCACACCGCCCCGTCGCTCACCGTCACCGGCCAGCCGCTCGAGGCGATGGCGCGGCAGGCGGTGGACCTGCTCCTCGGCCGCGCCGCGCCCGCGCCCCTCCCGCCCGCGACCCTCGTCACGAGGCGGAGTTGCGGCTGCGCGGAGAGCTGAGCGGATCCCGCCCGGCTCGAGCGCCTCTCGAACCCCGAGCACGCGGGCGGCGCACCTCCCGGGTAGACAACGGGGCAACGGCCGGTCAACCGGCACGTCCAAGATCCCCGCCGCGTTCTCGCGCCCGCCGACGGGGTAGCACAGGCGTGACGTGGCCATCGGGGGGAGGTCACCATGGGCAGAACCGGGCACGGCGCACACAGCGACCTGGCGTTCGAGGTGCTCGATCCGGCGCCGGTGGGGGTGGCCGTCACCAGCGGCCCCGATCACCGCGTGCTCTACACCAACGCCATGTACCGGGCCCAGTTCGGCGAGCGACCGGCGGGGATCCCGCTGAAGCAGGCGTTCACCGACGTCGTACGGCGCACCTACGGCCGGCTGTTCGACCAGGTCTACCGGACGGGCGAGCCGATCGTCCTGACCGCGGCCCCGGCGCGCATGGCCGGCGGCGATCGCCCCGATGATGAGCGATTCTTTACCTCCAGCCTGTCACGGGTGTCCTTCGGGCCCGGCGACCACGGGGTGCTGATCGTGTCGATGGAGGTCACCGAGGAGATCAACGCCACCCGCGAGTTCCGCGCGATCGCCGACCAGCGCAGCCGCATCCTGCGCCGCTACGAGAGCCTCATGCGGGTCAGCGTGGAGATCTTCTGGGTGGCCGGCCCCGAGGGCGAGGTCATCGAGCCCAGCCCGAGCTGGGAGCGGGTCACCGGCCAGCCCTGGGAGGAGTTCCGCGGCCAGGGCTGGCAGCGCATGGTCCATCCCGGCGACCGCGAGGCCACGATGGCGGCGTGGTGGCGGGCGGTCCGCGGCGGGGCGGACAAGTGGGAGCAGATCTACCGGCTGCGCACCGCCGACGGCTCGTACCGGCACTTCCAGGCCCGCGCCGTGCCGATCCGCGAGAACGGCCTGGTGGTGGAGTGGGTGGGCACCTGCACCGACGTCGAGCGGCGCTGGCAGGAGCAGCGCCGCCGCAGGGTGCTCGACCGCGCCGGCGCGGCCACGGCCGACCTCACGAGCCTGCGGGAGATGCTCGGCGCGCTGGCCGGCGTGATCGTGCCCGAGCTCGCCGACGGCTGCGGCGTCCAGCTCGTCACCGATCTGGCCACCGTCCGGCCGGGCGGCGTCCCGTTCGTGGTCGAGCGGCTGGCCACCGCCGTGCGTCCCGGCCTGCGGCGGCTGCCCGCGTACGGCGAGGAACGCCTGCCCGCCGACAGCACCCTGGTCGAGGCCGTGCGCCGGAGACGCCCGCAACTGCGCCGGTTCCCGCCCGGCCGCCCGCCCGCCGACCTCGCCTCCGGCGACTTCCAGGCGTGGCTGGTGGCGAACGACGCCAACAGCCTGCTGACCCTGCCCGTCGTGGTGGACGGGGCGGTGCCCGCCGTCGTCGGCGCGGTGACCTGCGGGGACCGCCCGCCGATCGGCTGGGACGACATCGAGCTGCTCGACGAGATCTTCGACCACGCGCACGACGCGCTGAGCAACGCCATCCGCTTCCAGCGGGCCCAGCAGGTGGCCCTGGCCCTCCAGCACAGCCTGCTGGCCGAGCCCCCGGAGCTGCCGGACGCGCAGATCAGGGCCCGCTACCGGGCCAGCCCGTCGGCGGCCGAGGTGGGCGGCGACTGGTACGACTCCTTCGTCCTGCCCGACGGCGGGACCGTGGTGGCCATCGGCGACGTGGCCGGGCACGACCTGGCCGCCGCGGTCACCATGAGCCAGCTCCGCAACATGCTGCGCGCCCTCGCCATGGACCGCTGCGAACCCCCGGGCGAGATCCTCACCCGGCTCAACCTGGCGATGGAGTCGCTGTCCGGCGAGGTGACGGCCACCTGCGCGCTCGCCCGGCTGGAACGCCTCGACGGCGGGCACCTGCTGCACTACGCCGTGGCCGGGCACCCGCCGCCGCTGCTGGTCACCGCCGACGGCGTCAGCCTCTTCCTGGACGGCGCGGCCAGCCCGCTGCTCGGCTTCCGCCACGACCGCACCTGCCCGTCGGAGACCGTCCCGCTGCCGCCGCGCAGCACGTTCCTGCTGTACACCGACGGTCTCGTCGAGCGTCCGGGTGAGCACCTGGACCTCGGGCTGGAACGGCTGCGCCGGCTGGCGGGCACGCTGGCGGGCGAGCCGATCGACACCTTCTGCGACAACCTGCTCAGCGGGCTGCCCACGACCGGGCTGGACGACATCGCCGTGATCGCCCTGCGGCTGCCGCCTCGAGCCTGACCCGAGCCCGCCGCCACCGCCGGCCGAGCACCCCCGGTCACGCTTCCGACGAGGCGTCCCCGTGAGAGCCATCACGTCCCGCACAGCGGACGGTGAGCCGCCGCTGAAGGGCTCGCTGCCCGCAACGCAAGGGAGATTCGAGTCGCCTCCCGTACGCAAGAGGGTGTGTTGCTCGGTCGACCCGAAAGAAGGGCGTGCATGAACGACGTGAGAGTACCGGCGCTCGCCGACGCGATGGCGGGCCACGCACCCCCGGACGGCGGAGCGCGATGAGCACCGCCGACAGAGCCATCTCCCTGCGCGCGATGCCTCGCTGGTACCTGACCTTGTTCACCAGCGACGCTCTCGAGCGTTTCGGCTTCTACGGCCTGCAGGCCATCCTGGTGCTGTACGCCGCGGCCCCCGCCGCGCGCGGCGGCCTCGGCCTGCCCATCACCGACGCCGCGACGTTGTTCGGCGCCTGGATCGGCTTCATGTTCATGCTGTCGATCGCGGGCGGCTGGCTCGGCGACCGGGTGCTCGGCAACCGGCGGGCGCTGCTGGCCGGCTGCGTGACGGGCATGGCGGGCTACCTGTTCCTGGCCGTCCCCGCGGGCTGGGGCGCCGTGATCGGCCTGCCGCTGGTGGCGATCGGCGGCGCGGTGTACAAGCCGAACCACCAGGCCATGATCAACCTGATGTTCGGCGGCAGCCGCGGCCGCGAGGCGGGCATCTCCCTCATGTACGTCGCGACGCAGGTCTCCGCGCTGGCGGCCCCGCTGCTGGTCGGCTACCTGGGCGAGCGCGTGAGCTGGAGCCTGGCCTTCGGGGTGGCCGCGCTGGTCATGATGGCCACCGCGGTGCAGATCGCGGTGAGCGCCGGGCAGTTCGGCGACGTGGGCAACCGGCCGGTGCGGCCGCTGACGTCCGGCGAGCGCACGGCCGTCGCCCGGCGCGGCGGGCTGGGTGGCGCGCTGGTCGTCGTGGCGCTGATCGCGCTGGGACTGGCCGGCCTGCTCAGCGTGAGCCTGGCGATCGTGCTGGTCGGCGTGTTCAGCGTGATCGTGCCGATCGTGTGCTACACCGTGGTCTACCGCAACCCGGGCCTCGGCCCGGACGACCGGCGGCGGCTGCGCTCGTTCCTCGCCGTCTTCCTGGGCTCCACGCTCTTCTGGATGATCATCGCGCACGCCGCGTCGTTGCTGAACCTGTTCGCCCGCGACCACGTGGACCGCGTCGTGTTCGGCATGGAGATCCCGGCGAGCTGGCTGCAGGCCGCGACGCCGCTGTTCATCCTGGCGCTCGCACCGCTGATCGCGGTCGGGCTGCCGGCGCTGGCCGGGCGGCACCACGTCCCGGTGAAGCTCGCCATCGGGCTCATCCTCGTCGGCGGCGGCTTCCTGCTCATGTCACTCACCACGGTGTTCGCCGCCTCGGGTGAGAAGGTGTCGCCGCTGTGGCTGGTCGTCGTCTACCTCACCCACGCGTGCGGCGAGGTCATCGTCGCCGCGGTGATCATCTCGGCGGCGGCGGACGTGCTCCCGCCCGGCTTCATGGGGCGCACGCTCGGCCTGATGTGGCTGTTCGCCGGGCTCGGCGGCGGGCTGGGCAGCGGCGTGGTCCGGCTCGCGGAAGTGGTTCCGGAGCCGCTGTACTACCTCGGTCTCGGCAGTGTGGCGGCGGCCTGCGGGCTCGCCTTCGCGCTCGGCCGCAGAGCGTTGGTCAACGGATTGACGGCCGGTCTCGACGCTCCCGCTCCGCAGACCGCCGGTGAAACCGTCGTCAGGGAGGGCAGTCGATGAGCGGAGCCGAGATGACGGGCATGCCGGTGGTGACGGGCCTGGGAATCGTCGCGCCGACCGGGATCGGAGTCGAGACGCACTGGCAGGCCACGCTGGCCGGCAAGTCGGGCATCGGCCGGATCACCAGGTTCGACGCGTCCGGATACCCGGTCCAGTTGGCCGGGCAGGTGCCCGGCTTCGTCGCGGGGGAGAAACTCCCCTCCCGGCTGATCCCGCAGACCGACCACTGGACGCACATGGGCCTGGTCGCGGCCGAGGCCGCGCTGGCGGACGCCGGCGTGGTCCCCGCCGAACTGCCCGAGTTCGAGATGGCCGTGGTGACCGCCAGTTCGTCGGGCGGCACCGAGTTCGGCCAGCACGAGATGGAACGCCTCTACCTCAACGGCTCGTCCTGGGTGGGCGCCTACCAGTCGATCGCCTGGTTCTACGCCGCCACCACCGGCCAGGTGTCGATCAGGCACGGCATGCGCGGCCCGTGCGGCGTGATCTGCTGCGAGCAGGCCGGCGGCCTCGACGCCCTCGGCCAGGCGCGCAGGCTCGTCCGGCGCGGCTCCCGCGTCGTGGTCAGCGGCGGCACCGACGCCTCGCTGTGCCCGTACGGGCTGGTCGCGCAACTGTCCAACGGCAAGATGTCGACCGTCGACGACCCCGAGCGGGCGTACCTGCCGTTCGACGAGGCGGCGGCCGGCTACCTGCCCGGTGAGGGCGGCTCCATGCTCATCGTGGAGAGCGAGCACAGCGCCCGCGAGCGCGGGGCCCCCGTCTACGGCCGGATCGCGGGCTACGCGGCGGGCTTCGACCCGGCTCCGGGCTCGGACCGGCCGCCGGCGCTGCGCCGCACGATCGAGCGCGCGCTGGCCGACGCCGGCACGGCCCCGTCCGAGGTGGACGTCGTCTTCGCGGACGCCTCCGGCATCCCGCACGAGGACCTCGCCGAGGCGCAGGCCATCACCGCCGTGTTCGGGCCCGGCGGCGTGCCGGTCACCGCGCCCAAGACGCTGACCGGCCGGCTCTACGGCGGCGGCGCCGCGCTCGACGTCGCGACGGCACTGCTGGCGCTGCGCGAGGGCGTCGTCCCGGCGACCGTCGGCACCGCCCGGCTCGCCCCGGGCTGCGACATCGACCTGGTCCTCGGCCAGCCCCGCGACGCCGCCCTGCGGACCGCGCTGGTGCTGGCCCGCGGGCACGGCGGGTTCACCGCCGCGCTCGTCCTGAAGAAGTGACCCCCACTTCGGCAACCGAACTCTGTGCTCCCGTGAAGTGAAGAAAGGAACATCATGGATCTCGGCTTGACAGGCAAGCGGGCGCTCGTCACCGGCGGCACCCGCGGCGTGGGCCGCGGCATCGTCCTCGAACTCGCGAAGGCGGGCGTGGACGTGATCACCAACTACCGGCAGGAGGGCGAGAACGTCGTCTCCCTGGAGCACGAGCTGAAGCAGATCGGCGGCCGGCACGCGGTGCTGCGCGCCGACCTGACCGACCCGCAGCAGATCTCCGGCCTGCTCGAACAGTGCGGCGACCGGTTCGACGGCCGGCTGGACCTGGTGGTCAACAACGCCGCCGCGATCAGCCACGTGCCGTACCCGAAGCTCGAGCTGGCCGAGTGGCAGCGCATCATCGACACCAACCTCACCGCCGTGCACCTGGTCATCCAGAACGCGCTGCCGCTGCTCGGCGAGGGCTCGTCGGTCATCGGCGTCAGCTCGAAGTCGATCGAGGTCGGCATCCCGACGCGCGCGCACTACACCGCCACCAAGGCCGCGCTGCACGGCCTGCTGCGCACCCTGGCCAGGGAGTTCGGCTCCAAGGGCATCCGGTTCAACGTGCTGTCCCTCGGCGTGATCAGCACCGAGGCGCTGGACGCCATGCCCGAGGAGCAGCGCGCGCTGATGATCGAGCGCTACTCCGGCAAGACCTGCCTGGGCCGCCTGGGCACCCCCGAGGAGGTCGCCGGCGCCGTGATGTGGCTGGCCTCCGACCTGTCGCGGTACGTGACCGGCTCCGTCATCGGGGTGGACGGGGGGATCTCATGAGCGCGACCACCGTGTTCCGCGTCATGCTCCGCATGCAGATCAAGCCGGGCATGGAGCGCGAGTTCGAGCGGGTGTGGCTGGAGGTCGGCGACTCCGTCACCACCCACCCCGCCAACCTCGGCCAGTGGCTGGCCCGCGACGGCGAGGAGGAGGGGATCTACTTCATCATGAGCGACTGGGTGGACGAGCCCCGCTTCCGCGAGTTCGAGACCAGCGACCGGCACCTGGAGCACCGGCAGAAGCTCCACCCCTACCGCTCCGGCGGCACCATGAGCACGATGCACATCGTCGCCCACCTGGAAGGGGCCGGTCTCGCGTCCGCCGAGACCGTCACCCACCAGGCGTGGGAGGCCGCACGATGACGGACGCCGGCGTGCGGGTCCTGCTTTACCACGCCACGCCCGACGCCGCCGCCATCGAGGCGGCCTACCACGAGGCGAGCAACCGGCTGGCCGGCGTGCCCGGCCTGCTGGCCAACGAGCTCCTGCGATCGGTCACCGACCACGACGACTTCGTGGTGGTGAGCGTGTGGCGCAGCATGGACGACTTCCAGAAATGGGAGCAGGGGACCGAGCACAAGTGGCAGACGGAGCCCCTGCGCCCGTTCCGTGACGGCAGCAGGGGCCGGCCGTTCGCCGTCTACCAGGTAACAGCGTCCTACTAGCCGGGAGATCGGCCGTGATATCCGTTCCGAAGGGAACCATGAAGAGCACGATGGATCTGACAGATTGGCTGTCCTGCTCGGGTTGCGGGATGCTGATCTACCGCAAGCGGTTCGATCGCCTGTCGATGGTGTGCCCCGACTGCGGCCGGCACGCGCAGCTCACCGCCGAGCAGCGGCTGGAGCGGCTGCTCGACGCGAGTTCCGGCGTGACGGTCGAGCCCGCGGCGTCGGTGCACGACCCGCTCCAGTTCGAGGACCTCATCCCGTACGCGGGCCGGCTGGACACGGCGCGCTCGCGGACCGGCATGGACTGCGCGGTCCGCGTGGCGCGCGGCACCATCAGGGGCCGTGGCGTGGTGGTGGCGGCCATGGACTTCCGCTTCCTCGGCGGCAGCATGGGCGCCGCCGAGGGCGAGGCGATCGTGACCGCGGCCGAGGAGGCGCTCAAGCACCGGCTGCCGCTGCTGGTCGTCACCGCGTCGGGCGGGGCCCGCATGCAGGAGGGCGCCTTCTCCCTGCTGCAGATGGCCAGGACGAGCAACGCGATGGCGGCCCTCGACGAGGCGGGCCTGCTGACCATCACGCTGGTGACCGACCCCACCTACGGCGGGGTGGCCGCGTCCTTCTCGACGCTCTCCGACGTGATCCTCGCCGAGCCCGGCGCCCGGATGGGCTTCGCGGGGCCGCGGGTCATCCAGCAGACCATCCGGCAGCAGTTGCCGGAGGGTTTCCAGACCTCGGAGTTCCTGCTCGACCACGGCCTGCTCGACGGGGTCGTGCCGCGCGGGGAGCTGTCGCAGGTGCTGGAGTCGCTGCTCGCGCTGGGCTCGCCGCCGGAGCCGGACTGGAACCCGGCCGTGACGGACCCGGTGATCCGCTTCCCGGAGCTGCTGCCCGAGCGGCCGGCCGAGCAGGTGGTCGGCCTCGCCCGCGACCTGGGCCGGCCGACCGCGCTGGACCACGTCGCCGCCTGGGGCTCGGACTTCGTCGAGCTGCGCGGCGACCGGGCCGGCGCCGACTGCCCGGCCGTCGTCGGCGGGCTGGCGGACCTGGAGGGGCTGCCGGTCATGCTGATCGGCCACCAGAAGGGCCACACCACCTCCGAGCTGGTACGGCGCGACTTCGGCATGCCGTCGCCCGCCGGTTACCGCAAGGCGGTGCGGCTGATGCGGCTGGCCGCGAAGCTGCGGGTGCCGGTGGTCACGCTCATCGACACTCCGGGCGCCCACCCCGGCCTGGAGGCCGAGCAGCGCGGCCAGTCGCACGCGATCGCCGAGTGCCTGCGCGTGATGGGCTCCCTCGACGTCCCCGTGGTCAGCGTGATCACCGGCGAGGGCGGCAGCGGCGGGGCGCTGGCCCTGGCCGTGGCCGACCGCCTGCTGTTGTGCGAGAACGCCATCTTCTCCGTGATCAGCCCCGAGGGCTGCGCGGCGATCCTGTGGCGCACCGGGGAGGCCGCTCCCGCGGCGGCCGCCGCGCTGGGAGTGGACGCGGGCACGCTGCTGTCGAACGGCATCGTGGACGGGGTGGTGCCGGAGCCGGCGGGCGGCGCCCACCGGGACCCGGCCGTGGCCAGCGAACTGGTGCGCGACGCCGTGGTGAGCGCGCTGCGCGAACTGCGCGAGCAGGACGGCGCCGCGCTGCGTGAGGCCCGCCGCCGGCGGCTGCGCTGGTTCGGCACCTACAGGGAAGAGGTCGCGATATGACGGACGCGCAGCAGTCGAGCGCGTGGGACGGAGCGCTGGCCGAACTCGGCGTGCGGGACGCGGTGGCGATCCTGTGCCGGGGCCTGGCCGACGCCGTCCACGCCTCGCCGAGGCCGCCGAGCCGGGCCTGCGTGCGGCTGGGCAGTGCGAGCATCGAGGTCGAATGGCCGCCGCCGCCGGTGGCGGGCGAGACGGTGCAGGTGCTCATCGCCGAGGAGCCGGCCCCCGAGGAGGTGGGTCACCTGGTGCGGGCCGAGCTGGTGGGCACGTTCTACCGGCAGGCCGAGCCGGGCGCCAAGCCGTTCGTGGAGGTCGGCGACTTCGTCGAGGCGAACCAGCAGGTCGCCATCGTCGAGGCGATGAAGCTCATGAACCCGGTCGTCGCCGACGTCGGCGGCCGGGTGGAGAAGATCCTCGTCAGTGACGCGGAGGGCGTCGAGTACGACCAGCCGCTGATCGTCATCGACCCGAGAGCGGACGAATGACCAGGAAAACGCCCCGGCCGTCCCGGCCGTTCGACACCGTGCTGGTCGCCAACCGCGGCGAGATCGCGCTGCGGATCGTGCGCACCTGCCGGGAGATGGGGATCAGGACAGTCGTCGTCCACTCTTCGGTGGACGGCGACTCGGCCGCCGTACGGGCCGCGGACGTCGCGACGCAGATCGGCCCCGGCCCGGCCAAACGCAGCTACCTCTACCCACCGGCGATCATCGAGGCCGCCCTGCGCACCGGCGCGCAGGCGGTGCACCCGGGGTACGGGTTCCTGTCCGAGGACCCCGACTTCGCGGAGATCTGCGCGTCCAACGGCCTCGTCTTCGTCGGCGCCCGGCCCGAGGTCATGGCCAGCCTGGGCGACAAGGCGCTGGCCAGGAGCATGATGGCGGACGCCGGCCTGCCGGTGCTGCCGGGCACGCCCGAGCCGGTGAGCAACGCGGCCGACGTGCTCGCGGCCGGCGAGCGGATCGGCTTCCCGCTGATCATCAAGGCTTCGGCCGGCGGCGGCGGGCGCGGCATGTCCGTGGTGCGCCGCATGGAGGACCTGGCCGCCACCTTCCGCTCGACCAGCCTGGCCGCGCGCGCGGTGTTCGGCGACGGCCGGGTCTACCTGGAGCGGTACTGGGAGCGGGCCAAGCACGTCGAGGTCCAGGTGCTCGCCGACGAGCACGGCAGGGTCGTGGCCCTGGGCAACCGTGACTGTTCGGTGCAGCGGCGCCACCAGAAGCTGATCGAGGAGACCCCCGCACCCGGCGTGTCGGCGGCGCTGGCCGACCGGCTCGCCGAGGCGGCGGTCGCCGGGGCGAAGGCGGCCGGCTTCACCGGCGCGGGGACGTTCGAGTTCCTGGTCAGCGGCGAGGAGTTCGCCTTCATCGAGGTGAACTCGCGCATCCAGGTGGAGCATCCGGTGACCGAGGCGGTGACCGGGATCGACCTCGTACGCGAGCAGCTCTGCGTCGCCGCGGGCTGGCCGCTGTCCTTCGGCCAGGAGGACGTGAGCCCGCGCGGCGTGGCGGTGGAGTGCCGGATCAACGCCGAGGACCCCAGCCGCGACTTCGCGCCCTGCGCGGGGGAGCTGACGGAGTTCACGCCGCCCGGTGGCCCGTTCCTGCGGGTGGACACCCACGCCTACACGGGCTACCGGGTGCCGCCGGACTACGACTCGCTGCTGGCCAAGGTGATCGCCTGGGGGCCGGACCGCGAGCAGGCGATCGCCAGGATGGAGCGGGCGCTGGCCGAGTTCCGCATCGAGGGCCGCGGCATCCGCACGACCAAGGAACTGCTCAGGGACGTGCTGGCCGATCCGGTCTTCCGCGAGGGCACGCACACCACGTCCCTGCTTTCCACCGGTATCTCTCGCTGAACGGGGTGCCGCGCGGCCGCGCCACGCTGCCGGCGGCACCCCGACTGCCGCGATCGACCGGAGAGAGCCGGCGGCTCTCTCAGTAGGACACCGGTGCCCGTCCGGCCCCCAGCTCGCTGAGGGGGTCGTCGTCCATGGCGCCGCACGGCGCGGGAACGGCCTGGTAGACCGAGTTCAGCAGGGCGTCCCCCTCATCGGGGGGCAACCGGCGGCCGGCGGTCCGCACGCTGGGCAGGAAGCGGTACTGCAGCAGATCCGGCTCCCTGCCCGGCTCGGCCGTCATGAGCTGGAGCTCGACGAGCTCGTCCAGCATCGCCTCGGCCTGGGGTTCCGGCAGCCGTAGCAGGCGCGCGGCCAGGCGCGGCGTGAACGTCGCGGCGTCGAGCCGGGTGAGCACGCGGAAGGCGGACTGGACGGCCGGCGAGCAGAGCCGGTAGCTCAACTCCACGCTGGAGTACAGGGTGAGCTCGTGGTGGCCGGGCGTGCCCGGCGCGGCGCTCTCCCCGCTGATGCCCCTGACCAGCTTGCTGAGCGGCCAGTGCGGGCGCAGTTGCAACCGCGCCGCCGCCGCCTGGAGCGCCGCGGGCAGCCCGTCGCACAGCCGGACGAGCTCGCGGGCGGCGGCCTCGTCCTGGGCGATGCGGGCCTTGCCGAGCACGTTGGTCAGCAGGCGCAGCCCCTCCTCGGCGCTGAGCGGGCCCACCTCGACGATCGCCGTCACCTCGGGCGCCGAGAGCTGCCTGCGGGCGGTCACCAGGACGCCGCAGTCGGGGCTGGCGGGCACGAGGGGGAGCAACTGGTCGGTGTGGACCACGTCGTCGAGCGTCACCAGCACGTGCCGGTCGGCCGTCCAGGTGCGGAAGAGCCGGGAACGCTCGCTCAGCGTGGCGGGGATGCGGTCCTCAGGCACGTCGAGCGCGCGCAGGAACTCGGCCAGGACGTCGCGCGGATCGGCCGGGCAGCCGTGGGTGTCCATCAGGCGCGCGTAGAGCTGCCCGTCGGGAAAGGGGCCGTTGGACCGGTGCCCGACCTGCGCGCACAGGGCCGACTTCCCGGAGCCGGGCGGGCCGGTGATGATGACGACCGGCGGCGCGTGGTGATGCCGCGCCGACAGGGCCGCGAGCAGGGTGCCGACCTGCGGCTGCCGGCCCACGAGCGCGGTGCCCTCGGGAGGGAGCTGGCGCGGCGGGCGGCTGAGGCTGAGCCGCATCGGGGTCCTGGGCCGCGGCAGCGTGAGGCTCTCGTCGGCGGCCAGCACGGCGCGGTGCAGTTGTTCCAGATCGTTGGACGGGTCGAGGCCGAGCTCGGTGGCCAGGGCGCTGCGGGTGCGCTGGTAGATCTTGAGCGCCTCTGAGCGGCGGCCGGCGCGGTGCAGCGCCAGCATGAGCTTGGCCTGGAAACCTTCGTGAGTGGGCTGCTCGGCGGCCAGTCGGGTGAGCTCGCCAAGCAGCTCATGATGTCGGCCCAGATGCAGATCGGCCTCTATTCGTCGCTCCAGGGCGTTCTTGTACATCTCTTCCAGCCGCAGGCTCTCCGCGCGCAGCACGGGCCCGTGGCCCACGTCGACCAGCGCCGGTCCGCGCCAGAGCCGCAGGGCGTGGGAGAGGGTCTCGGCGGCGGCGTTGATGTCGCCCGCCTCCAGCTCCCGCCTGCCCTGGTCGGACAGCCGCTCGAAGCGCATGGTGTCGAGCATGTCCGTGTCGAGGAGCAGCGCGTAACCGTAGGGGGAGGTTCGCAGGGAGGCGTCGGCGGGTGTGTCACCGGCGGTCCCCATGTGCGGCGGCGTGCCGAGACGCAACAGCTTGCGTAACTGGTAGATGTAGGTCTGCAGCGTGGTGGTGACGCTCGCCGGCGGGTTGTCCTCCCAGAGCTCCTCGATGATCTTGTCGGTGCGAACGACAATGCTCGCCTGGACCGCCAGTAAACTGAGCACGGTGCGCAGTTTGGGGGCCGATGGCGTCAGTATGACGCCATGCTTGAGCACTTCCATCGGACCGAGCAGGTTGATTTCCACCACACGCACCGTCCCCTGTCCATAGCTCACGTTCGTCCACGTTGACCATGGCGTGGTCACGCCATGCGTCCGCTTGCCCGCGATTTTTGGCCATGTGCGGCGACGAGATGTCACCCCGGCGTCGCCTGCGGCCACAATGGACGATCTCTTCTCTTAAAGAACTTAGCAGACGCATGTAATGTGATCTTGAAAATCACTCGAAGATCGCTGAGCTACGATGCTATGACAGGGTCTTGACTGACAATGCTACTTCACAATGCGCAAAGATCCTCCGGGATAACCCTGAATCATTCCCCTAAACACTTTGGCGTGGCTGGTCGTCAAATATTTGACGAGGTGGTGACCGATTCCCATCGGGGCCGCCATGACCTGCGGAGACCCCGCACCCGTCCGGGCCGGGGAGGCTCGGGGCGGGGGCGGGGTCTCCCTGGTTTCACAGTTCTTCCCCTTGGTGATCTTGACAGGATCCGGAAAGTGGAATATTTAGCGTCGCAAAATCCTGAGTGGTGAATCAGGATTCTATATTCCACTAGGAAGGGCGGGCGAGTACCATCGCGCTCTGGAACCCGCCGAAACCGCTGCCGACGCTCAGCACCGCGTCCATCGCGTGATCCCGGGCCGTGAGCGGCACATAGTCGAGGTCGCATTCCGGGTCGCGATGATGCAGATTCGCCGTCGGCGGGACGACCTGCCGCTCCAGCGCCAGAGCGCACGCCGCGACCTCCAGCGAGCCGATCGCGCCGAGCGAGTGGCCGACCATCGACTTGATCGAGCTGGCCGGGATCTCGTAGGCGCGCTGACCGAGACTGCGCTTGAACGCCGCCGTCTCGTGCCGGTCGTTCTGCCGGGTGCCCGAGCCGTGCGCGTTGATGTAGTCGATGTCGGCGGGGTCGAGCCGCGCCTGGTCCATCGCCACCCTGATGGCCTCCGCCATCTCGCGCCCGTCGGGCTTGAGGCCGGTCATGTGGAAGGCGTTGCTGCGGCTGGCGAAACCGGCGACACGGGCGTAGATGCGCGCCCCGCGCCGCCGCGCGGCCTCCGCCTCCTCCAGCACCATCACGGCCGAGCCCTCGCCCAGCACGAAACCGTCCCGCCTGGCGTCGAACGGCCGCGAGGCGTGCCCGGGGTCGTCGTTGTTCGGCGAGGTCGCCCGGATCGCGTCGAAGCACGCCGAGGTGATGGGGGACAGGGGCGCGTCCGTCGCCCCCGCGATCACCACGTCGGCCGCGTTCTCCTCGATGAGCACCGCGCCGTGGCCGACCGCGTCGAGCCCCGACGTGCAGCCCGTCGAGATCAGCGCCGCCGGGCCCTCGGCGCCCGCCTCCCAGGCCACTTCGACGGCCAGCGTGCTCGGCACCATGTAGCCGTACAGGTGCGGCACACCGTAGGTGTGGTCCACCAGCCAGCGGCGGCCCTCGTCGGCCAGGACGGTGTACTCCTCCTCCAGGCCCATCGTGCAGCCGACGGCGCTGCCGAGCGCGACGCCGACCCGGTCGGGCTCGACGCCCGACAGATCGACGCCGCTGTCGGAGATCGCCTCCCGCGTGCAGACCGCGGCGAACTGCGCCGCCCGGTCCATCCGCCGGATCTGCTGCGCCGACAGCCCCGCCGCCTTCGGGTCGAAGTCCACCTCGGCCGCGATCTGGGAGCGGAACCCCGTCGGATCGAACAGCGTGATCCGCCGGGTGGCGGTGCGCCCGTCGGTGAGCAACTGCCAGAACGCCTCGCGCCCGATGCCGCCGGGCGCGACCACGCCGATACCGGTGATCACCGCCTCACGGCTCAACGCGGTCCCCCGACCTGCGGGCCGGGCTCGTGCGGCGCCGGCAACTGCTCGGTGTCCACGTGCCCGAGGTCCGGGCGGGGAGCCAGCGGCGAGAGATGGAAGACGATGTGCGCCTCGACGTCCCCGACGTTCACCAGGCGGTGGCGCACGCCGATCGGCACCAGCAGCGAGTCGCCGGGGCCGATCCGCACCTTCTCGCCGTCCAGAGCCATCTCCAGCTCGCCGACGACCACGTGCAGGAACTCCTCGGAGTACGGGTGGTAGTGCTCGGCGACGTGCTCGCCGGCCTTGAGGTACAGCACGCCGCCGAACCCCGAGGTGCAGGCGGCCGTCTTCGGGCTGAGCGTGACCCGGATGTCACCGCCGCGGCGGCGGTTGGGCGCCACCTCCGCGGCCTTGACCACGGCGGGCTTCACGGTCTTGTCAGCGGGCGCCTTCGCGCCGGTCGTCTCCGCGGTCACTGAACCCTTCCCTCCTCAGAGGTCCACACGTAGAACGGCGTGGCCATGGCGTCCTTCGGCTCTTTCCAGTTCGGGTCGTACGGCGCGACGAGCTTGGCCAGCCGCTCGTTGATGTCCTCGTACAGCGGGTGGCTGCGCGCCTTGTACAGGTTGGGCGAGATGTCCTGGTCCGCCTCGACAAGGTGGAAGTAGAGGTCGTGGAAGTGGAACAGGGTCCGCCGGCTCACCCCCACCATGTGGGGCAGGTCGGTCGCGTCGGACTCGCCGAACGTGTCGGCGATCGGCACGGTGTTGTCGGCGCTCCTCAGCTTGGCGACGATCAGAGTCCGGTGCACGTTCTGGCCTCCTATGAACGGGTCGAAAGGCTCTTTCCGATGGTTGCCGCGGGCAGTGGAAGGCTGCTCGAAGTCAGCTCCAGCGCCACTACCAGCCCACCTGCCGGTCGCCGCGCAGGAACACCCCCGACGGCCCGTCGTCGGGCAGCGTGGCGGCGTCGGCGATGTCGGCGGCGGCCTCCTCCGGCGCCCGGCTGGCGTGGGGCATCATCCTGGTCCTGGTCTGGCCGGGGTTGACCGCGTTGACCAGGACCCCGCTCCCCTTGGTGCAGGTGGCGAGCATGGTGGTCAGCCCGTTGACGGCGGTCTTGGACACCGAGTACGCCGGCGCCCCGGTCCACAGCCCGACGCTGAACGACCCGGTTCCGCTGGAGACGAAGACCACCCGGCCCCACCCCCGCGACACCATCCCCGGGACGAACGCCTGCGCCACCCGCCACCCGCCGAGCAGGTTGACCCGCAGCGTCTGCTCCACCCGGTCGAGCGGCACCGACAGCGGGTCGTCGCCGGCGTCCAGCAGCACACCCGCGTTGCACACGAGCACGTCCACCGGCCCGAGCCGGGCCGCCGCCCGTTCGACGCTGCCGGGATCGGTGGTGTCCAGCGGATGGGAGCGCACGTCCGGGCCGATCCGCGCCGCCGCGTCGGCGGCCTCGTCCCCGTCGCGCGCGGTCACGACGACACGCAGACCCCTGCGGCGCAGCTCGGCGGCGGTCGCGTGCCCCAGTCCTCGATTGGCCCCGGTGATCAGGGCGGTGCGTGGTTCGATCACCCCGCCACCATGGCCGCTCCCGCTCGACGCGCGATGGAGACGGTGTCGCGCTCCAGCGATCCTCCAGAACGCGATGCCATCGTCGGCCCAGGAAGGCACGCAGGCGAGCGGCCCCGCGAGCCGCCCGGTGAGCCCGCCCGACGGGTCACGGGGGCGTGCCGACGAGCTGAGGAGGAGACGCTCCCATGCGTGTGCTGTTCACGACCTGGGCCTGGCCCTCACATCTGTACTCCATGGTCCCCCTGGCGCGGGCCTGCCGCGCCGCCGGGCACGAGGTGCTGTTCGCCAGCGAGCCCGGCCTCACCCGGGACATCCTGCGGGCGGACCTGCCGGCCGCGGTGGTGGGCACGGACGTCGACACGGCCGGCATGGTCCAGGAGTACCTGATCCCCGTGCCCGGCGCGCCCGCGCCCCAGCGGGACGGCAAGGGCCCCCGGGTGCTGCGGATGTTGTTCGCGCACGCCGAGTCGATGACACCCGGCCTGATCGGCGTGATCCGGGACTGGCAGGCCGACCTCGTGGTCTACGACCAGGTGACGCTGGCCGGCCCGCTGGCCGCCGCGGCGACGGGCGTCCCGGCCGTGCGCCAGCTCTACGGCTTCGACCTGCTGCAACGTGCCCGCGGCGTGCTGCCGGACGCCATGGCGCCGCTGGCCGAGCGGTTCGGCGCGGAGAGCGTGGACCCGTACGGCGCGGCGAGTGTGGACCCCGTGCCGGCCAGCGTGCAGATCACCGGCGGGCACCGGGTGCTGCCGATGCGCTACCTGCCCTACAACGGCCCGGAGCACACGCCGTGGCGGCCCCCCGCCCCGCGCCGGCGTCCGCGCGTCTGCGTGAGCTGGGGCCACACCATCGCCAAGGTGGACCCGTCGCGGTTCGTCGCCGACCGGATCGCCGCCGCCCTCGCCGGCGCGGACGTGGACGTGGTCCTGGCGGTCTCCGCCGCGCAACGGGACCTGATCACCGGGCGGCGTGACCGGCCCGGCGACCACGCGGCGCTGCCCTGCGACCTGCCGCGCACGCTCCCCGGCGACCTGCCGGGCAACGTCAGCGTCGTGGTCGACACCCCGCTGCGCGACGTGCTGCGCGACTGCGACGCCTTCATCGGGCACGGCGGCGCGGGCGGCATCCTCACCGCGCTCGCCCACGGCCTGCCCATGCTGCTGCTGCCGCAGTTGCCCGACCACGCCGGGCACACCGGCCGGGCCGCGGCCGGCGGCGCGGCGATGGTGCTCAGCCTGGCCGAGCTGACGGGGGAGGCCGTGCGGGACCAGGTGGCCAGGCTGCTGGCCGAGCCCGAGCCCCGCAAGGCCGCCGGTGAGCTGCGGGAGGAGATGCGCGGCCGGGCCACGCCAGCCGAGGTGGCCGGCGCGCTGGCCGAGCTGCGCCCCTCCCTCGTCTGATCGGCGCGTCTGATCGGCCCGTCTGATCGGCCCTGCTGATCAGCGCGGCTGATCAGTGGCGCGCGCCGTGCCCGGCCCGCCGGATCATCGGCACCGGATCACTCCGGTGCGGTGATCTGGCGGACGGCCCCCAGCTCCAGGTTCAGCAGGGCGTCCGGGCCGAACGTGGTGAAGCGGTGCTCGGCGCGCCGCATGCTGCGCTCGGCCGCCTGCCGCAGCGAGGGATCGGCCCGCAGCCGGCTGTCCACCGCCTCGTACGCCGCCGCCGCGCCCTCCTCCGTGCGCAGGTCGTACTTCCCGCTCAGCGCGAGGTCGAGGAAGAGCACGTGCAGGTACAGCTCGGGCAGGCCGTGCGGGTTCAGCTCGGCGTGCACGGCCTGGGCCCGGCTCTGCGAGATGTCGGTGAACAGCTCCCGCGTACGCGGGTACGGCCCCTGCGCCGGGTAGGCGTCGAAGTTGCGGAAGGCGACCCGGCGGCCGTTGAAGTAGGCCACGCTGATCCTCCTGCGCAGGCAGAAGTTGATCGTCTCGCGGATGGTGTCGATGATCGGCTCGCCCTTGTCGTTCAGCGAGGTGTTGCAGAGCATCGGCACGCCGGTCTGCCGGTGGAAGGCCGACAGCAGCGCGTGCAGCGCCGGGTTCTGCTCGGCGTTCAGCGACTGGACCCGCGCGGAGTAGTCGAGGTGCGCGACCGCCTGGATCTGGGCGCGGCGCTCCTCGCGGATCGTGAACGTCTCCAGCATGAACGGCGAGGGCCTGCTGTCCTCGAACCAGTCCGCGAGCTGGTCCTCCAGCACCACCGGCGCGACCGGCCGCCACCACTCGCGCAGCTTGAACCCGTTGAGCGCGTCCTTGGCGGCCCGTGACGTCGGGTCGCCGATCAGGCTGCGGTTGCCCAGCGCCCGCGGCCCGATCTCCGAGCGGCCGTGGAACCAGGCGATGGGCTCGGCGAGGATGTCCCGCACCGCGACGTCGTGGTCGAGGTCGGACACGTCGGCCACGTAGTCGGCGAACTCGGCCAGCGCGCCGTCGAGGTCGTCGTCCGCGCGCCCGAGGTAGGCGCCGGGGAAGTGGAAGGTGAACCGCTCGCCGCCGGTCTTCTTGTGGAAGGCGGCCAGGCCGATGCCGACGGCCTGACCGCCGTCGTCCACGCACGGAGGCGCGAGGAAGCCGCGGAAGCCGTACTTCTCCATGAGGTGGCTGTTGGTCGGGCAGTTCAGGGCGTAGCCGCCGGCCAGCGCGAGGTGCGTCTGCGCCGGGTCGAGGTCGAAGCGCTCCAGCGCCGTCTCGATGTTGCGCTCCATGGCCATCACGGAGATCGCCTGGATCTCCTTCATGACGGCGCTGACGAAGCTCTCCTCCTCGGTGAAGTCCGGGTCGGTGCCGGCCGTCGCGCGCACCTCGGCGGCGATCTTCTCGAACGCCAGCGGCGCGCCCTCCAGCGCGGCCAGGCCGGTGAAGTCGAACTTGTCGAGGATGCTCTCGCGGTCGCACCGGCCGGTGGCCGTGGTGGCCGTCGCCAGCGCCATCAGCGTGCCCTCACGCATCTTGAACCGGTCCTTGGCGGTGCTGTACAGCAGGCCGGGCGAGGCGACGGGGAAGGTCTCCACGACGCCGCGGCGGCTGACCGCGCCGGTGAACCAGTAGCGCTTGTAGCGCTGGTCGAGCAGGCGGTCCGGGCCGCCGTCCACGGCCAGCGACAGGATGTCGCCGTCAAAGAACGCCTCGCTGTCCAGCAGCATCGCGCTGTAGAGGTGGGCGATGCTGTGGAAGGACAGGTCGGGGAACTCCTCGACGAAGTGGTAGTCGTTCGTGGTGGCCAGGCCGGGGGTGCCCCACACCTCCTCCATGTCGTCGAGCGACACCCCGAAGGCGCCGATGAGGCCGTTCACGAACCCGCGCAGCTCGTCCATGCTCAGGAACGGCGTCCGGTGGTGCTTCAGCCCGGTCATCCGCTCGAACTCCCAGTGGCCGAGGAGCTGGACCTGCGGCCCCTCCTTGCGCCACAGCGATACGTTGTTGTCGTGCCGGTAGGACACCATGGCCAGCCGGTGCAGCCCCGGGATGGTCAGGTAGCTCGAAAGGTAGTAGCCGTCTCGCATTTTTCCTCCACTGGTCACCAGGTGACGGGTACCTCGACGAAGCCGAGTTCGAGTGGGTTGTCGTGGTGCCTGAGCTCGGTGACATCGACCGCGAGCCGCAGGCCGGGGAAGCGCTCGATCAGCGCCGCGAACGCGATCCGCAGTTCGAGCCTGGCCAGCGCCGCGCCCAGGCAGAAGTGCGGGCCGGCGCTGAAGGCGATCTGGTCCCTGGCGTCCCTGGTGATGTCGAACCGCAGCGGGTCGGGGAAGACCGACTCGTCGAAGTTGGCCGACTCCAGCACCGGCACCACGCCGGACCCGGCGGGGATGGTGACCCCGCCGACGTCGATGTCCTCGGTGACGTAGCGCAGCATCGACAGCGAGTGGCCGGCCACCTGGCAGCGCAGCATCTCCTCGACGGCGTCGGGGATCCGCTCCGGCTCGGCGCGCAGCAGGGCGAGCTGGTCGGGGTGCTGCATGAGCAGCACCGCGCCGCTGCCGATCTGCGCCGCGGTCGTCTCGTGCCCGGCCATCAGCAGCACCGTGCACCACACGTGCAGCTCGTGCGTGCTCAGCCGCCCGTCCTGGTCGTCGTGCACCCCGATCAGCTCGCTGATCAGGTCGTCGCCCGGGTCGGCCCGCTTGAGCTCGATCAGCTCGCCGATGTACTCCCACGCCTGGCCGACCCCGTTGCGGAAGCGCCCCTGGTCGGCCACCGGCACGTCCAGCAGCTTGCAGATGACCCGCAACGTCAGCGGCAGGGCGAACTCGGTGACCAGGTCCACCGGCGGCTTGCGCCAGCGGTCCAGCAGCTCCGCGACCACCTCGTCCACGTACGGGCCCAGCCGCTCGATCCGGGTGGGGGTGAACGCCTTGGTCATCAGCCGCCGCATGCGGGTGTGCTCGGGCGGGTCTCGGTCGATCTTCGGGTTCTGGAACATCTTGGTCCGCGGCGCCGCCGTCATGCGCGGCGCACCCGGGCGCTCCCGGTTGCGGCTCAGCCGCCGGTCCGACAGCACCGCCCGGACGTCCGCGTAGCGCGTCACCAGCCAGACCGGGTCGCCGCTCGGCATGACCGCCCGCACCACCGGCTCCTCCCGGAGTTTGGCGAGCTCCTCCGGCTGCTGTATTCCGGGGGGCCAGTCGAACGGGAAGTTCAGCGTCATCGGTGCTCTCCTGCTCTCCGAGATGTCGTCAGGCGCGACGAGCCCGGATCGCCGTCACGCACCGACGATCGGGACGGTCGTCACGGACGCGAACTGGACTGTCGTCACGGATGACGATGGGCCGCGCGGCTCAAGGCGTCCGCAAGCGCCGCTTGACTCTCGTGCGGGTTTCGCTCGGTGTTCGAGCGCGCGAGCACAGCATGAGGCGGCAGATCCACACCGGGTGGTGAGAGGAAGCGGAAATGAGCAGCAATATGGAACCGTCTCCCGCGGCCAGGGTGCGTCGCCTGTCCAACTCGGTGCACGACGCCGCCATCGTGCGGGCGGCGGCCGAGCTGGGCCTGGCCGACGCGGTCGGCGAGGAGCCCACGCCCGTGGCCGAGATCGCCAAGCAGGTCGGGGCCGAGCCGAAGACGCTGGCCCGCCTGATGCGCGCGCTCGTCGCGTACGACATCTTCGAGCAGGTGACCCCGGACTCCTACCGGCATTCGGACATGTCCCGCACCATGCGCTCGGACGCGCCTGGCGGCCTGATCCACACCCTGCTCACCCCGGCCGACTGGGGGTGGGTGATCTGGTCCAAGCTGGCCGACGCCGTACGCGCCGGCAAGACCCTGTTCCCCGACAACTTCGGCACCGACTTCTTCGGCTACCTGAAGGAGCATCCCGAGGCGCAGGCCAGGATGTTCCGCGGGATGACCTCGTGGTCGGACGCCATGAACCCCAAGCTCGTGCAGGCGCTGCCCCTGGAGGACGCCCGCACGGTCGCCGACATGGGCGGCGGCGAGGGGACGCTGCTGCGGGCGATCCTCGAGCAGGGCCCGCACCTGTCGGGCGTCTGGTTCGACACGGAGGCCACCCTGGCCGTCGTGGACGACGAACTGCTGTCCGGCCCGGTGGGCGACCGCTGCGCCTTCGTCACCGGCGACTACTTCAACGAGGTGCCCTTCGCCGCCGACCTGTACGTCTTCAAGCTGACCCTGCACATGTACGAGGACGACGACGCCGAGCGGATCCTGCGCAACGTGGCCGCCTCCGCGCGGCCGGGCGCGCGCATCATCATCGCCGACCCGCTGCTCCAGGACCCGCCGCAGAGCAAGTTCGTGCCGTCGATGGATCTGCACATGCTGCTGGTCATGGGCGGCAAGGAGCGCACCGAGCAGGACTACGCCGACCTGTTCGAGCGCTCCGGCCTGAAGTTCGACGGGATCACGCCGACGGGGACCGACTTGCATCTGGCCGTGGCGCGGGTTCCGGGCTGACCCTGCGCGTCCGCCCGTTCAGGTAGCTGCCGAGCGCCGCGAGCACCACGCTCGCGGCGCACAGCAGCAGTGTGAACGTGACCGCGGAGCCGAACGCGGACCCGTACGCGGCCTCGGCGAGCGTCCGCATCCGCTCCGCCGTCTCGGCCGGCGTCCCGGGCGGCACGGCGATGGCCGCCCCGTCGCCGCGCGCGCTCGCCCCGGCCACCGCCTCGGTGAACGGGCCGCGATAGTTCTCCGGCAGCCCGCCCGCGACCGTGCGCGCCGCCGCCCCGATGCCGGTGTCGAGCCGGGCCTGGAGCACCGCGCCCAGCACGGAGATGCCGACCAGCGTGCCGGTCTGGCGGATCGTGTTGAAGACCCCGGAGGCCGCCCCCGCCAGGTCGGTGCTGACGTCCCGCATCGCCAGCGAGGTGATCGGGCCGAAGGCCGCCGACTGCGACAGCCCGGCCACCGCCAGCGGCAGCATGAGCAGGTGCCCGTTCACGTCCGGCCGGCTGAGCAGGGCGACGGCGACGAGCGCGGCGGCGTAGACCGTCAGCCCGCCGAGCAGCACCCGCTCGCCGCCGAACCGGTCGATCAGCCGCCCGGTGATCGGGAAACCGAACGTCATGCCCAGCGCCCACGGGGCCAGCGTGAGCCCGGCCTGCGCGGCCGACATGCCGAGCACCGACTGCAGGTACAGCGTCATCGTCAGGGAGAGCGTGATCACGCACATCGACACGGCCGCCATGGAGACGGTCATCAGCGTGAACGTCCGGTCGGCGAACAACCTGGTCGGCACCAGCGGCTCGCTCGTCCGGTGCTGGTGCGCGGCGAACACGGCCAGGAGCACGAACCCCGCCCCGATGATCATCGGCACGGTCAGGAACGGCGTGACCTCGCCCCAGCCGTAGTGCCGGCCCTCCAGCAGGCCGAACGTGATCGCGCCGAGCGCGGCCCCGGCCAGCGCCGCGCCCAGGACGTCCAGCCGCCGCGCCCGCCGGACGTGCCCGCCGGGCACCACCAGCAGGGTCAGGACGATGATCAGCACGCCGATCGGCAGGTTCACGGCGAAGATCGAGCGCCAGCCGGCCGTGGAGACCAGGAGGCCGCCGAGCGTCGGGCCCGCGACGCCGGCCAGCCCGGCGGTCACGCCCCACACCGCGCTGGCCACCCCCCGCCGCTCCTTCGGGAAGACGATCGTCATCATCGTGAGCGTCTGCGGGATGATCAGCGCCGCGCCGACGCCCTGGAGCAGCCGGAAGGCGATGAGCTGCCACGGCGTCTCGGCGAACCCGCACAGCGCCGAGGCGATGGAGAACACCACCATGCCCGCCAGGAAGACGGTGCGCGGGCCGGCCACGTCGCCGAGCCGGCCCGCGGTGACGGTCAGCACCGCGAGCGCCAGCGTGTAACCGCCGACGACCCACAGCACCTGGCCGAGGTTCGCCCCGAGACCGGTCTGGATCTCGGGGACGGCGATGCTGACCGACGTGGAGTTGAGGATCGTGATGAAGTACCCGAGGCAGGTGGTCGTCATGACCGCCCAGGGGTTGCCGCGCAGGCCGCGCAGCCTCGCCCCCCACCCCGCTCGTGTGACGGTGTCCACGGCGCTCAGGCCGCGAGGCCGGCTCGGCCGAGCGCCGCGGCGGCCACCCGGAGGATCTGGATGCGCTCGTCGGTGGTGCCGCCGAACGGGGAGATCACCAGGGTGCTGACGCCCTGCTCCGCGTACGCCCGCATCCGGGCGGCGACCCGGTCCTGGTCGCCGAGCAGCGAGATGCGGTCCACCAGCCCGGCCGGCACCGCGGCCGCCGCGCCGTGCGGGTCGCCCGCGGCCATCCGCTCGTGGATCACGCCGGTCTCCGGGCCGTAGCCCAGCCGCTCGAACAGCGAGACGTAGATGTTGCGCCCGCGGTTGCCCATGCCGAGGAAGTGTGACAGGTACCCCCTGATCGGCGCGGCGGCGGCCTCGACGTCGGAGCCCAGCGCCATGGGGATCCCGCACAGCACCTCGAACCCGGACAGCGGCAGCCCGGCGCGCAACCGGCCGGCCCGCAGCGACTCCATGGTCTTCGGCAGCTCGTCCGGCGGGGAGAACGCGCCCAGCCAGCCGTCGGCGATCTCGCCCGCCAACTCCAGCCCGCCGGGCGCGACGGCCGCCAGGTAGATCGGGAGGCGCTCGGCCACGGGCTCGCTGAACAGGCGCAGCGGCGAGGCCGTGCACCCCTCGGGCGGCAGCCGGAAGTGCTCGCCCTGGTGGGTGACCGGCTCGCGGGCCAGCGTGCGGCGCACGATGTCCACGTACTCTCTGGTCCGGGCGAGCGGACGCCGGAACGGGACGCCGTGCCAGCCCTCCGAGATGTCCGGGTTCGACACCCCGAGCCCGAGCCGGAACCGGCCGCCGGACAGGGTGTCGAGCGTGGAGGCGGTCAGGGCGGTCATCGCCGGCGTGCGGCCGGGCAACTGGAAGACGCCGGAGGCCAGGCCGATCCGGGTGGTGGCGGCGGCCACGGCGCCGAGGACGGTCGCGCCGTCCGCGCGGAAGCCCTCCGGCACCACCGCGAGGTCGAAGCCGAGCCGTTCGGCCTCCTGTGAGACCTGCACCGCGTCAAGGTAGGAGAGGTTGACACCGAGCTTCATGTCAAGGCCGTCCCTTCTGTGGGTCCCTATCTGTGAGGCGGAGATACGCCTGCACGCTCAGGCTCACAGGTCCGCCTCGAAGACCGAGCAGGCAACGGCCGATCCAGGTTGGACCGCCGCTCGAGCAGACCACCGGATAAAGGAGGACCGCGAAAGCTCGGAAGGAGTCCAGATGAGAACGGACCTGAACCGCCGCAGCCTGCTCAGCCGGGGCGGGACCCTCGCGCCGCTGATGGGTCTCGGCCTGCTGGGCGGGGCCACGGCCGCAAGCGCCGACACCAGCACGGAGAAGAAGCTCATCCCGCTGCTCGGCACCTGGGCGGTGAAGGTGACCTTCGAGGCCCCCGGCCGCGAGCCGGAGGCCGGCCTGTTCGCCTTCGCCGCGGACGGCATCTTCTTCGGGACGACGACCGGCGCGGGCAACCTCGACCTCGGCTCGTGGCGGATCACCTCCAGCGGTTTCGAGTTCAGCTTCCGCCACTACATGTACACCGACGACGAGACCTGGATCGGGGAGGTGCGGGTGCAGCAGAAGGGCTCGTTCACGTCCTCGACCGCCTGGACGGCCTCGGGCACCGGCACCGCCTACGACACCGCCGGCAACCAGATCGCGGTGGTGCAGAGCGCGACGGCCGGCACCCGCTTCTGAGGCCGTGCCCGTCTGTGCCCGTCTCGCCCGCCCTGCCGGCTTCAGTCGGATTCGAGCCGATGTCGACGCAGGACCGCAACGCTGTACATCGAAGGGAGCCACCATGGAACTCGGACTCGCCGGCAAGGTCGTACTGGTCACAGGAGGCAGCGGATCGATCGGGGCCGCCATGGCCGAGGCGTTCGCCGCCGAAGGCGCCCGCGTCGCGGTGACCTTCCGCAACAACGCCGGACGTGCCGAGGAACTGGCGCGCGTCATCGGCGAGCGGGGCGGGCAGGCGCTGGTCGTCAAGTACGACCTCGCGGACCCGGCGGCCATCCGATCGGCCGTGGGCGCCGTGCTGGAGGAGTGGGGACGGCTCGACGTCCTCGTGCTCAGCGCCTCCGCGCAGGACGGCACCCGCACCACCCCCGTGCCCTTCGAGGACATCTCCGCCGAGGAGTGGCAGCCGCTGCTGCGGGCGGACGTCGAGGGCACCTTCCACACCGTGCAGGCCGCCCTGCCCGCGATGCGCAGCCAGCAGTGGGGCCGCATCATCCTCATCTCGGCGAACATCGTCACCCGCGGGGCCACCGGCGACGAGGCGTTCGTGTCGAGCAAGATGGCGCTGCACGGCCTCGGCCGCACGCTGGCCACCGAACTGGCCCCCGACGGCGTCCTCGTCAACGTGGTGGCCCCCGGCGCCACGGTGAGCAGGGGCTTCCTGCGGCGCTTCCCGGAGGAGAAGCAGGCGAGGTTCGCCGGGCTCGACGACGTGCAGATCAAGCGGCTGCTGAACCAGGACCGCCCCGTCGGCAAGGTCTCGACCCCCGCGGACGTCGCCAACACCGTGCTGTTCCTGAGCTCGGAGGCCAACGGGAACGTCAGCGGCCAGGTGATCTACGTGGCCGGGGGACACTGATGCGCCCGCCGGCCGGTCTCACAGGACACGAGCAGGAGAAGCGATGACCACAGCACCGCCCGCCTTCCCCCAGGCCCGCGTCTGCCCTCACCTCCCACCCCCGGCCTATGAGGAGCTGCGGCAGGGCCCGCCGCTGAGCCGGGTGACGACCCACGCCGGGCAGACGGCCTGGCTGGTGACCCGCTACCACGTGGCCAGGACGCTGCTGAAGGACCCGAGGCTGTCCTCCGACCGCAGGCGTCCCGGCTTCCCGGTCATCTCGGTGCAGGTCGCGCTGCTGACCGAGCGCAAGCGCCAGGCGCTGATCGGGATGGACCCGCCC
This sequence comes from Nonomuraea sp. MG754425, assembly GCF_021699195.1. Classification (GTDB taxonomy): domain Bacteria; phylum Actinomycetota; class Actinomycetes; order Streptosporangiales; family Streptosporangiaceae; genus Nonomuraea. Next base: position 20,907 of record NZ_SSXE01000042.1, on the reverse strand, counting down.
GAGCACGACATCCAGCGGCGGATGTTCCTGCCGGACTTCACGCTGAAGAAGGTGCGCGAGCGGCGGGCCGACATCGAGCGCATCGTGAACGAGGAACTGGACAAGATCCTCGACCACGGCCCGCCCGCCGACCTGTTCACGGAGTTCGCCCTGCCGGTGCCCTTCCGGGTCATCTGCCGTCTGCTCGGCGCGCCGTGGGAGGACCACGAGTTCTTCCAGGACGCCATCCGCCGCCTCGTGCGCACCTTCGACACCGAGGAGGGCCGGCAGGCGGGCCGCGAGCTGCTGACCTACTTCGAGCAGCTCGTCACCGACTTCAAGAAGACGCCCGACGGCGCCGGCCTGATCGGACGGCTGTCCGGCAGCGGCCGCATCTCCGACGACGACCTCGCGCTGGCGGCCATGTCGCTGCTCATCGCGGGGCACGAGACCACCGCGGCGATGATCTCCCTGGGCGCGGTGACGCTGATGGAGAACCCGGCCCAGCTCGCCGCGATCCGGGCGAACCCCGAGGCGATCGTGCCCGCCGTCGAGGAGCTGCTGCGCTTCCAGTCGATCGCCGACAGCGCCAACCTGCGCGTCGCCACGGACGACATCGAGATCGACGGGGTGCTGATCAAGGCGGGGGAGGGCCTGCTCATCCCGGGCTCGCTCGCCAACCGGGACGCGGAGATCTTCGAGAGCCCGGACACGTTCGACGCCAACCGCGACGCCGGCGGCCACATCGCCTTCGGCTACGGCCGTCACCAGTGCCTCGGGCAGAACCTCGCCCGGCTGGAGTTGCAGATCGCGTTGACGGCGTTGTGGCAGCGGATCCCGAACCTGCGGATGGCGGTGCCGGCCGGGGAGCTGAACCCGCGCCCGCCGGGCGCGATCCAGGGCATCGACGCGCTGCCGGTGACCTGGTGAGGAGGTGGGGGAGATGGCTGCGGACACGACCAGCGTAGAGGGAGACCAGCGGGTGTGCATCGGCGCGGGCGTGTGCGCGCTGACCGCGCCCGGCATCTTCGACCAGAACGAGGACGGCCTGGTCGTGGTGCTGACCGAGGCGCCCTCCGGGGAGGCGTGGGACAAGGCGCTGCGCGCGGAGCGCCTGTGCCCGTCCGGGGCGGTGCGCGTCGGCCGCTCCTCCGGGTGAACCAGTTCGATTGCCGGGAAATGAGGGATCAGATGCGCATTCTCATGCTCGGTGGCACGGAGTTCGTGGGCCGCGCCGTGACCGAGGAGGCTTTGGCCAGGGGCTGGGAGGTGACGGTGTTCCACCGGGGACGGCAGGCGCCGCCGCCCGGCGTGCGGGCGCTGCACGGCGACCGCACGCTCCCCGACGGCATGGCGCCCCTCGCGCAGGGCGAGTGGGACGTGGCGGTGGACACGTGGTCCGGCGCGCCGCGGGTGGTCCGCGACACGCTGCGGCTGCTGGAGGGCCGCATCGGCCACTACACCTACGTCTCCACCCGCGGGATCTACGACTTCCCCGTCCCCGCCCCGCTCACCGAAGACCGGCCGGTGGTCTCCGGCTCGCCGGACGACGGCGACACCGACTACCGCGACGCCAAGGCGGGCGGCGAGGTGGCGGCCAGGCAGGGGTTCGGCGACCGGGCGCTGCTCGTCCGGCCGGGGCTGATCTTCGGCCCTCGCGAGAACTCCGGGCGGGTGCCGTGGTGGCTGCGCCGCGCCGCCCGCGGCGGCCCCCAGCTCGCGCCGGGGCCGCGGACCGGCTCCCTGCAGTACATCGACGTCCGCGACATGGCGAGCTGGATCCTGGACGCCGCGCGCAGCCGCCTGCACGGCGCCTACAACATGGTGTGCCCGCCGGAGCACGCCACGATGGAGGACTTCCTCAACGCCTGCGTCGAGGTCACGGGCGCCGGCGCCGAGCTGCGCTGGATCGACCCCGAGCCGATCCTGAAGGCGGGCGTCAAGCCCTGGAACGGCCTGCCGGCCTGGCTGCCGCCCGGTGAGATGCACGAGCTGCTGCACCGGACCGACGTGTCCAAGGCGGTGGCCGCCGGGCTGCGCTGCCGTCCCGTCGCCGAGACGGTGGCCGACACCTGGGCCTGGCTGTGCGAGGTGGAAGGCGAGGACATCCCGCAGGAGTCGTCCTACGCGCGCCACCACGCGGGCCACGGGCTGGTCGGCCTGGACCCGGACGTGGAGGCCAAGCTCCTGGCGGGCTGACCAGCCGGCCGTACACGAAGAAGCTGCCGGCGGTCGGACCGCCGGCAGCTTCTTCGTGTCGGGTGCCGGCTCACTCGTCGTCGAGCAGCCGGATCGTCCCGGTGGGGCAGCGCCGGGCCGCCTCGCGGACGAGGTCCGCGAGGGCGGCCGGCGGCTCCGGCACGTTCACCACGACGACGGTCTCGTCGTCGTGGCCGAACACCTGCGGCACCGCGACGACGCACAGGCCGCTGCCGCAGCAGGTGTCCCGGTCGACCGTCACCCGCATGACTACCACTCCACCGGGATCTCGAGCAGCCCGCCGATCAGCGTGCCCTCGCTGCGTCCCATGCCGTCCGCGGGAGCGGCCAGCCGCAGCCGGGGGAACCTGCGCAGCAGGGTGTCCAGCACGATCTGCAGCTCCAGCCGGGCCAGCGAGGCGCCGATGCAGAAGTGCGGCCCCACGCTGAACGTCAGGTGGTAGTTGTAGGCCCGCTTGACGTCGAACTCGTGCGGGCAGGAGAAGACGCTCTCGTCCCAGTTGGCCGACTCGACGGCCGGGATGATGCTCGTCCCCTTGGGCACCGTCACGCCGCCGATCTCGATGTCCTCGGTGACGTAGCGCAGCATCGACAGCGAGCCGTTCAGCAGCTTCCAGCGCAGCACCTCCTCGACCGCCGCCGGCACCAGGGAGGGGTCCTCCCTGAGCCGGGCGAGCTGGTCGGGATGCGCCAGCACCTTCGCCACCAGGTAGCCGATCTGGCTGGCCGTGGTCTCGTAGCCGACCAGCAGGAGCAGCCGGCACCACCAGTGCAGCTCGTACTCGCTCAGGCGGGTGTCGTCGTCCTCGTGGACCTGGGTCAGCGCGCTGATCAGGTCGTCACGGGGGTGCGCCCGCCGGGTCTCGATCAGCCGGCCCATGTAGCCGCCGATCTCGGCCATCGCCGCGCCGATCTCCGGCCCGGAGTACTTGCCGGTGGACAGGAACCGGTCGGTCCAGCCGCGGAAGCGGTCCTGGTCCTCCGTCGGGACGCCCAGCAGGTCGCAGATGACGCGGATGGACAGCGGGAACGCCAGCGACTCCGACACGTCCGCCGGGCACGGCCCGTTCTCCATCTTGGTCACCAGCTCGTCCACGATCTCCTGCACCTTCGGGCGCAGGTTCTCCACCATCGTGGCCGTGAACGCCTTCATCACCAGCCGCCGGACCCGGGTGTGCTCCGGCGGGTCCGGGTCCATCCTGTCGTCCTGGAACATCTTGTTGTTGGAGGTCATGCGGGCCGCGTCCGGGCGGTTGAGGTTGCGGCTGACCCTCGGGTCCGTCAGCACGGACCGCACGTCCTCGTAGCGCGTCACCAGCACCGCCCGGTCCCCGCTCGGCAGCACCACCGGGACCACCGGACGGTCGCGCAAGGACGTCAGCTCGACCGGCACCTCCAGGGCCGACGGGCGGGGGAACGGGTACGGAATGGGCTGTTCGGTGCTCATCTAGTCGCCTCCCTGCACTGCTGTTGGCTCATCCGGGCCGGCTCACACAGGACGGCACTCGACGATGCTGTGCGGCTGCTCGGTCGGGTGGATGGCGACGACCTCGAAGCCCGACTCCTCCACCAGGCTCGTCCAGTCGGCGACGGTCCGCTCCCGGCCGCCGTTGGTGACCCCCATCGAGATGTCCATCAGCTTGATGTAGGAGGGGTCGTTGCCGTCGGGGACCACGCCGTCCACGATCAGCACGCGGGCCTCGGCGTCGTCGCCGATCGCCTGCCGGATCCGCCCGAGCACCTTGCGGCACTCGGCGTCCGCCCAGTCGTGCATGATGGCCTTCATCGTGTACGCGTTCGCGCCGCTCGGCACCTCGTCGAAGAAGCTGCCGCTGACGAGCCGCACCCGGTCGGCGACCCCCTGCGCGGCCAGCACCGGCGGCGCCGAGGCGATCGCGGTCTCGATGTCGAACAGGATGCCGCGCGACTGCGGGTACTGCCGCAGGATCGCCGACAGGAACCGGCCCTGGCCGCCGCCGAGGTCGGCGATCGTGGCGAAGCGCCCGAAGTCGAAGGACGCGGCGATCTTCGGCGCGCGGCTCTCGTTCAGCTCCGACATCGCCTTGTGGAAGGCCGCGGCGAACTCCGGCGCCTCCTGCTCCAGGTACTCGAAGAAGTTCTTGCCGTCGCGCAGCTTGCGGCCGTTCGGCTCGCCCGTGCGCAGGGTGTCGATCGCGGAGCCCCAGCAGTTCCAGACGGTGGTCTCGCCGTAGAAGTAGGCGAGGTAACGCAGTGAGCCGGGCACGTCGCTGCGCAGGTACTGCGCCTTCGGCGTCAGCTCGAACGTCTTGTCCGCACGCTCGGCGAAGACGCCCACGGACGCGGCGGCGCGCATGAAACGGTGCAGCGTCGGCGCGTGGGTGCCGCTCGCCTCCGCCAGGTCGTCGATGCCGCGGGGGCCGTCGGCGAGCAGGTCGGCGACGCCGACGCGGGCGAGCACGTTCAACGTGCCCGCCACCCACTTGCCGGCCAGCATCAGCAGCAGCTCCTGCTGCACACCGTCGTCATCGAGCGGCCCCTGCTCCGGGACACGGTCGGTCGAGGTCGTGGTCATCCCGAATCCTCCTATGGGTGACAGGTTTTGCTTCGGCCGCCCTGAACCGGTCGGGGTCCTGCCATCTCTGGCAAGCTCCCACCGTCGGCTCAAGGGCGGGTCAAGTCGGTATGGAGCGGACGCCGCGGCCGGGCGGCGGCCACGGCACCGAGTGGTTCGCGAGGTTGCTTCGAGCCCCGCTGCGCATCCTGGGGCGACGTTCGCGATCCCGAGGAGTTGCCATGCCATTTACCGCGATCACTTATGACATCAAGGGCGGTTGCGAGGACGAGGTCGCGGAGGTGTTCGACAACTTCCGCCGGCCGTCGGGGAACGTCGTCCCCGGGACCGACGGAGCCCAGGCGGGCCGCATCCTCGCGACCGCGGTCTTCATCCGGGACAGCACCCTCGTACGCTTCATCGAGTACGAGGGCGACCTCGACGCGGTGATCCGCTTCATGGCCGCCCAGCCCGGCGTGTCCGAGGTCGAGCGCAAGCTCGCCCCCTACCTGAACAACCCGCGCGACACCGGCACGGTCGACGGATTCCTCCGGACCTTCCGCGCCAGCCAGTTGCGCTGCATCACCCAGTTCGCGGTGCCCCGCCAACCGGGCGCCTCAGCCTCTGCGGCAGATCAGTAGGGTGTCGAAGTCGCCGAGCTGCTTCTCCTCCAGCGAGGTGAAGCCGGCCAGCGCGGCGTGCTCGCGCAGCTCTTCGACCGGGTACTCCGAACCGCCCTCGCTGACCAGCAGCATGTCCAGGCTGATCACCAGGTTCTCCACCTGGGCGGGGCCCTCGTCCAGCATCCGGTCGTAGATCACCAGCGCGCCGCCGGGCCGCACGGCGGCGGCGGCCTTCTGCACCAGGAACCTGCGCCGGTCGATGTCGTAGTCGTGCAGCACGTGGCCCATGACCACGACATCGGCCTGCGGCAGCGGGTCCTGCCAGAAGTCGCCGTGCCGGAAGCTCATCTTCTCGCTCAGGCCGAGGCCGGCCATGTGCTCGGTGAAGAAGGGCTCCATCTGCGGCAGGTCGAACACGGTGCCGGTCAGGTCCGGGTGCGCCTTGACGATCTGGCCGGCCAGGTTGCCGCGGCAGCCGCCGACGTCGAGCAGCGTGGCGTGGCTCGAGAAGTCGTACGCCTCGATGAGCTGCGGCCCGAGGACCTGCGTCAGCGCGTCCATCATCTGGATGAAGCGGCCGAGGATCTTCGGGTTGGCCAGCACGTCGTCGAAGTCGCCCTGCGCCTGCGGCAGGCCGGTGCGCAGCGCGTCCGACAGCTTGCCGTAGGCCGGGTAGAGGTTGTCGTTGGCCCGGCGCATGAACCCGCCGATGTAGGTCGGCTGCTCCCGCACCAGGTACTGCTCGGCTCCGGGCGCGTTGCGGAAGGTGTCGCCCTGCCGCTCCAGCAGGCCGAGCGCGGTCAGCAGGAGCAGGAAGTCGTTCAGCCCGCGGCCGTGCAGCCCGAGCCGCGTCCGGATCTCCTCCTCGGTGGCCGGGTTGTCGTGCAGCTCGGTGAACAGGTCGAGCTCCACCGCGGTGAGCAGGGCCTTCGATTCGCAGAAGGCGTTGCACAGCCGGATGAGCCCGGTCGGTGTGGTGACGTCCGGAGCAATGCCCGTCATTCGTGACTCCCTCTCTCGCACCGTGCGATGCCGACGGTCGTGCCGGATCGCTGCGACGTTTCCATCGGGAGGTGGAGACGGGCTCGAAGCCGGTTGGAGGCGCGCTCCCCGCCGCGCCCCCGAAGGCGCTTCTCGACCGGGATTCGAGGAGCGGACCAGCCGCTGCCCGCACGATGGGCCGTGGCCGGCTCAGCCGAGCCGCGCGTCGCAAGGAGAGGAATGGTCTGGTGGATCAGGGGCTACGCGGCAAGCGCGTGCTGGTGACCGGTGGGACCAGGGGCATCGGACGTGCCACGGTCCTCGCCTTCGCGCAGGCCGGCGCACACGTGCTGGCCTGTCATCACACCGAGGGGGAGGATTCGGACACCCTCGCCACGGAACTGAAGGAACTCGGCGACCGCAACCGGGTGGTACGGGCGGACGTGACCGACTCCGCCGACAACCGCCGGCTGGCGGGCACCGTGGAGGAGGAGTTCGGCCGGCTCGACGTCCTGGTCAACAACGTCGGGGTGGACGGCTCCGCCCCGTTCTCGGAGATCTCGGGCGAGGAGTGGCAGCGGCTGCTCGACTACAACGTGACCTCCGCCTACCTCGTCACGCAGGCGATGCTGGGCGTGCTCGCCGACGGAGCCTCGGTGGTCAACATCGGCGCGTCCGCGGCGCTGCGCGGCCGGGTCAACGGCGTGCACTACTCCGCCTCGAAGGCGGCCCTGGTCGGGTTCACCCGGGGGCTGTGCAAGGAACTGGGCCCGCGCGGGATCAGGGTCAACCTCGTCGCGCCGGGGCTCACCGAGACCGAGCCGGGCGCGGGGCTGCCGCCGAAGGTCGTCGAGCGCATCGTCGCCATCACGGCGCTGGGGCGGCTGTGCCGGCCCAACGACGTGGCCGGCGCGGTGCTGTTCCTGGCCGGTGACACCTCCCAGTACATCAGCGGCGTGACGCTCAACGTGGACGGCGGGATCTGAGCCGTCGCCGGCAGACAGGAGGCCACATGGACATCGGAGTGGGACTGCCGAGCACCGTCCCCGGCACGGACGGCCGGGAACTGCCCGAGTTCGCCCGCCGGGCCGACCGGCTCGGCTTCAGCACGCTGGCCGTGCTCGACCGGCTGGTCTACGACAGCTACGACACCGTGGTGACGCTCGCGGCGTCCGCCGCCGTGACCGAGCGCATCACGCTGGCCCCCACGATCCTGCTGGCCGGCTACCACCCGAGCGCCGCGCTGCTGGCCAAGCAACTGGCCAGCGTGGACCGGCTGGCCGCCGGCCGCCTGGTGGTGGGCATCGCCGCCGGCGGGCGGGAGGACGACTTCGTCGCGACCGGCGTGCCCTACCGGCAGCGCGGACGCCGGCTCGACGACCTGCTGGACGAGATGGGCCGCGTCTGGTCGGGCCAGGGCGCGGTCCCCGGCATCGGCCCCAGGCCCGAGCGCGGCCGGATCCCGATGTGGATCGGCGGCAACTCGGACGCCGCGCTGAGGCGGGCGGCGACGTACGGGATGGGCTGGATCTCCGGCAGCACCCCGCTGCACCGCTACGCGGAGGTGGCCGAGTCGGTGCGCCGGGCCTGGACGGCGGCGGGCCGGACGGACACGCCCCGGCTGGGCGCCCTCGCCTACGTCGCCCCCGGCCCCGACCGCAAGCAGGCCGGCGCCCGCTACCTGCTCGACTACTACGCCTACACCGGCCAGAAGGCACGATTCCTGGCCGACAGCGTGATCAGCGACGACGCCCGGCTGCGCGAGACGATCGACGGCTATGCCGAGGCCGGGTGCGACGAGCTCATGCTGATGCCCTGCACGTCCGATGCCGAGCAGCTCGACCTGCTGGCCAAAGTGGCCTTCGGGTGAGCGGACCCGGCCGAAGCGAAGGAGACGCCATGCCGTTCGCGGCCATCACCTACCGAGTCAAGCCCGGACACGAGGACGAGATCGCCGAGATCTTCGGCGGCTTCCAGCGGGTGGACACGCCGGTGTTCACCGGCGACGACGGCGCTGCGGCCGGCCGCCTGCTCGGCACCGCCGTCTTCATCAAGGACGACATCATGGTGCGCGTCATCCACTACGAGGGCGAGTTCTCCGCGATCGCCCGCCACATGGCCGCGCAGCGCGGCGTGCACCTGATCGAGGAGCAGCTCGCCCCCTACCTTCAGGAGCAGCGCGACACCGGCGACGAGGCCGGCTTCGGCCGCTACTTCCGCGACGCCACGATGCGCTGCATCTCCCAGTTGTCCGTGCAGACCCACCCCGCGGGCAGGTGACCGTGCGAGCGAAGCCGATCGCGGTGCTCGGGCTGGGCGGCATGGGCGCCGGGATGGCCTGCGCCCTGCTGGACGCCGGCGCGAACGTCACCGCCTGGAACCGCAGCCCGGAGAAGGCCGTGTCGGTCGGCAAGGCGGGCGCCACGATCGCCGCCACGCCGGCGGAGGCCGTGGCCGGCGCCGACGTGGTGCTGCTCAGCCTGGCCGACGAGGCCGCCGTGGAGCAGGTGCTGTTCGGCGAGCTCGACGGGCGGCTGCGGCCGGGCACGATCGTCGTGGACACCTCGACGGTCACGCCGACGTTCGCCGTGCACGCCGACAAGCGGCTGGCCGAGGTGGGGGTGCGGCGCGTCGAGGCGTGTGTGATGGGCAACCCCGCCATGGCCGCCACGGGCGCGCTGCGCGTCTTCGCCGCCGGCGAGGAGGCGGCGGTCGAGGAGGTCCGCGAGGTGCTGGCCACCATCGGTCAGGACGTCCGCCACCTCGGCCCGACGGGCAACGCCAGCGCGCTGAAGCTGGCCTTCAACCTGATGCTGGGCGTGCACATCATGGGCCTGGCCGAGGCGGTGAGGTTCGTCGAGGCGATGGGCATCGACCGCTCGGTGCTGCTGGACGTCTTCGACAACAGCGGCTGGCGCTCGCCGGTGCTGTCCTTCCGCGCGCAGTTCATGCGGGGGCAGCGGTACCGGCCGGCGGCCTTCCGGGCCACGCTCATGCACAAGGACCTCAGTCTGGCCGGGGAGGAGGCGCGGGAGCACGGGGCCGACCTGCCCCTGACCGCCCGCGCCATCGAGGCATACGCCGCCGTGCTGGCGGCCGGTCACGGCGACGACGACGCCGCGATCGTGGCCGAGTCGCGTCTGCGCGGTGAGGGCGGGGCGGGCGTGTCGTGATGCTGACGGACGTGCTGTCCATAGCGGCGCTGGTGGGCAGCGGGGTGGTGGCCGGGGTGCTGTTCGCGGTCGCGCTGAGCGTGCTGCCCGCGTTGTTCGCCATGCCGGCCGACCGCTACGTCTACACCCACAAGCTGGTCGGCCGGCGCTGGGACCCGACCATGCCGATCATCGTGCTCACGTCGATGGCCCTCGACATCGTGCTGGCGGTGCTGACCAGGGCGCAGCCGGCCCTGCTCTTCGCCACGGCGGCCGTGCTGCTGCTCGGGGTGTCGGTGGTCTCGCACTTCTGCAACGTCCCGATCAACCGGGTGGTCAAGTCCCTCGACCCGGACAAGGTGCCGCCGGACTGGCGCGACCCCCGGCCGCTGTGGCGGCGCTGGCATCTGCTGCGCACCGTGCTCGCGCTGCTCGGGGTGACGGTCAACGCCGTCGCGGTGGTGCTCGCGTGAGCCGTCGAGCGCGGCTCGAGAAGGTTTTCAGACGGATGGGCGAACCTGGGACGGTCCCGGTGGATCGGACCGCGAGGCCCGGACGACGGACGCGGACGAGGAAATGGAGAGACGAGGAATGAGCGCCTTCGACTTGGACCAGCTACGCGACATCCTGCGCAGCATGGGAGACACCGACGAGGCGGACCTCAACGGCGACATCGCGCAGATGGGGTTCGGGGACCTCGGCTACGACTCGCTGGCCGTGCTGGAGCTGTGCAGCCAGGTGGAGCGCCGCTACGGCATCCAGATCAGCGACGACGCGGTCGTGGACATGCCGACGCCCGCCAGGGCGGTCGAGTACATCAACACGCTGCTGACGGCGAAGGCGGGTGCGTGACATGGCCGGGCACACCGACAACGAGATCGTCATCGCCGCGCCGATGCAGCTTCTCTGGGACATGACCAACGACATCGAGTCGTGGACCGAGCTGTTCAGCGAGTACTCGGAAGCCAAGATCATCTCGGACCGGGACGGCACGATCCTGTTCCGGCTCGCGCTGCACCCCGACGAGAACGGCCAGGTGTGGAGCTGGGTCTCGGCCCGGCGTCCGGACGAGCCCACCAAGACCGTCCGCTCCCAGCGGGTCGAGACGGGGCCGTTCAAGTACATGTGGATCTACTGGGAGTACCTGCAGGAGGACGGCGGCGTGCGGATGCGCTGGGTGCAGGACTTCGAGATGAAGGCGGCGGCGCCGGTCGACGACGCGACGATGCAGGCGCGGCTGAACCGCAACACGCCCGTCCAGATGCAGTTGATCAAGGAGAAGGTGGAGGCCGCCGCGGCCCGTGGCTAGGCGGTGTCGGATCGTGCGTTCGTGGCAGGCTGACTGGAGGGGCCCGTGCTGGAGATCGTCGTCTCGCTCGTCCTACTGGCCAACGGCTTGTCCGCCGGGGTGCTCCTGGGCACCCAGCTCGGCGGCTGGCCGTTGCTGGCCAGCCTGCCGCCGGACCGCTACGTGCATGCGCACGCGTTCTTCTCCACCCGTTACGACCCGTTCATGCCCGCGTGCTTCCTGATCACCACGCTGGGTGACGTGGCGCTCGCCCTGCTCACGCAGAGCGCGGCGGCGCGGGCCCTGTACCTGGTGGCCGCCGCCCTCTGCCTGATCACGATCGCGATCTCGCTGACGCAGAACGTGCCGGTGAACAAGTGGGTGCGCGACCTCGACCCGGACAACCTGCCGGCGGACTTCGCGGCGCAGGACCCGCGCCGCCGCTGGGGCGCCTGGAACCGGGTGCGCACCGCGCTGTCGGCCCTGGCCCTGGTCATCAACTGCGGCCTCATCGGGCTCGCGCTGTGACGGCCCCGCCGGCGGCCGGCCGGGATCAGTCCGGCGCCGGCGCGGTGCCCGCCCGGCGCACCAGCGCGGGGACCACCTGCGACGTGCCCTCCGGGCCGGCGTCGAGCGTGCCGCCGTCGCCGTCGATCAGCCCGAGCAGCGATTCGACGGCGCGGCGGCCCATTCTTTTGTGGCCGGGCCGGGCCGTGGTGCGGCGGCGGCTGCGGCCATCGCCGTGCGCTGCTGCGTTGTGCGAATCGGTTGCGCCTGCTCTCTCATGGTCTCCCCTCGAAATCACCGTCCGCGTCCCGAGAATTGATAACGCTAACAGTCGGTGGCGGCCCGCTGTTTTTGATCACCGGACACTCTGAGCTGCTCTTGGGCGGGCGAAAGCCGGGCATCGCCAAGCATTGTCTGTTAGCGATAACAATCGTGCGTCGGCATCCGGCGTGGCGCGGTGAAAACTGCGCTGGAAACGGCGAAGTGGATCAAATAAGCCCATGGAGGGACCTTGCCGATATGCAGGGATATGAGGCTGCATAGCTACCGAGAGTAGCTGGAATAAGACTCTCTGTGACTCCGATCGAACCAGATCGGATCTCAGGGAAATAGAGGAGCGCAACATGAAGGCACGTCAGATGGGTGGGGCATGCGCGGTCGCGGCCGCCCTGCTCGCGGCCGGAGCTATCACGGCTTCCGGTGCGGCGCTGGCCGATGACCACCACCAGCCGACCAACAGGATCACGGTGTGCAGCACCGGTCCGGTCGACAGGTCAGCCCACGTCCGCGTCGACGTCAAGTGCGACATCAAGGTCAAGGTCGATGTTGACCGACACCGCCACATGCGGGAAGCCGGCGAGTACTTCGGCGACACCCTCGAGGCGGACAGGCTGGACGCGCTGGCCTACCAGTAAGCCGTCCTGCCTGGTGGGGCGCGTTAGCGTGCCAGGCCGCCCGTCGCCCCACACCTAACCCCTCGCAACACGAAGAACGGGCCGCCCCGCGGACCGCGCACCGGTAGGAAGGTGTGCGCTCCGGGGGCGGCCCTGGTGATTGCGGGGGTGCCCGTCAGGTGCTCAGGAACGGTCAGGTGCTCAGGAACGGTCAGGTGCTCAGGAACGGCGCGGGGCGAGGTCGAGGGCGGCGACCGGGTCCAGGGGGAAGATCGGCCGCCGCAGGTTCCGGTACGGCAGCCGGTGCAGGTCCTGATCCACGCCCCCCGGCGTGAGCGCGAGCATCCACCCGGCCGCCGCCTCGAACAGCTCCGGCTCCAGATACCCGATCTTGACCGTGACCACGTCGGCCCCGCCGGCCTCCACCCCCAGCCGCCGGTACGACTCCAGCAGCCGGTACTGCATCCGGCGCGAGGTCAGGAAGACGCTCAGCCCGCCGATCCGCACGCTGGCCACCCGCCCGCCGTCCGGGTCGTCGGCCAGCGCCTCCAGCGTCCCCTCCAGCAGCAACGGCCCCGGCGCACGCGCGTCGAGACGGCCCCCGGCGCGCACGCTGACCGGCGTGCCGATCGGCAGGTGCCCGATGCGCGCCACCGTCTCCGGGTCGAACAGGGAGGCGTAGACGGCGCGCACCGAGCCGTCGCGGATCCCGGGCCTGGCCAGCATGCGTTCCAGCGCGTAGGTGACGTCGTCGGCGCCGCCCGCGCCCGGGTTGTCGCCGGAGTCGCTGATGAAGTACGGCCGGGCCGCGCCCTGCGCGAGCGCCGCGTCCAGGCACTCGTCCATGGAGCCGGTGGGCGCCACGAAGGCGAAGTCGTCGCGCGCGTCCCAGAACGCCTGGGCCAGTTCCCGCGCGGCCCGCTCGGTCGCGCCGGCGTCGGTGCCGGTGGCCACCACCGCGCCGGTGCAGCGCGGCTCGTCGGCCCAGGCGAAGCCGATCCAGATCGCCGCGTCGATCACGCCCGGCCGGGCCTCGACGGCGGGGATGCGGGCGTACAGGCCGCGGGCGGGCTCGACGCGGGTGCTGGTCATCTCGCCGGGCAGCAGGATCGGCACGTGGACCAGCGCCTTGTGCGGACGCCCGCCACGGCGCAGGGCCTCGACGAGGTTGCGGGCGGCGCGCTCGCGCGTCTCCCAGACGTCCACGTGGGGCGCGGTGCGGTAGCAGGTCAGCAGGTCGCAGCCGGCGAACAGGGTGGGGGAGACGTTGCCGTGCAGGTCCATCGCGGCCGACACCAGCGGCCGCGGGCCGATCGCGGCGCGGACGGCGGTGACCAGGTCGCCTTCGGCGTCCTCGCGGCCGACGACGCTCATCGCGCCGTGGATGTCCAGCAGCACCCCGTCGAACGGCCCGTCGGCCAGGCCGCGGACGATCTCGTCCCGCCAGGCGTCGTAGGCGGCCGGTTCGACCGCTCCGCCGGGCAGCGCGCGGGCGTGGACGAGCGGCACCCACTCCACGCCGGCCGCCCACGGCTCGCCGAGCCAGTCGTAGCGGCCGAGCAGGGCCTGGCCGCGGGTGACCGCGAAGTCGGCGGCGCCGCTCAGGTGCGGCGAGAAGGTGCTGGACTCGATGTGCACGCCGCAGACGGCGATGCGCAGAGACGAAGTGGTGGACACGCTGGTGCTTTCTCCGGGGTCGGCGAACGAGCGTTACGAGGGGCAACGGGCGGGTTGTGCGGGGTGGACGCCGGCCGTCTCGCGCAGGAGGTGGCCGAGCCCGGCGAGGGCCGCGTCGGGCCCGGCGACACTCGCCTCGATGATCAGCGACTGGGTCAGCGGCGGCAGGCAGCGCTCGTAGAGCACGCCTTTGACGGCGGCCACGTAGACGTCGAGGCTGGACAGGGCGCCGCCGATGACGACGCTGTCGGGGTTGAGGAAGTTGACCAGGCCCGACAGCGCGACGCCCAGCAGCCGGCCCGCGTGGCGCACCAGGGTCACCACGGCCGGGTCGGCGTTGACGGTGGCGGCCACGACGTCGCGCGTGCTGGCCACGGGCAGGCCGCGCCCGGCCAGCTCGCGGACGAGCGCGGCCCCGCTGGCGGCGGTCTCCAGGCAGCCGCGGCTGCCGCAGGAGCATTCGCGCTCGCCGCTGTCGGCCACGCGCACGTGGGTGAGGTCGCCGCTGAGGCCGCGCCCGCCGCGGTAGATCTGGGAGCCGCTGACCAGGCAGCCGCCGATGCCGGTGCCGGCCTTGACGTAGATCATGTCGCCGCTCTCGCGGCGGGTGACGTGCTCGCCGATCGCGGCGGCCTTGGCGTCGTTGTCGACCACGGCGGTGACCCCGAAGCGGTCGGCCAGGTCGTTCTGGACGTCGTACCCGCTCCAGCCCGGCATGCGGGCCGGGCCGATGAGGCGTCCGTGCGGGAAGTCCACGGGGCCGGGCAGGGCCATGCCGACGGCCAGCAGCCGCCGGCCGGGCGCGTGGGCGGCCCGGACGCGGTCGAAGCCCTCGGTGACGTCGTCGAAGATCGCCTTGGGGCCGGCTCCTATGTCGACGGCGAACTCCTCGGCCGTCAGCAGCGCCCCGGAGGGCGAGCACAGGCCGACGCGGGCGTGGCCGCCGCCGAGTTCGGCGACGGCGTAGACGCCGCCGTCCTCGCGCAGGCGCAGGATCCGCGGGCGGCGTCCGCCGGTGGAGGCGCCGACGCCCTCCTCCAGGATCGTGCCCTCCTCCAGCAGGCGGCGCACCACGCTGGAGACCGTCGAGGGGGCCACCTGAAGGATCTCCACCAGGTCGGCGCGGGAGACGGCCTTGCCACTGGCCAGCAGGCTGAGCGCCTGCTCGCGCAGATTGGCGGGCTCCGACATGCCTCTCCCTCCGTGAGAACACGAACCGGCTGAACACGACTGGTGCCCATCATGGGCGAAGAAGACGATCACCGACCAGTCGCCTTCGCCGCGGACTCTACCGCGAAATAAGTGGGCTGAACAAAGTCGATTTTTCGCATTGACTTACTACTTGCTTCTCTATACATTCTCCGGACTGAACGGCCCATAACGGGCGCACCCGCGTCTCGACGAGGAGAAACATGGGGACGAGAACCCGCATCGTGTGCGGCGTGGTGGCCATCGGGCTCGGACTGACCGCCTGCAGCGCGGGCGCCGGCGGCGGCGCACAGCAGGGCGGCGGCGGTGGCGCGCAGGGCAAGGACACCGCGACCGTGGCCCTCCGCACGCCGAACTGGATCCTGCCGATCTCGGCCCCCGGCTTCACCCAGGGCGAGAACGAGATCTTCAGCACCGCCCTGTACCGCAAGCTGTACAGCTACCAGCTCGACGGCACCAGCACCGACAACATCAACCCCGAGCGCTCCCTGGCGGAGCCGCCCGTCGTCAGCGACGAGGGCAGGACGCTGAGCATCACGCTCAAGGACAACACCTGGTCCGACGGCAAGCCGATCACCACGAAGGACGTCCGGTTCTGGTGGGACCTCGTCACCGCCAACAAGGACAAGTGGGCCTCCTACCGGCCCGGCGGCTTCCCCGACAACATCTCCGCCTTCGAGGTCAAGGACGACAAGACCTTCTCCCTGACCACCAAGAAGGCGTACAACACCGCCTGGTTCACCGGCAACCAGCTCAACCGCATCGTGCCGCTGCCCCAGCACGCCTGGGACAAGGGCGGCGACGCCGAGAAGACCTTCGACGAGCTGACCGCCGCCTCCAAGGACCCCAAGTCCTACGCCACCAACCCGCTGTGGAAGACCACCAGCGGCCCCTGGAAGCTGGACAGCTACGTGCCCAGCGGCGAGGTCGTCCTGGCCAAGCAGGACGCCTACTCCGGGCCGGACAAGCCGAAGCTGAACAAGATCGTGCTGCGCCCGTTCACCGGCGACGACGCCGAGTTCAACGTGCTGCGCGCCGGCCAGATCGACTACGGCTACATCCCGCCGGCCAACCTGTCGCAGAAGAGCTACCTGGAGTCGAAGGACTACCGGGTCTCCCCCTGGTACGGCTGGTCGATCACCTACCTCCAGCTCAACTTCAACAACCCGAAGAGCGGCGTGCTGTTCAAGCAGCCGTACCTGCGCCAGGCGCTGCAGATGCTCATCGACCAGCCCACCATCAGCAAGGTCATCTGGTCCGACATGGCCTCGCCGACCTGCGGCCCGGTCCCGGCCAAGCCCGGCACCCCCGGCGGCCAGGGCTGCGCCTACCCCTTCGACCCGGAAAAGGCCCGGCAACTGCTGGAGAGCCACGGCTGGAAGGTGACGCCCGACGGGCAGAGCACCTGCGCCGACCCCGCGCTGTGCGGCACGGGCATCGCCAAGGACACCCCGCTCAGCTTCACCGTCACCAGTCAGTCGGGCTTCGCCGCGACCACCAAGATGTTCGCCGAGATCAAGTCGGCGATGGCCAAGCTCGGCGTGCAGCTCACCATCAAGGAGGTGCCCGACTCCGTCGCGGTCACCCCGGCCTGCAAGCCGCAGGAGTCCAAGTGTGACTGGGACATGTCGTTCTTCGGCTCCCAGGGAAGCTGGTACTACCCGGCCTTCGCCTCCGGCGAGCGCCTGTTCCAGACCGACGCCCCCGTCAACCTCGGCAGCTACAGCAACCCCGAGGCGGACGAGCTGATCGACAAGGCGCAGTTCTCCACCGACGCCGGGGCCCTGCAGGAGTACAACGACTTCCTGGCCAAGGACCTGCCGGTGCTCTGGATGCCCAACCCCGTCTACCAGATCTCGGCGTACAAGTCGGGCCTGGAAGGCGTCGAGCCGCAGGACCCGATGAACCTCATGTACTTCCAAGACTGGTCCTGGAAGAGCTGACCGTTGACCCGGTACCTCCTCACGCGCCTGGGCCAGGCCCTGGTCATCGTGATCCTGGTGACACTGATCACGTTCGTGATCCTGCACCTGCTGCCAGGAGGCGCGGCGCGGGCCATCCTGGGCAAGGAGGCGACGCTCCAGCAGATCGCCGCCTTCGACCACGAGATGGGGTACGACCGGCCGCTGTGGGAACAGTACGCGCTGTACCTGCGGCGGCTGGTCCAGGGTGACCTGGGCTACTCCTTCCAGCTCAACCAGTCGGTGGCCGAGGCCATCGGGCAGCGGCTGCCCAAGACCGCCCTGCTGTCGCTGGCCTCGACGCTGCTCGCGGTCGTCGTGGCCGTCCCGCTCGGCGTCGTGCAGGCCGTGCGGCGCAACCGCTGGCCCGACTACACCATCAACGGGCTGACCCTGCTGGCCTACGCGACGCCGATCTTCTTCATGGGCCTCATGATGATCATTCTGTTCTCCCAGGTGTGGCCGGTGCTGCCGCCCGAGGCCCCGCAGGGCTTCACCCTCGCGGAGGTGCTGGCCGACCCCGCCGGGCTGGTGCTGCCCACGCTCACGCTGACGATCCTCACCGTCGCGGTCTACTCCCGCTACGTCCGCTCGTCCATGGTGGACAACCTGAACGAGAACTACGTGCGCACGGCCCGCAGCAAGGGCCTGCCGGAGAGCCGGGTGATCGTCGGGCACACGCTGCGCAACGGCCTGTTCCCCGTCATCACCCTGCTCGGCATGTACCTGCCCGCGCTGTTCAGCGGCGCCCTCGTGGTCGAGCGGCTGTTCAACTACCCGGGCATGGGGCTGCTGTTCTGGCAGGCGGCGCTCAAGCGGGACTACCCGATCCTGCTCGGCGTCACCCTGCTGATCTCGGTGGCGACCGTGCTCGGCGCGCTGGTCGCCGACGTGCTGTACGCCGCGGTCGATCCGCGCGTACGACTCAGGGCGGGACGCTCATGACCACCGAGCACGAGGACGCGCCCGTCCGCGGGATGTGGCGTCAGGGCCTGGAGGTCTTCCGCGAGAACCGGCTCGCCCTGGTCGGCGTGGGCCTGTTCGTGCTGCTCGCGGCCTTCTCCTTCCTCGGCCCGCTGTTCTACCAGACCGACCAGGTGCACACCGACCTGACCAAGGTCTACCTCGCCCCCGGCGTGGACGGGCACCCGCTCGGCACCGACGGCGTCGGCTACGACCAGCTCGGCCGCATGATGCTCGGCGGCCAGACCTCCATCGTGGTCGGGCTCGCCGCCGGCCTGCTGGCCACCGTCGTGGGCACCGTGTGGGGGGCCGTCGCCGGGTTCGCGGGAAGCTGGGTGGACGCGATCATGATGCGGGTGGTCGACGCCATGATGTCGATCCCCGCGCTGTTCCTGTTCATGCTCATGGCCGCGATCGTGACGCCCACGGTGCCGATGCTCATCGTCATCATCGGCGCCTTCGCCTGGCTCGGCCCCGCCCGGCTGGTCCGCGGCGAGGCGCTCACCCTGCGCACCCGCGAGTACGTCGTGGCGATGCGCGGCATGGGCGGCACCGGCGGGCGCGCCGTGCGCCGGCACATCATCCCCAACGCCATCGGCACGGTGATCGTCAACGCCACCTTCCAGGTCGCCGACGCGATCCTGTACGTGGCCTACCTGTCCTTCCTCGGCCTGGGCGTGCCGCCGCCCGCCGCCAACTGGGGCGGCATGCTGTCGGACGGCCTGGCGGACACCTTCAGCGGCAACTGGTGGCTGCTGTACCCGCCGGGGATCGCCATCATCCTCATCGTCCTCGCCTTCAACTTCATCGGCGACGGGCTGAGGGACGTCTTCGAGGTCCGCCTCCGGCGGCGTTAGCAGGAGGTTTCACCACATGGAGGCTCCGAACCGGCCGCTGCTGCGGCTGCGTGACCTCAGCACCGACATCGCGCTGCGGCGCGGTGCCGTGCACGCGCTCGACCAGGTCAACCTCGAGGTCCACCAGGGCGAGACGCTCGGCGTCGTGGGGGAGTCGGGCAGCGGCAAGACCATGACCGTCCTGTCGGTCATGGGGCTGCTGCCCGCCGGCGGCCGGGTCGTCGGCGGGGAGATCCTCTTCGACGGCCGCGACCTGCGCACGCTCGACCCCCGGGAACTGCGCAGGGTGCGCGGCGTCGAGATGGGCATGGTCTTCCAGGACCCGCTCACCTCGCTCAACCCCACCATGCGCATCGGCGCCCAGGTCGCCGAGCCCCTGCGCGTCCACCAGGGCGTCGGCAGGAAGGAGGCGCGCGAGCGGGCCGTGGAGATCCTGCGCCGGGTCGGCATGCCCCGTCCGGACAGGATCGTCGATGACTACCCGCACCAGCTCTCCGGCGGCATGCGCCAGCGCGTCGTCATCGCGATGGCGCTCATCCGCTCCCCGCGCCTGCTCATCGCCGACGAGCCCACCACCGCCCTGGACGTCACCACCCAGCGCCAGATCCTCGAACTCATCGACGACCTGCGCGAGGAGTTCAAGATGGCGGTCATCCTGGTCACCCACGACCTCGGCGTGATCGCCGGCCGCGCCGACCGGGTCGCCGTCATGTACGCCGGCCGCGTGGTGGAGACCGCCACCACCGCCGAGCTGTTCCGCGCGCCGCGCCACCGCTACACCGAGGCGCTCATGCGTGCCCTGCCCGAGTCCGCCCGGCCGGGCCCCGACGGCGCCGGCCGCCTCTACAGCATCCCCGGCCTGCCGCCGGACCTGTCGCGCCCGCTGACCGGCTGCCGTTTCGCGCCCCGCTGCGGCCAGGCCACCGACGAGTGCCGCACCGGCGACATCCCGCTCATCGGGGACGGCCACGCGTACGCCTGCCTGCACCCCGTCACCGAGCCTGTCCCGGCGGCGGCGGCCTCGTCCGGCCGGGCCAGGACCGCGTCCGAGAGCCCCGAGCCGATCCTGGCCGTGCACGACCTGGTCAAGGAGTACGACGCCGGCGGCGCGGGCCTGCGCGACGCCGCCGGGCGGGTCAGCGCCGTGGCCGGGGTGTCCTTCGAGGTCGGCCAGGGCGAGACGCTCGGCATCGTGGGCGAGTCCGGCTGCGGCAAGTCCACCGTCGGCCGCCTCGTCGCCGGTCTCGAAGCGCCCACCGGCGGCCGGATCGTCGTGGACGGCGCCGACGCCGCCACCCTCGACCGGCCCGCCCGCCGGCGCATGCACCGGCAGGTGCAGCTCATGTTCCAGGACAGCTACGCGGCCATGAACCCGCGCATGCGCGTCGACTCCATCCTCACCGAGCCGCTGGAGATCCAGCAGGCCGGCGACGCCGCCGCGCGCCGCGCACGGGCGGGCGAACTGCTCGACCAGGTCGGGCTGCCGCGGCGGGCGCTGGAACGTTACCCGCACGAGTTCTCCGGCGGGCAGTTGCAGCGCATCGGGCTGGCCAGGGCGCTGGCGCTGCGGCCCCGGCTGATCGTGGCCGACGAGCCGGTCAGCGCGCTGGACGTGTCGGTGCAGGCGCAGGTGCTCAACCTCATGCGCGACCTGCAGGGCGAGCTCGGCCTGTCGTACGTGTTCATCAGCCACGACCTGTCCGTGGTCGACTACATGGCCGACCGCATCGGCGTGATGTACCTGGGCAAGCTGGTCGAAATCGGCCCCGCGCACCAGGTGGTCCGCGCGCCGCGCCACCCGTACACGCGGGCGCTGCTCGACGCCGTGCCCTCGCCCGACCCCGGCCGCGCGCCCAGCCCGGACACCACCATCAAGGGCGAGCTGCCGAGCGCGCTGAACCCGCCGACCGGCTGCCGCTTCCGCACCCGCTGCCCGCTGGCGGTGGACGCCTGCGCGCAAGAGCCCGCGCTGGTGGGCGAGACGCACCAGGTCGCCTGCCACTTCCCGCTGCGCGGCGAGACCCCGGCGGCCAGACCGGCCCCGGGCCTCCCCGGCGGCCTGACC